>CAZWYZ010000001.1:0-4677 GCA_964638785.1 uncultured Pseudomonadales bacterium
AAGATGCCAGTCGATTTCATGAAAGAACTTGGGCAGGACAAGAAAGCGCTCGAATTTTTCAATAGCTTAAATAAAACAAATAGATATGCGATTGGATGGAAGTTGCAAACTGCCAAAAAGCCTGAGACTCGGATACGAAGGATGAAATCAATACTCGCTATGCTTTCACGCGGTGAAAAACTCCACTAAAGAAGATGTTTCGTATGATGCAGTGTGTGTATTGCATACGCATCTCCAGTGCTGGAAATAATTGTGACGGAACACTCATCTATACGAAAGTCTCTCCCTTCAGGAAAAGTAAACTGAATTGGAAGAAGTGCATCCTCTTCACTCACATTGCGCAAAAAATCAGCGATGGCTCCACCATGAGTAACTACAACAACATGCTCGTTCGTATCCTTAAATTCTTCTAAAAAGGATTGGAGGCGCTTGCCAGTCAAATAGGAAGACAATCCGCTTTTTGGAACATACGTACGATTTCGGGTTGCGTAGGTCCATTCAGTATAAAATTCATCACGGTTGTTATGTTTGCCATCACCAAAATCCATTCTCTCTATCAGTCGGTCATCCGTGCATATGGAGTCGACAGTATCGAGTTGCTCAGTAATATATCGAGCTGTTTGTTGCGTTCGTTTCTTTGGACTTGCAAAGACTTTCTGGATGGGAAACTGATTTAGAAAGAGACCAGTTTTACGAGCTTGCTGACGACCTACATCTGTCAACACGGGGTCAAAATCAGTTTGCTCTTTTTGTCCATGTCTAATTAAATAAAAAGTTGGCATACACTTATTCTACTCTAGGTAGTGAATCAGAAATAGTCTTTTTCCTCGCAATATCGTATCCTAAAGAGGATGAATAGAAAACCTACTTTTAAGACAAGACTTCGAAAGTTTATCTCGACTCACCCATATATTGCGCAGATGAGTTTTGGTGCAAGCCTTGTTGCATTTACGTTCACAGTTGTCATGAAGCTTGCCGAAGATATTCTTCGGAATGAAGTTGTAAGTTTTGATGGGCATATTGTTCCCTCTGTCTATTCCCTGCGCTCTGACGCATTGACCGCAATAATGTACACAATTACTGCAGTTGGTAGTCCACGCGCTGTTTTCATCCTCTGTATTCTTGTTGTTGCCTATCTCTACCACAAAAAGCAAAAGGAAGCGATTTTATTTAGCTTAATATTTTTATCAGCTGCAGTCCTTAACTTGCTTCTGAAGGTTTTCTTTGCTCGCCCTCGACCGACACTCATGCCTCTTGCGATAGAAAACTCGTATAGTTTCCCATCAGGTCATGCGATGAACTCGCTCGTCTTACTCTTGTTGCCTCAGTAGTGTCAGCTTTCTTGGTTGGTCTTATCGGATTCAGTCGCATTTACTTAGGTGTGCACTATCCCAGTGACGTTATAGCTGGATACGCGACCGGTATTTTGTGGTGTACCAGTATCATCATGATTGAGAAGTTTATCCATGCCCGACGAAGCGCCACTGCAACTAGGCAGAAGTGATACACTAATCGTATGAAAAAGATCTTTTTTTTCTTGGGTTTTGTGTTTGCACTCCATCTCACTTCATCAGGAGTACATGCTGCGAGCCCTGCAATCACCCAAGATACGCCACCCATCACATACACTGATGATGTCGTCTCCTTTTCTAGCAAGCTAACGCTTCAAAAAGACTCAACACTGACCATTAATGAAACAATTGGATATGAAACAACGTTACAGAAGCATGGGATTTATCGATACATTCCGTATCGATATGAAATCAATGGGAAACACATCACCACGAAAATAACCGATGTCGAAGTAAAAGACACGGAAAACAAGTCAATCCCGTATCAGAAATCGTATGTAAAGAACTCACTGATGCTCAAGATCGGTGATAAAGACGTGACTTTTTCAGGGACGAAGGTGTATCGCATTTCTTATACGGTACATAATGCTTTGTTGCTTGATGGAGAGTCTCCACAGTTGGTATGGGACATCGTTGGTGAAGGCTGGCAGATTCCTGTTCATAAAGTGCATGCAACCTTTTCATCGCTTCATGCGAAGATTCTGGATGCACGCTGCACATCAGGTTCTTTTGGCGGGGATGATGGGAAGTGTATTGTCGATCCAGCTGGAGATTTAGTGTTGAGTTTGACGTACAACGAAGGGATTTCGTATGGGGAGAATGTGACACTTGATGCCACACTCTCACCTGAGAACTCACTCATGTTGCCGACAAAGACCCAGCAAATGGTAACACTTATTGTTGATAACATCTGGGTACTTCTGTTCATTATTCCGACTGGATATAGTTTGTATGTTTGGAACCGATCTGGACGTGACTTAGAGTATGTTCGCTATAACATCTTTGATGATACCGAGCGAGAAGTGCGAAAGCGGCCGTTGTTTACACACGCACTCCTTCCGCTCGTATATGAACCACTCAAAATTTCACCTGGTATGGCAGGTGCGATGTTGGATGAACGGTATGACGGAATTGACCTCACTGCTGACATTATTGATCTCGCACGACACAAGTATCTTTCGATTACCCAGATAAAAGAAAAGTCGTGGATAGCATCGGCAGATTATGAGTTTAAAAAGTTAGCGAAACATCCAGGATCACTTCCACACTATCAGGCAGTGTTGCTTTCTGAACTTTTTGCGACTGGTGACACTATTCACCTCTCAGATCTGAAGAAAAAGTTTTATGTCAGTTTTGAAAAGATTAAAGGTGAGCTCTTTCAGGAGCTGACAAAACAAGCCTACTTTACGGGCAGCCCAGCACATGCCAGATTGAAAGCTGCAATCAATGTCATTGGAATATCACTCGTACTTTTTGGTGTCTTGTATGTAACTGATCGACTCCCGATAAGTACTGACATGATGATCTTAGTGTTGGCGCCAATTGGCTTTCTGGCAGCATTTATTTCCATTTTTTGCATAGCTAATATGGTTCAAAAATCGGCCAAAGGAACCAATGCAATGCTTCAAGCAAAAGGTTTACAAGACACTATTAAACGTGGTGCGTGGAGGGAAAAGATTATGGAGAAGCATCTCTTCTTCGAAGACATGCTACCATTTGCTATAGCCCTTGGTGTTGTCGATCAACTTTCAAAGGAGATGAAAGGACTTGAAGTGGCGCCACCGTCTTATATGCACGGAGTCAATACCGCATCACTGTACTCTGCTGGCTTTTATAATGGCTTTGCAACGGATGTGACATCATCAATGACAGTGAGCCCAAGTTCATCATCAGGTGGAGGTGGTGGTTCTGGTGGTGGAGGAGGCGGAGGTGGCGGTGGAAGCTGGTAAGAATTGAAAAAGCCACCTGCTTGAGGTGGCCTTTTCGTTTTCTTTTTTGTGTAGCTTACTGCCCTGTAATAGGACCGAAGCGATTATGGCAACAATGCGAGCATTGCTTCAACTGATCCCGCAGTGTTGTTGAATGTGAACCATCGCTTTTCATTCATCCACCGGTTCAACTCAGTAGCGGTTGGTTTATGGTCCAAGGTCAATTCCGCAAAGACCTCACGCTCTTTGCGAAGATTCATTTTGAACGCTGTTTTTGCCCCACTGTCGCAAATTGTAACGGCGTACTCGTCCCCCTTCTTAGTAATTTCAAGCAAGGCACATCCCGCATTAATGAATGTGCGAACAGTGAGCGAATGCACGATACTCTGGTGCTTCATTCTTCCTAATCCTCCACAAATAAATAAAAACGAACTCAAATATTATAGGATGCAACGGAAACTCTGTCAAGGGATCTAGTTGTAGGTGATAACAAGTTGAGGAGGGTTCGTATCGTAGCCACTGTTTTTGCTCGAGAATACAGCTACATCGCCGGTAGCATCACCTCCAACCGTCTCAGTCGTAAATCGGAGTCGAAATTGGGCACTCGTATGGACAGACAGATCGTACTTAATGCGCTCGGTCACATCAAGGGTTTTCCACTCTGTTGAGGTGCTTGTGCTGATTGTGCCAATGCTTGAGGCGTAGACATTTCCTCCGTTATAGTCGTCAGCGGTGATTGTGCCACCAAAATCGAGGTGATCGACAACGATAGATCCTCCAGCAGTATATGGGCTTCCGACTACTGATGACTGGTAAAGTCTCAACACTGCACTTGTAATTTTCGCAGTCTTTGGAAGGCTACCAATATCGAAACCAAAGAGTCCTCTGATCGTTGCTGCATTGTTTCGTCCGACACGAATGTCTTGTGATGCAGAAACAGTTGCAATGCTATCAACATACCCATCCTGACCACCTATTGCCGTGATAGTGACGGAAGTTGCAGGTGCCGCTGAAGCAGATGCAGTCGGTGTTGGAGTTACACTTGGCTTCGGTGTAAGTGTTGGTGTTGGCGATGGTTTTGGTGTAAGTGTGGGAGTTGGTTCCGGTGTTGGAATATCACGAGGATCAATAGTGAGCGCAGGTGCCTGGGTTGCAATTGGTTCAAGTGATGGAGATGGTGACGGTTTGACACGTGGGCTTAAAAGCATATTCATCCCATAGAGGAGTACACCTGTGAGTGCGATAGTTCCAATCGCAATTCCAACTATCATTGGTGTAGTGAGCTTCTTCAGTGGAAGCTCTGACTGTGGGGTTGAATGTGCTGGCTGTGAAACTGTGTGATGAGGGAACGTGGAGTTTTCCATAGGACTTGGGATAGGATAGCAGATTCTCTTTTC
>CAZWYZ010000001.1:4687-12623 GCA_964638785.1 uncultured Pseudomonadales bacterium
TCACCAATTCTTTCAAAGAAAAGCCACCTCTTGCTTGTGATCGTGCTCAGTCTCCTTTGTTTTGTGTATGCAGTCTTTATTGGTTCCCGCATAGTGAGACGGGTTGATGATCGACCACGGCCTATGCGTCGTCAAACTGATGTGCAGGTAATTGAAAAGTGGATGTCCATCCCTTATGTTTCGAAAGTGTATGGCGTACCTCTTTCAGAATTTGACGCGGTTGTAGAACTCAATTCAAAAAATCGCTTTGAAAGTATAGAAAGAATTGCGAAGCAAGAGAATAAAGACGCTGATGAACTTCTGCAAGAGATTCGGTCAATTATTTCCACTTTTCAGTCCTCACAAGTCACCTCACCACACATACCATGACAACACTTGTCAGTGTCTTTCTTACGCTCTTGGTGTCATACGGATACATAACGGTAGCAGTTGTGGTTTTTCTCTCGGGTTTAGGGCTTCCTCTTCCTGCATCGACGCTCGTTTTGGCAGCAGGATCATTTACGGTTGATACAACTCTGCGTTTTTGGCCAGTTGTTTTCTTAGTAAGTTTTTCCACAACACTGGGCGATGTGATTGCGTATAGTGTCGCTCGTCGATTTGGTGCTCCTGTCACGATATTTATTCAGCGATTTGGAATAACAGCACACCATTTATCAGAAGTAGATAAGAATCTTGAACGCTGGGGAGTGTGGTACATCTTCTTTAGCCGTTGGCTTGTTACCCCTCTGTGTCCGCCGGTGAACTTTGCGTCTGGTCTTCGAAAATACTCATTCGTGCGATTTGTCAGCGTTGTTTTCGTCGGTGAGTTTGTATGGGCATATCTTTTCACAGCACTGGGCAATGCATTCGGAGCAAGTTGGCCATCACTCGTGACCTTCCTTTCTGGTGCCCCTGAGCTGCTCGCACTGATTGTTCTTGGAGTGGTGTTTGCTGCGCTTGCGCTGCGGATCATCAAAAGGAAAAGAATCAGTGTGAGATAATCAACATCACATGATTCGAGCAAAAAAGATTTCATTTTCATATGGGTATGAACCTGTCTTTGACGAGGTTGATTTCTCGGTGGGCAAAAATGACAAAGTTGGAATTGTTGGACAAAATGGAGCGGGAAAATCGACATTGTTTAAATTACTGACCAAACAAGAGTTTCCGAGTGATGGAAAAATAGAGATTGATGAAGAACTTGCAATGGTCCCACAAGAAGTAAAATATGATCCGCTTCTTTCTTCTGCTACTGATGTCTATAGCTATGTTGATCCCTCGCATACATCATCGACGGCTCAAATCCATACAATCTTCTCAGGTCTCGAACTTGATTGGACACATATCGGTAGCGACTTGCAGTCATTAAGTGGTGGTCAAAAAACGAAGCTGGCACTCACCAAAGCATTTCTTGCACGCCCACAAATTTTACTGCTCGATGAGCCGACGAACTTTCTTGATGAGGCTGGCAAGAAATGGGTCATGCAGTTTTTGGCAACCTACCCATTTACCCTGCTGGTTGTTTCGCATGACTTAGATTTGCTCGATCGTCACATCAAACATGTTCTTTTCCTCAATACACATACACACAAGATTGATACGTATACAGGTAACTACACACAGTTTGTACGAACAAAAAAACAGAATGATGATTTGTTGCGTCGTAAAGTCGTGAATGAGCAAAAACACGTGAAGCGAATGGAAGAAGGATTGGTGAACCTACGAAAGATGACCTCAAAGAAAGGTGTTCATCAACGTGTCATGCAGGAGCGAAAAATTGAACGCATTAAAGATAAGTTACCAGAACTCCCAAAAGAACTCGCAACATTTAAGGCAAAATTTCCGACACCGATTGCGGTGGGAGCTGTACCGCTGCGTGTTGAAAATCTTTCAAAATCATTTGGCTCACATCATGTAATCACTGATCTGACAGTAGAAGTATTGCGTGGTGAAATCCTCGCGCTAATAGGTCCAAATGGTGTTGGTAAAACGACTCTCATTAAAATGCTTACCGGGGAACTTCTTCCAGATACTGGAAAGGTCATTGCAAGCGAAAATTTAGCGCTGGGGTACTACTCTCAAGAAACTGCGCTCCTTGATGATAGTCAAACATTGTTTGAGGCTGTTGAAGCAACGCAACGAGTCCCAAGAGATAGAATTTATGGATTCTTAATGCGGTTTCTATTTTCGAAAGAACGGTTAGGACAGCACATTGGCACACTTTCAGGTGGCGAGAAAACAAGACTCTCAATCGCTCTCTTAATGACACATCCCTACAATGTCCTTGTGTTGGATGAACCAACAACATATCTGGATGTTTTAAGTCAACGTGTGATTCTAGAAGCATTAAAATCCTATGAAGGTGCAATGGTGCTTGTGAGTCATACGGAAGAGTTTGTTCAAGAGCTTGCTCCAGAACGAGTGCTCCTTTTACCATCACAAAAGATACGCGTGTGGTCGCCAGAATTTTTAGATGAAGTAAGCAAAATCTAGGTTTCCATCGCATCTCTTGACCACCTCTGTAAAATAGATCAATGTCTTTGAGCGAACATCGCATTTCTATCGAAGATGCCCTTCATGATCACGCTTTCCAAGATTGGTTATTCGCAAACTTGCTTTTTAAGCTCACTGATAGTTCTGACAATGAATTTCTCCCAGGAAAACGGACCAGTCGGAAAATGGCTGAGTATTTTAAAACATTGGCACACAATTATGGATATATTGTTCCGAATAGTGATTTAGCGAGGGTACTTTTTGTTCCGAGTGATCAGCGTAGCACTGAGAATAAACTCGATACGGTGAGAGCTTATGGCAATGATCTTCGACGACGCAAAATTCTGTATCCTGAAGCAGTCTTTCATGGAAAAGGATTAGGTTGGGGATTGGGAGTTGAAGCGACAACACTGACTTCTCCTGACATAAAAATCTTGTACCGATTATGGCTTGACCTCATGCGACCTGTCCACGAAGTTGACATCGCAAATGACGTGTACGGAATTTATGACGACTACTCCACTGAATCTCTGCGAGATCAAGTCAGAAAGTTACGACAGAATGAACTATCTCCGTCAACCGCGAGAATCGAACTTCATACCGATGAAGCGGAGAGAACATACATGTTGACGCATGTGAATGCGATTCGCAAAACGAGACAAGAAAGAATTCGAATACTCCAGCGTGTGGAAAGTGAGTTCCAAGAGTGGCTTGCATCTCCTGAATTGAATTTACTTGTCAGAAAGAGTCCACCCAACTATTACAGACATGCAGATCTCTATAGCTCCAAAAAGGATGAGGTGTTTCTCAACATTCTCAAGAACTTTGCACAGTACATCGTTCCCTATTCTTCATTGAGTTACTCTCTGTATAATGATGACCTTCACCAGAATCGAGTGAATTCCTATTTTCGAGAGTTGAAGGATAAACAACCACTTTTGGACAATGCATATGTGTTTTTTGGGTATGGCATTGGCTTAGAGATAGAAGATGTCAAAATCGATAAGAAACAGTATGAGCTGTTATACGTTCTTTGGAGAAATCGAGCACTATCAAGTGATGAGATCTACAGTCAATTATGGCCTGATGACCATGCATCTATACGTTCAAAAGAGAAGTTATTTACCTTAATTCACACGACAAAATTAGCACTTGCACACTCACGAGTTGATATTGTGAAAATACCAAATGTCGATGCATATACATTTCAACTCCTGCGACGAGGCTTACGCACATAGAGCTAAAAGAGGTATAGAATAGGGTAGAATGAAAATTGCCCTTTTGTGTGCGAGTAGCTTTTGTATCGGTGCGTTCTGTATTGCGCTTTTCTTTTCATATCAAAAGCAAACACCAGTGGGATCATTCTTAGTTCAGCCGACCCCACTTCCGACTCCCCTTGTCTCATACTCATTTGAGAATCTTTCTACCCATCAATTTCAGGCGACAGGAATAGAACTAGGCGACGTGATCAGTGAGACCAAAACAAGTCGTTCACAACTTTTTCATTTTTCATTTGCTCCATCCCCAACTGACACGACTCTAAAGAAAGTAACTGGGGTTGTGAACACACCAAAGGCAGATGGTACATATCCAGTGCTTGTCATGTTGCGTGGGTACGCACCGCTTTCAAGTTATAGATCAGGAGTCGGTACACAGCCAAGTGCATCCGTATTTGTAGAGAATGGATATATCACGATCGCTCCAGATTTTTTAGGATACGGAGGTTCGGATATGCGAACGGATGACCCGTACGAAGCGCGTTTTCAAAGCTACACGACTGTGCTTTCATTACTTGCGAGTCTAGAAAACATGAACTCTGGATTGGACGCAAGCTATTCTGGGAAAATCCGTGCAGATACTTCACGCACAGGACTATGGGGGCATAGTAATGGTGGCCATATTGCACTTGCGACACTTGCAATTACGAAAGCCGCATACCCAACTGTCCTTTGGGCTCCAGTATCAAAACCATTTCCCTATTCTATTCTTGCGTACTCTGATGAAGATGCAGATGGTGGGAAGGCAGAACGCAAAGATCTTGCTCGCTTTGAGTCATTCTATGATGTTGAGCTGTTTAATCCAGCGAAGTACTATGACCGTATTGCTGCACCACTTCAAATCCACCAAGGGATGAATGATCCTGAGGTCCCCTTCTGGTGGTCAGATGAGCTAGCCACATTTCTTCGAAAGGAAAAAAAGGCTGTGGAGTATGAACGCTACCCTGGAGCTGATCACAACTTACGACCAGCATGGAATGAAGCCGTGAACAAGAGTGTTGATTTTTACGCTGACAAATTAGCAAAGTAACACTATGTTACTGCTGCTTAAAATGGATAGCCCTTGGAGCCATGAACGCCTTTGATTGCACTGATTTCACCTGTAAGGCTATATGTATGCCCAATGACCATACCGGCCAGCAGCAATCCTAGTTTCTTCTTTCCCCAATCGCCAAGATCAATTTCTTTTTCCATATCTTCATCAGTCAGGGTTGCAACATAACTCTCAGTCGCTGCATACACTGCTTGTGCGTATGCTTGCAGTGCTGGCAGATCAATTTGCACTGTCTTTGACCACTTCTCATTATTCACAGACCAATCTGCATCCATAGCTGGCATCGGACTACTTGCACCTGTCTTTGCTGCCCATTCACCTGCAAAGAGTGGTGTTTTCTTTTGAACCATTCCGTTGACGATCGCGTCTTCAGAAAAAATAAGATGTGCGTACATGCTGCCGAGTGGAAAGGCTTTTCCTCCAGGATCTTTTTGGAGATCTTCTGGCTTAATATCGACGACAACTGACTCCAGCATGTCGTGAGCGCCTTTGAGTTCTTCGCGGATTAGTGCAAGTGCTGTATACATAGGATTCTCCTTAACATTTTTTCTAGTATACTAGGTGCACATGAAAAAAACAGGAATGATTGTGATCTTGATTACTTTTTTAACAACTGGGTGCAGCAGAACGCAAACAGGAGCAATGTTTGTGCAACCTTCAGATGTGCCACAAACAACAGATGAAAGCAGCACTCCTGAGAATAGTGCAAGTCCGAGCCCAGATGCCTCCACAAAGATAACACCAAAACCAACTCCAACAATTCCGCCCGTGACAGTGACTTCATCACTCTCAATCAATCAACTGCCTTCGACCTGGAAGAGTGATGAATCGCGCGACGTACAAAAGGTCGATACGATCATTGTTCATAGTTTGTATAATCCAAACGTCAAAAATGGGATAACAATTGAAGATGCAAAAGCAGTGTTGGATCAAAGTGAAGTCTCGGCTCACTATGTCATCGCGCGTGATGGAAAAATCTATCAACTCGTGTCAGAAAACTATCAAGCGTGGCACGCTGGTGATAGTCAGATGCCAAAGCCTGATGGTCGAAAGAAGATTAATGAGTTTAGTATTGGAATCGAACTAATTGGAACGGAAAAGACAGGGTTCACGACAGCACAATACACGTCGCTAACGAACCTTGCAGCAGATATATCCTCACGACTCCCAATTGTCCATATATTGGGACATTCTGATATTGCTCCGGGTCGAAAGACAGATCCATGGGAGTTTAACTGGAGATCCTGGCAAGCAGAGCTAACGCTGAAAACAAAAAAAACATATACCTTCTACCACTAAGACTATGAACATCCGTTCAAGAAAAAACATCGTTGGATTGCTGTTCGTTCTGGGAATTGCAGCCATTATTGTTTCAACAAGATCTCCTCAAAGTACAGCTGATAAACTCCTTGCCGCACAACGCGAAAGGTGTCTTTCGACCTTCCCTGATGGTGATGGACCCTACTACAAGCAGAATACTCCATTTCGTAGTGGCCTTGCGCCAGATGGTGCAGCCGGTCAAAAAATCATTGTGAGTGGCAAAGTGTTCGCCCGTGGATGCAAACAGGTACGCTCCGATGTGGTCATTGATATTTGGCAAGCTGATCCAACAGGTGTGTATCATGACACAGCTTACAGAGGAAGAATTACAACGTCTCGTACTGGTGACTACACCTTCGAGACCCACATGCCAAAAGGCTATGGTGAAGGGACTGGGTATCGACCACCGCACATCCATTTCAAGGTGTGGTCAGGGAACAACCTCATTATTACCTCAGAGATGTTCTTTCCAGATGTCGTTGGATGGACTGATGATGCATACATCGCCAAAGTCGAGAAAAAGGCAGTGAATGGCCAAGATGTCCTCTATGCCTATCACGACATAATTCTCCCATAAATAGACCTATAGTATTGCTTTTAGTGCCTTTCGAAGGTATACTGTACCTCTGTTTTTCATAGGTCTACTCGACTACCGAGTTCCCCCTATCCAGGACAGATTTGCACTTTAACATTGTTTGATTGTATGGAGACTGCCCCAAGATCTTGCTTGGAGGTTTTGGTGCAGTCTCCAATTGAGACAGCTCTCAGATCATGAGGATATTTGAAAGAGGAAAGAAAAATGGAAAAGACGAATCTAGAGATAGCCGAAGCCAAACGCCTTGCCTTGCGCAATTTGCTTTTAACATTAACGACGGCAGAGCAAGTTGCTCAGGCCGCAGACATCGTCGACAAATTTCCCGATCTTGACCTGACCGAGGAATTTGTTGAAATCACACTGCGTCTGTCGAGTGGTCCGGCCGGTACTCAGTCAGAAGAAGTGAACAAAAGACAGGCCAATGATTATTCAAAAATTACTACATACGTGCTCAGTCGCGATGCATTTCGCTCTGTAGCGCGTCTTATCTCTCTGTTACACGAGCGTTGGCAGATTGCTGCTGCCGAGCGTGTATGGGCAGCTTTCCGTGAGCCGGGTTTGCTACGGCCTATTCAGGATGCTATACGAACCTTGAAAGATGCCGACGTGACGAACGTAATTACCCCGGTTGCATCTGGGTATACGGTAACAGTGACGCTAGGCACAAATCCGAGCGAAAGCACTGGTCAGTTCGGTGTTCGCAAAATCTGAAGCCACATTGAATCAAACAATTGTATAAAGAGAATAAAGGCGCCATCCGAAATGATGAGCGCCTTTTCTCGTTCAAGGGTACTTTTTTGAATTAACTTTTTTGAATGCCGTAGACACTTGCAGCAAGAACTGCACCAACGACTGGTCCAATCAGTGAGAGTGCTAGTCCCTCAACAGTTACAGCTCCTCCCGTGAGGACAGAAACGATATATGCTGCAGTTCCAATTGCTGGATTTAAGATGGCACCTGAGATTGGTCCAGCGGCGATGACCGATAGCATTAATGTTCCACCGATAGCAAGTCCGTAATACGAGTTTCCTTTTGATTCCTTGCTGACAGCAGTGTGCAAGATGACGTAGCAGAGTGCAAAGGTGAACAACACTTCAGCAATAATTGGGGCGAAAATGATAGAGTCACTTGTTGCGGGTGAAAACGATTGCCCAGTCAATCCTTGGGCAATGAGCAGCGCAGAAATACTTCCTACCAGTTGTGCGAGTATGTATCCTC
>CAZWYZ010000001.1:12633-14972 GCA_964638785.1 uncultured Pseudomonadales bacterium
AATACTGACGGCAGGGTTATAGTGAGCGCCAGAAAGATAGCCACCTGCATAGACCATGACCATTAAAACTGCTCCGATGGCGAGTGGTGCAAAATCACTTCCACCTGAGAGAGCGACAACTAACGTTAAAAAAAATGTTCCAATAAGTTCTGTAAGGTACTGCTTCATAGATCTCCCCTATAATTTTCTTGAGCGTACCTGTATTGACGAAATTATGCAAGAGCTTGTCCAAATCCACCCAATTTTTCCGCTTCAAGCAGAATCGTTTTTAACACCGAAAGATCAATATCTTCAAATTTTTTAAAGCGAATACAGCTTTTTCCGATACTAGCTTTGGGTAACTTCTCTTTATATTGCTCTGCAATATAGTCATTCCCATTGGCTGCGCACGCATAGATAGATATATAGTTTTTTTGGCTTGCAAGTGCAAACAGTGCCCACTCACCTTCTCTCCCACTCTCATATTTATAGTGATACTTTCCATACCCAATCATTCCTGAGAGTATGAATGGCTTTTGCTCTGGAACCGTTTGGAGAATGAACCTATGCAGTTTTTCAATCTGGCTTTTACGTGGTTCATCGATGAGTTGAATGTATTCTTCTGGAGTTTTTGCAGCAGTTGGCTTAAACATGTTCATGAGAAAATTGTAAACGAAATATTTTTGGTAGCTACTGCCAAAAAAGAAGCACCCAGTGGAGAAAACTGGGTGCAATATGATTACTATAGAAAAGAAAGCTAAGAATGAGCTTAGAGAGTCTTTTGTGCTGGTTGTTTGGATGCTGATGGAGTCGATTCACGCATCATACCCATGCCAGATCGTTGAGGATCAATTTGAATGGTATTTGCAGTAACTGTTCCGTCTGCATTTTCAGTTCCAAAGACAGCTACCTGTTTTCCCGTTTGGAGGTCTGCTGCTGATCCTTGATCTGCTTTGTTAATCGATGTGCTTTGTGCGAGGAAGATTATTTTGCTACTGCCATCTGCGAGTTTGACGGTAATTGAGTTCTCGTCCTGGCTAATGATCTCACCACTGACTGGCCGAAAGCCGCCACGATTCCCACCTGTCATTCCAGATCGAGCACCACCATTCATCATGCCGCCTCCGTTTCGAAATGATTGACCAGCTCCTGGATTCCCGCCTGTCAGAAAGGAACCCACTTTACGTTTCTGATACTGTGTTCCAGCACCAAATGCAAGGACGCCAACGACAAGTGCGATGAGAATGATTTTTATATACTCATTCTTCTGTTCTTTGTTCATAGATACTCCATGTAAAAAATAATGATGAATCCATCAATTGTTTCATCCTACCTATTACACACCTGCCGGCTGAGTTTGAGCTTAAATGAAGGGTGGAGCTATTCGTAGCGCAGCGCCTCGATTGGTTGCAAGTTTGCAGCCGTACGTGCAGGGTACCATCCAAAGAGGATGCCGATCCCACCTGAGACTCCAATAGAGAGTGCAACAGATGTTGGTGAGAGTGTGAATGGAATGGACATAACTTTTGAGAGTATGAATGAAATAGTAACTCCTAAGAGCAATCCAAAGATGCCACCGACGATGGTGAGGATGACTGCTTCAGTTAAGAACTGTGTAACAATAATATTCTTTTTTGCTCCAAGAGCTTTTCGCAGTCCAATTTCTCGTGTTCGTTCGGTCACGGTTACAAGCATGATGTTCATAATTCCAATTCCACCAACTAGGAGTGAAATTGCCGCAATACCTCCAAGTAGCGTCGTGAATATTCCAGTGATGGACGATGCCGTATTTAAAATATCATTTTGCGAAAAGATCGAGAAATCAGCATTTGCTGGATCTGCAATTTTGTGGCGTGCAAGCAAGAAGTATCCAATTTGATTTTGAGCTTCTGTCATCGTTTCTGCACTCTTTGCTTCGACTGCAATCGTTGAGATGTTCGTAGCTCCAAACAGGATCTTCATTGCAGTCGAAAGTGGCACATAGATTGCGTCATCGGGATTTTGAAAACCTGATCCACCTTTTGATGTGGTAACACCAATAACGGTGAGCAGTTGTCCGTTAATACGTATCTGTTGATTTAAAGGGTCATCATTTCCAAATAAATTTGCAGCTGCTGTTGGACCCAAAACTGCAACTTTGCCTAGTCGTGCAACATCACTTTGGGTTACGAAAACGCCACTGGCCATACTTACTTTATGAATGTCTGCGTACGTATCTATGACTCCATAGATTGATGTATTCGTGTTGTTTGCACCCGCAGTCACTTGTGATCGATTACTGTATTCTGGTGAGACTTTTGAGACCTCTGTCAGCGTACTGTCAGTACTCATCGCAGTCGCATCTTCCAGTGTGAGTGTAG
>CAZWYZ010000001.1:14982-17987 GCA_964638785.1 uncultured Pseudomonadales bacterium
CAGCTGCACCACGAATTCCTCCACTCGTTTGTCCACCGGGGATGACAGTAAGTAAATTACTCCCTAGTGATTGGATGGAGTTTTCTATTGATTTTTGGCTTGACTGTCCCAGTGAAATAAGAGCGATCACACTCCCGATACCAATGATAATTCCAAGCACCGCAAGTCCTGTTCGTAACTTATTTAATGTCAGTGACGAAAAAGATTCCTTTATGAGTTCTAGAATATCGTTCATATTATCTGTCTTGATTCGCAATAAACTGTGCCTTCACTTGTGTTTTATTCTTCTTATCATCAACAATGTTTCCATCTCGGATGACGATGACTCGTTTGGCATGTGCAGCGATATCGGGCTCGTGTGTAATCATGACGACTGTATGGCCATCATCATTGAGTTTTTGAAATATGCCCATAATTTCAGAAGCTTGATTTGAGGCAATGTTGCCTGTAGGTTCGTCAGCAAGCAAAATTGCAGGGTTCATGACAAGTCCACGAGCAATAGCGACTCGTTGTTGTTGTCCACCAGACAGTTGATTTGAGGTGTGATAGAGGCGGTGCCCAAGCCCAACCTGCTCTAAAACTTGCTTGGCTTTCTCTTCACGTTCTCTTTGGGGAATACCTGCATACCGCATAGGCAAACTAACATTCTTAATTGAAGACGTACGAGGAAGCAGATTAAACGCCTGAAAAATGAAGCCGATGTTTTGATTTCGTACAGTAGCGAGCTCATCGTCAGACAGTTTCGATACGTTCTGACCATCTAAAATGTAATTTCCCGATGTGGGGGTATCGAGCGCTCCAAGGATATGCATGAGGGTTGATTTTCCAGAGCCAGAAGGCCCCATGATTGCCACGAACTCGCCTTTAAAAACTTCAAAAGACACATCATTTAATGCGACCGTCTCAACATCGCCAATCGTGTAGACTTTTCGAATATGTGAGGCTGAAATAATCGGTTTCATAGGAATTGGTGGTGCTCGATGTACTTACCGGGCCTGTATACGAGTCGCACCTGACCCACCGCGTGCTCCCCCGAAGGAGCTAAAGGGTGATGTGCTTGTGCCCGATGTTGATGATGATGTAACTACTGCTGTGATGACGGTGTCTCCTTCTTGTAGTCCTGAAACAATTTCAATATGTGAGTCAGACGTCAATCCAGTTGTGACTGGAACAACTTCTGGAGTATTGTTTTTCAGAATGCGAGCAGTACTCACACCGTCAGTTCTGGTAATAGCTGATGCTGGAACCATCAGTACATCAGTCTTACTGTCCAAAATGATCGTTGCCTGCGCGGACATGTTGGGAAGAATATCAGCGTTCTTTTCATCCAATGCGATGACAGTAGGATAGCTTGTGACACTCGAACTCACTGAACCAACAGTATCGATGCTGACAATTTTGCCGGTAAATGTTTTCTCTGCATATGCATCAAGTGTGATCGTTGCCTTCTGGCCAACTTTTACTTTTGGCACGTCAATTTGCGTCAAATTCACTGCGATTGTTGGAATGGCATTCGTGGTGACACTCGCAATTTTTTGTGACGATGTGGAACCGGTTGTCGTTGTCTGAGCAGTAATTACTGATCCTTCCTGGAGTGAAAAACCGGTTAATGTCCCTGTAAGTGGGGCATAGATAGCTGGCGATGACTGCTGATATGAAATCCAAGCTGCTGAAAGTGCATTCTGTGATTGTGTAATCACACTTTGTTGGCGCAGGTAATCTGCTTCACTTGCTTTCCAATCAGCATTTTGTTGGATGTAGGTAGGATCACTAGTTGCGAGATCGCGCTCGGCTGCATCATTGATGAATTTCTGATTCGCAGCGAACATCTTACTTTGTGCAGAGTACAGTCCACTCTTTGCTGCAGCGACTGCATTCAGTGCACTTTGGTAGGAAGAGAGAGCACTACTGTAGCGCTGCTGTCCTGTTTGATCAAATTCAATGTCAGCAATTTTTTGACCCACTTTGACTGTGTCTCCATTTTTGACATAAATTTTCTTGATGACACCTGAAGACTGCGTGGTCAGCTGAACACTATTTGCAGTTGAAACAGTTCCTGAGCCAGTCACTGATGAGATCAGTGTTCCTTTTTCAACACTAGCTGTCTGATAGGTAGGAGTGCTGCTATTGCTGCCAGACCTGCTGTAAAGGTATATGCCGATACCTATGAATACAGCGAGAACTATGAGGGTTCTTACCCAGTGGATACGAAGTGATGCAAAGAATGATTTCATAGTTGTATTGTCTCTCTGGATTCTGAGAGATGTCTGAATGTATTCGGAAAGATCAATGTTTTTATGTGTTTAGAATCACAAGGAAAGTTGTTTGCTTTCCAAGGTCGCTTGTTACACAAATCTTTCCAAAGTTTTGTTGTACGATTGTTTTGGCAATTGCTAAACCGAGACCAAAACCATCAACTTTCTTTTTATTTCGAGATGAGTCTGCGCGATAGAAGCGATTGAAAATATAGGGAATCTCAGTTGCACGTATCCCAACTCCAAAATCAGTGATTTCTATACGAACATGTTTTTTTGATTGTGAAATGGCCACACGAATCTCACCTTTTTCATCGCTGTATTTGATTGCATTATCAAAGAGGATGGTAAATAGCTCTATCAAGGATACTTTGTTCCCTGTCACTGTATGGGTGGCGGTAATCCCAGTCGTATTGAATGTAATTTCTTTGAGTGTGGCTAGATGATTCGTATTCTTTAATGCGGACTCAATAATGGTATTTATATTGCAGATATCGAGCTTGAGAGTGTGATCAGCAGTGTCCAGCGATGTCAGCTTTAATAAGTAGTCAGACAGTGCTCGCATCTTATCTATTTCTTCTAAATTACTCTCCAAGATTCGACGAGCATCAGCAGGTTCAATTTTTTTCTCACGCAAAGTGACCTCAATTTCTGTTCGCATTGCGGTGAGTGGTGTGCGCAGCTCATGACTTGCATCGGAGACAAATTGTTTTTGTTTCTCCATTGCAGCCTGGATTGGTTTGAGCGTCC
>CAZWYZ010000001.1:17997-40885 GCA_964638785.1 uncultured Pseudomonadales bacterium
TTCGATTACGCGCAGCCTCAAAAACCTCTTCGTCAGGTTCATTAATAACGGACATCGGTACCAATCGATCATAGCGTGGAACAAAACGAAGTGCCTGTGTTCGCAAACTTCGACGCAGTTCCATTACTGCACCTTGGTACAACACAAAGCTAAAAAGCAGGATGATAAGTAGGACAATGAGAACGTAAGAAGCAGTCAACTTAATGCGGGCAGAATCTAAGATGTTTGTAGTGATAGTCATACTATCCAATCTTATATCCAAAACCACGAACAGTTTGAATCAAACTTGGTTTATTCGGAAATGGTTTATCAATCTTGCTACGCAGATATCCCACATACACTTCAATGGTATTTGGAAGCACATCACTATCGTACTCCCACACGCTTTGGATAATCTGATCTTTCGTCATGGTTTTGCCGCTATGTCGAAGGAGATAGACGAGAAGATCAAACTCTTTTTTTGAGAGTACAATGTCTTTTCCATCACGAGTCACATTGAAGTGCGTTGTATCAATACGCAAATCTTTGAAATCAATCACATCTGCGATTGATTCTTTTCGTCGTTTTGTTAATGACCGAACGCGGGCAATAAGTTCTGCAAATGCGAAGGGTTTGACGAGGTAATCATCGCTACCGACACGAAAGCCTTCAATTTTGTCATCAAGCTCACCTTTGGCAGTGAGCATGAGAATGGGAGTTTCCACACCTTCCTCTCGTAATTGTGCACAGATCTCTATACCACTTAATCCTGGCAGCATCAGATCGAGGATGATCGTGTCGTAGCCGTTACTTGCAGCCATGTCGTATCCAGTTGTTCCATCGTAGGCAACGTCGGCCGTAAATCGCTCTTGCTCTAATCCTCGTTTAATTGAGTCAGCAATTTTTTGTTCATCTTCAATAATCAAAACCTTCATACCAGTTAATTATACGCACCTGGCTGAAGAGGAGCTGAGGCAGATTTTAGGCACTCTTTTTCGTGAACGACACAACCAGTGAAATCACAGACAACACCAGTGCAGCTGCGACTGCTCCGTACGCTTTTTTGTCTGTACTTTGTGTTGGTGTCGCTGGTAACGTACTTTCAGGAGCCGTTAAGTCATCAATGACAGCAGTGACAGAATACGGTCCACCCTCTTTGGTGTTCTCATCACTATGATCCATGTCCATTTCTGGATCCATATCCCAAGAAACGACCGTCCCGTCTTTGTATGTTTGATAGGCTTTCCAATTCAGGTTCGTAGGAGATGAAGGAGTCTTTGCACTAAAGGAAAATTCATCTCGCTGTCCGACAGGGATACTTCCTCCCTGCCATTCTATCTGTGTCGTTTTGGCATCCTCGCCCTCTCCAGTAGTGCTCACAACAATTGTCCATCCCGGCTTCACATTGGGCATGACAGACTCCAACCCTTCAGGAATCAGTAATTTTAACGAAGTCGTTGGTTGATCTTTCTCAACAGGTACGGCCATAGAGAATGATTGATATGCAGCCACGCCGACTTCTTTTGGCTTCACAGTGACATGTGCCTGAGCAAGTGAAGAGCTGAGAGTGAAAAGAAGTGTGATGACGATCAAGAGCTTTGAGAAAGTGTTCATAGTTTTTTTGTGCTTCTCTGTTGGGCTTTTTTGCCATGAAGCGAAAGGAATATGAGAATAAGTACAATACAACACCCAATACTACCAAGGAGGATAACCAATTTTTTTTCTTCGGTCAATGGTTGAGCTTGGTTTTCGACAGGCTGGGTGCTCATTCGCTGGACGCGCATGTCATAGCTAAGTGTAAATGGACTAAACATGCCATTTTCAAGTGGTGTGCCTGACAATTCAATCGTATAGACGCCCTTCTCTGGGAATGTGTAGGTTGCTGCCGCGTGATTGAGGTCAGTCGTTGTCGTTGATTGATAGAGAGGAAATGTTGAAAGTACCTCACCAGCTTTTTTTATTCGGACGACACACTCACATGATTGTGGAGAAAATTCCCCAGAGGTATCCTTGAGTTCAAAATAGAGAGAAGATGGTTGTCCAGCAATGGGATCATCATCGGGGTCAACATGAATAACTGCCCCAATAGAGTCATCACGTTTGAGCATGTGTGCGGACACCTGAAGTGGAGAAATAAAACTGGCGGTGAACAGACAGACAAGAATGAGGATGTGCGCGATGGAACTCATTCTACTACTATAGCAAATAATTGCGTGTGCACCTGCCCATTGATTGAGAACTCCGCAAAGACTGTGTACTCTCCTGGTGAGACAGGTTTCTGTTCAGCTGGAACTCGAAATAAGATGGAGCTATCGTTTGAAACGAGTGCGGACATTGATGCGCTTAATTCGGTTGGATGAAGATGAGTGTACTCAAATGTATCCTTCCGAATAAGCACGACATGTCCTGGCGCTTCAAAATAGGGATCAATTTTCATGCTTAGTTTTCCAGACACTTTCTCTCGAAGACCAAAGGAGAGTCCACCAATTTCTGATGACAGTTCTGCACTACTCATCGTTAGTGGTGTTCGCAGTTCAATATCAACGAATGGAGATTCTTGAAGCTCTTGGAGACCTGCTTCTTCGGAAGCAAGAATGGAAACTGTTTGTGTGATTGTCCGCTCAGTTTGTCCTATTTCTTGAAAGGTCGCAAACAGATAATACTTTCCAGGATGTGGGAACGTGAGAGTCGTCATGAAGTAGGTGTTGTCATAGGAAGGATCAGGATGTGCAAACCATTCTTGGTTTTCATCCATGACAATAAGATGCAATAGTCTTTCATGCGTAGGTTCTATATAGTTCATCACGTTTTGAGTGTTGGTGTCGACAATTTGCAAATAAAGATGCTGTGGCTTTCCAGCGAGAAAATCATCTAGAGAAATTACTCGTAGTTCGTAGAATCCTGAACCTGGCTGCGCACTGTGTTTGGGAGAATGAGCATTTGTTTTTGCGCTGTGACTTGGATGAACTGAAAGAACATTTTCCCCAGTTTGCATTGAAAGTGCTCCAACAATTGACAGTGCACATGCCGTCAAAAAAAAGGACACTGATCGTATCAGTGATCGCGACTGCGAGCCATGAAGGTAACAAAATAATCTATATGCTTCCATCAAAAGTAATACCAAAAGAAAGAAGAAAAAAAGAGTTGGTATGAAACGAGAGAACTCGCGAAAATGTGTGCCCAACATCAGGGTATGAATCACTGTGAGCATCGTGGCAATATAGGTAAAGCGATGTAATAGCTTCCAATGCAAGAATCCGAAATATGCTCGTGCACGATCGGATGATGTGATCATCAGAAGCGAGAACAGAAACAAAGCAACTGCTCCATATATGAGTGCCGTTTGATATTGGTTACTCAAGAATGCAAGTCCTGCAAATCCAGAAAGCTGTCCAAAGAACGAGACGATGCCATGCATGAACCCAAAGACCCAGCCGACGCTGCCAATTGCACGGCGTGCTTGAATACTTTTTTCTTTCAGTGGCAGAAGCGGAAATACGGTATAGAGCGGACTGATGCACAAGGAAAGATAGAGGTAGATAAGACTTATCAGTGCACTCCACTGTGAGATCTTAATGATTCGTGCAGATGATAGCGGGTACCAGTAACAAATGAGTAGAGCAAGCGCGTGCGCGAGAATTAGTGATCCACCTAAGATCACTGGCTGCACGGAGAAGAGTCGGTATGGTCGCATAGTTTAGCGCGAGAAGCGCAGAGTTTTTGTATTTTCGATAGCTTGTGCACTCGCCCATCCTCGACGGGCATTCCATACGCCATACTGCATTTGATACAAACCTGATGCCTGATGAGCATCGGTATTGATCATCAGTTTCACACCCATATCCAGTGCGCGTTTGATTAAATGTGATGAAAGATCTGTTCGACTCGGCGTTGCATTGATCTCCATAATTTTTCCATGTTCTTTTGCTGCAGCAAAAACTTCATCCCAGTCCACATCGATTCCAGCTCGTGATTGGATCAGCTGGCCAGAAGGATGACCCATGATCGTGATGAGTGGATGGGTAATAGCTTTGATCACACGTGCAGTTGCAGTTTTTCGATCTTGTGTAAAAGAAGAATGAACAGATGCGATGACATAATCAAGTTCCTGCATCGCTTCATCTTCCAGTGCCATCGTTCCATCTGGGAGAATATCAACTTCCATGCCGCAGGAGACTTGAATTGATGGAGTCTTCCCTTTAAAAAAGCGATCCACTGTTTCACGAATATGGTCATTGCGCTCTTTGATAATAGCAACACGTTCCTGTGCAGATAATCCTGCTCGTTTTGGGTTATGGTCAGAAAAGCCAAGTGATGTATACCCAAGCTCTTTGGCTGTCGTCAAAATATCATCAACACTACTTTCTCCTAAATCGTGAGAGGTTGGAAACGGAAAATTAGTGTGGATATGAAAATCACCTTTGAGATCAGAAAGTTCGATCAGTTTTGGGAGTGCGTTCTTCCGGGCGAGTTCAATTTCCCCACTGTCTTCACGCAGTTCCGGTGGTACCCATTGGAGACCTAGACGCGTATAAAACTTCTCTTCGCTATCAAATGTTTCTCGCTTTCCTTCAAACTCAATACCAAACTCGTTGAGTGATAATCCTTTTTTGAGCGCATCGGTACGTAGATGCACATTGTGTAGTTTACTTCCGGTGAAGTGTTGAAGCATGGATCCCCAGCTTTCAGGATCGACGGTTTTGACATCCACTTGCCAGCCTGAAGAATGAACGAATGCTAAAGACTTTTCGCCACTGCCTATTATTCGTTTTTGACTGGGAAACTGTTTGATTCGTTCAAATATTTCTTGTGTGTGGTGTGTTGCAACGGCAATATCAACATCACCAGTTGTTGGATTCCGACGACGCAAGCTTCCAAGTACTTCAGCTTTTAGCACATTGCCATCTTTTTGAAGATACTCAATGACTTGCGCAGCAATTGAAAGTGCATCAGGAAGTGGAAGTCGTTCTTCTGGTTTATCACGCATTGCTTTGATCGCTTCCATGATTCGTTTCTCTCCAACTGGGGTGAAGCCATCAAGCTCACTGATCTCACCTGCCTCTGCACGGGCATATAACTCTTTGACTGCAGTTGATGCTTTTGTTAGTTTAAAAAAAGTTGCAAGTTTGAGCCCGTTCTTCGGTCCTATTCCTGGGATGTCCATCAGTGCAAAAAGGCCTGCTGGAACTGTACTCATGAGTTCATCAAAGTACTCTACCTTCCCTTCAGTAAACAACTCGGAAATATCGTTCTTGAGCGCTTTTCCAATTCCTGGGATCTCATCAAGTTTTCCTTCTTTCCAGACATCCATAATCTGGACTGGGTATCCTTCAATACTGCTTGCTGCATTTTGAAAGGCTTTAATACGAAAGAAATTCTCTCCATTTAAAGAAAGGACTGCAGCGACGTTCGTAAGGAGGGTTGCAACCTGAGCGTTTGTAAAAGTCTTTTTCATACACTAAAGTATACAATCTTAACATCTTGCCTGTGGGTAGATGTTTGCAGAATACATTCTAAACTTTCCTTACATCTATTTTGATGTAGTATATACTGACACTATGCCCGCTGATAAATATTCTGCCGTCTGGCTCTCGCACTCCTCAATTGCGGATTTTAAAAAATGTCCTCGTTTGTACTATTTACGGAATATGTACAAGGATCCAAAGACAAAACGAAAGATGCAGGTCGTTTCCCCATCGCTCTCATTAGGAATGGCTGTGCATGACACACTCGATCAAATTTCTGGTTTGCCAACTGCGACGCGTTTTAATGTTGATTTGTTGGAGCGATTCGAGTCTGTGTGGCAACGCTATACAGGCAAAAAAGGTGGATTCCAAAGTCCTGAGGTGGAGTTTCGATATAAAGAGCGCGGTGAAGCAATGATACGTAGAGTACTCAATAATGCAGGACCACTGCGAAATAAGGCAGTGAAGCTTGGGCAAGAACTTCCTTTTTATTTTTTAAGTGAGGAAGAAAACTTGATCTTATGTGGGAAGGTAGACTGGCTTGAATACTTAGAAGCAACAGACTCAGTGCATATTATTGATTTTAAGAGCAGTAAGTCAGAGGAAGATCCAGAATCACTACAACTTCCCATTTACACACTCCTGGTCGCAAACACACAGAAGCGAAAAACTACAAAGGCCAGCTACTGGTATCTAGAGTTCTCGGATGATTTGCAGGAGAAAGAGTTGCCTGACTTAGAAACAAGTAGTGAAGCCGTATTAAAGATGGGAAAGCAAATATCATTGGCACGCAAACTGAATAAGCTTGAGTGCAAGACGGGAGGATGTCGATACTGTGAACAGATGGAGAAAGTACTGCGTGGTGAAGCAGAATACATTGGTGTCGATGAAAAGATGGGAAAAGATAACTACATTTTTATTGAAACACATATGGAAGATGAAAGTATTATTTTGTAAGTATGTCTACAGAACACAAAGGATGGCGACAGTGTCCGCATCGAATCCCTCGAGAGAAGTGTCGTTTTGGGACAAGCGACTGTCTTCCCACACTTCCTGAAGATAAAAAGGAGCGAATCGCAGCGATTGAGGCATGTGTTGCTCGTTGTGTTACAACCTACATTAAAAATCAGACGTTATCTGGTGTTGGGATAGCTCCACATTTTACCCAAGCTGAGGAATAAGTATGAAGAGCATTTGGTTTAAGCGGAAAACATATGGGTGGGGATGGACACCATGCACTTGGCAAGGGTGGCTTGTGATGGCAGTCTTTGTTCTCTTTTTAGTGTGGCAGTCATTTCAAACGACATCAGCGCTTCAGTCTATCGGAGGAACAGTTATCGCAGTAGTACTTTTATTGGGTATTACGTACGCGACTGGCGAGTCACCTCGCTGGCAATGGGGGGAGAAGAAGTAAGCTCTTCGATCGCGCGGTAGAGTATCGGATACCACTCCTGACCAACTTTACTGATGGGTGTCTTTTTATAGTCGGTTGTCGCTACTATTTCGAGGGCAATTTTTCTTGAAATATACAGTTGTTCGTTTGCTGGTTGATTCTTAAGGATATATTTTTTCACCGCATGGACGATGCTTTTTGCAATGATACGATGTGCAAGTGTCGGCTCCTCTCCCGCACAAGTACATTCAAGAATCTTGACTTCCAGTGCTGTGAGGGGGATGTCCAGAGTACTTGGAGGTTTTTGTTCAATATCAGCGCCTCTTTTTTGATCTGGGCGTATTCGGTGTCGATTTTCAAGTCTGGCCATCCGCAGAGTATATCAAATCTACTGATGTACTTTCTTGCCAATGGTTTTTTCGGAAAAAATTTCGGAAGTTCTCTTCTTTGCATGGACAGCACCTGCGATCAGTGCAAATGCTAACAACGCATCAATAACTATCCACGGATCACGCATTGCCTCTACTGCCCGTGACGTGTTTGCATTCGCGATGACGATTCCTGATAGGTTGCAGAATGCAGCAGCGCCAGCGGGTCCAAGAAACCAAAGTTTGCGAAAATACTCTTGTGCAAAAATTGAAAGAAAAAGCATCGTTGTTGGTTTTTCAAGGTGAGTCTGTGATTCTGGAAGTGCACTACTGGCTTCTTTAATCTTTACATAATGGGAGTTAAGATCGGCAAGACGACGATTAAGAAGAGAAAAACCAGTTGAACTCGAGATGTAAAATCCAGTTCCTTCTTCAATCTCCTTAGAAACTGAATATAAGACATCTTTTAGTTCTTTTTTTGGAATGTCAGGGTAATTTCGCACATACGTTTTGAGGGTGCTGTGTTTTCGTAGTTTCTTGATAATCATGCGTCGCTCGAGAAGGAGCTGACCCATTTTGAGCCCGAATAGTCGTTCGGTGTCACGTGCAGATGGAGGGATCGTACTGCTTTGCACAAAGGCAGAAACTTCGCGCAGCGCCTGCTCGATCTGTATTTTCGATATCTCAGGATAGCGTTCTTGCCAGTTTCCAAGGTTTTTTTTTGGATCGTAAATCTCTAAGAGCGTCTCGTGTTTCATGATGAGTGGTATTGTACGCTACAATACCACTATGCTTCCAAAAAATTCAGCTATTCATCAGACGTATCACACCGATGCTCCTATAGAGAAAGTTTGGGATGCACTGGTAAATCCCAAGACAATTGAGTCGTGGGGTGGTGGGCCCGCACGCATGTCGAACAAGCTGGAGTCCTTCTCTTTATGGGATGGCGAGATACATGGACGGAATACCGAAGTTGTTGAAGGAAAAAAACTTGTGCAGGAGTGGTATGCCTGGGATGAAAGTCTTGGCGCATCAACAGTGACATTCACCATTACAGTTGATGGGAAAGAAACTGTGATTGATCTTTCACACAGCAATGTCCCTGAATCTGAGTATGAAGAGGTAGAAGTGGGTTGGAAGAACTACTACATGGAACCAATACTTGAGTGGATAGAAAACGATGACCATTAACTTCTCTTTTCTTGTGGTGCATAAGTAATTTGGGGTGGTGATTCAAAAAGTCTTTCAATTTTGGAAACAAATTCTTCAATTCGCGCATTTACTGTTTCTGCTAAACGCAGTTGCGCTCCGGGTGGCCAATTTTTATAGTCATCTTTGAGTTCATAGATCTGCCCGTTGTAGTCCGTGCTGAACATTTGTGGATAGGACTCAAAAAGTGATGCAAGTGCATGTGCTTTTTCTGAGTTCCCTTCCTTTGCAATTCGTCGCGGAATGGACTCGGCCATAATATTCATAAAGAAGAAGTTTTGGTTGCGAAGCTTTGAGTCATCGACGAGCTGGCGGAAGATGGGGCCAAGCAAGACACTAAGTGTTTGTTTATTTGCGCGTCGTTCAGAATGTGGCATGCGAAAATGGTGCACTGACTCTTCTGCTTGAGCATTGTCCTGGTATTTCTCATTCAAATTATCTGTGATGATAGGAAGATTGTGATAGGTAATCAGTCCAACACAGAGATCACGAACAATCTCATACGTTCGTGGTGTTAACCAATCGACTTGGGACTCTGGTGGAAAGCTGATGCGTTCACGTTGATCTGACGGTCTATAGGTAAGGGTAAACTTTTCTCCAACTAAGCTATTGATAAAATCAACGATCTCTAGATCAAGATCTGGGCCCGATTCAAAATGCGTGTGCTCTTGAAAAAACTTCTGCACTAGTGGCTGTAACTTTTCTTTTTGCTCTTCAAGCGTTGCACTAAAGTGATCAAAGAGGAAGACACTTGGTTGGAGCTCAGAAGACTCACTGACAATGGACTTGTCCGATCGATCAGATAGAGACCTCTCTGTATCAGGCATAAAGCTAGTCCCGATTTTTGCTACGTTTAGCCATCATATCCGAAACGTCTCGCAGCTCCCCATTAGGAAGGTGTCTCACAATATGAATTCCAGTTTCATTCAAGGACGAATCCATCGGAATATCAGTGTCATTTGAATACAAAATGATATGGTCAGTTGGGACTTGTGCTTGTGTGAGTTTCTCGATTGCTTCAAGCCAGGCACTTGGATTACTGATTGTCAGTTGATTGAGTACGAACGTGCTGTCAGGGCTAATCTTTGCATCTCGAATGGCTTGAACAACATCATCGACTGATTGTAATCTCTCGAGAACGATATCTCTTTGCTCTTTTCCGCCTTCGCGAGCAATCAGGAAGCCTGTCGAAGATACTTCTGGCTCGATCATCACCCAGTTTTCTCGGTTTTTTGAGTCCATATTCATTTTTCAGTCTAAGGTATCACACAGCATACTATATGAGGAAAAGAAAGGAAATAGCCCTTACGGTAGTAGAATTTTAATATCTGACGTCACCGCTGAACCTGATGCACTTTTAACCACAGTAAAGGAATCCTGAACCTGTGCAATTTCTTTGACCTTTTTGAGTGTTTCCGTATCAATGCTCTCACTGTGCAGAATCAACGTTGCTGATGTCGTTGCGTTCTGCATCACCAGTTGTCCAGCACGTGTAGGGAAACCAGCTTGAATGAGCGTTTCCTTGAGTGATGCGGAGGCTGATGCATTTTTCCAATTCCCTTGTATTTCAATGACAGGATATTTATTTTTTTCTGCAGAATTTATTGTTCGAGAGATCCACTGTTTGATGGGGTCATAATTAGCAACCCCTGTGAGTGGGAACAGCTGAAACTGCAAGTCTTTTGTGTATCCTTGTCCTAAATAATTGTCAGTTGATAATGTGAGGCTGGTGATCGTGTATCCACGATACTCTTGGGCTTTTGGGAGCAATCCGACGATATCTGCTGTTGAAAGATCAGTATCAATGTGTGATCGCAGTGTGGTAAAAAAGGACGGAATCTTTGTGACGGCTCCGATTGAAAATAGCTTATCTGAAACTGCTTGAAGAGCAAGTTTTTGTCGTCTTGAACGTGAGAAATCATTCCCATCTTCTGCAGAGTGACGTGAACGGACATATTTTAATGCCGTTTTTCCATCCATGCGCTGTTTACCAGTCTTAAATTGGAGGAGTTCATAGCGACAAGGATACTGTTTGGGAAGTTCAGGTAAAGTGTTTACATCCAGTTTCCCTTGACTGATTAAATCAGCTTCAGAAAGAACTCCACTGGGACTTGCCTGTGATTGATACGTTGTACAGTCAAGAGATTCTCTGCCAGAGATTGGATACTCATAATCAGTGAATGCTCGATCAACACTCACATCAATTCCACCTAATGTATCCACTGCCTGCTCAAAGCCAGAAAAATCGACAGTGATGTACTTATCGATCGGAAGTCCGGTGACAGTACTCACCACATCTTTCGCAAGTGTCCCACCTCCGTATGGCCCCGTGTACTGTTCGGCTTTATCGGTATAATTTCTTGTATCAACACCGATTGCATAGCTCCCATTAATTTTTCCCATCACTCCATCTGTTCCTTTATATGGAATATTAACCCAGAGGTCACGCGGGAGTGAGAGGAGAATGATTCGCTTTTGAGTTTCAAGGATTCGCGCAAGGACGATCGTATCAGCCAATGCTCCACCATCATGGCCTGCGCCACCTCTTCCCATCAGTAGGACTGTTAGACCAGGTTCTGGTGCTGGAGTGGGGGTCGGTGTCGGTGATTGAGATTGCGTTGATCCTGGCTGCGCAAAGAATGTACTTGGAGTGCCATTTGCAATGATGTAGCGTCGTATTCCTATCGCAAGACAAACTGCAATGAGTCCACCAATCAGCCACCAACGATTACGTTGTGTGTGAGAAGCACCCGCTGGAAGTTCCATTTCCTCGTGGTCATCTAGAGGTATTGGCAGATCAGTCATGAACTCTTCATTATACCTAAAAACACTGTGTATGCCTAGTTTTATCCGTGTGCGACGGATCACTGCAATTATGGGTCAAAGTGCTAGGCTCCATTTAGTATCTTATCTAAGGAGATTAAGTATGGCAGAAGCAAGACCACAAAGAGCGCAAGCTGAGTATGTACCGGTGCGAGAAGAAATTTCGCAGTTTGAAGAAATTGTTGATATCACTGATTCTGAGAAAGTCAGGGATTCAATTGATGCATACTTTGATGCACGCCGTGCTAGTGAGGCAGACGAGCGATCAAAACGAGGTGGACATCTCTTGGCAGACGATGCTGCAGACAAGAAAAATGTATTCTACATGTTTAGAGAAAGAGGCACGAAAGTGAAGATTTCATTCGTTGAAATTGTCGGTGATGAAGCACTGAAGATACTCAATGACGTGCGCAAGCTGAGTGGCTTAGAGCCAGTAGATCAACTGACACCACAAGTGTAAAGTGAGTGAGATTGTTTTAGGGGCCACCCTGAAGTTTTGCTTCGGGGTGGCTTTTTTGTTGTTGTTCTACTTTTGCAAGTCTAGGACTCGATCAATGCGTATCTGCGACACAAAATCAGGAACGTGTGACACAAGAATCATTGCGCCTCGATACTCATGCAGCGCCCGTGCAATCACTGGAATGTGGCGAAAGTTAATATGATTTGTTGGCTCATCTAAGATGAGCAGTCCTGGCTTTTGAAGACACAGACGTGCAAATGAGACTAATCCTTTTTGCCCTTCCGAGACATAGCCGATACGTGTTTTGAGAATATCTCCAGTGAGTAAAAATCCAGCAGCAACAGATCGCAAATGTTGTTCGTGCACAGGTTGGCCTGCTGATTCAAGCGCTTCAACCAGTGATTCATAAATGGAATCTTCAAAGCGCAACGTTGAGAAATCTTGACGGTAATAACCGACGCGAACTCCAGGTTGAATGGAAGCTCCTTTGGCATTGCCTGTTGCGATGGATTCAATCAAAGTGCTCTTTCCAATTCCATTTGGACCGGCAATCAACAGATGTTCCTGCTTCCCAAGCTTTACTTGCGTTTGTTTGGTGATCTCTTTGTGATTGTGAATGATCGTGAACGAGTCAATTGTGAGTACTGGGCCAATGAGATCTTCTTGGGCAGGAATTTGAAATGGACGAATGGTTTTATCTTCTCTCCTGACATCCACCATATTCTCTTCAAGTTCCTCTGCTTTCTCACGCATTTTCTTGGCTACATTTCGCAGTCGTCCCCCTTTGTGTGCAAAGTAGTTTGCTTTTTCCTTGTTCTCAATTGCCTCTTTTGTGAGGCGCGCGTTCTGGCGATTTTCTTTCTCTATACGAGCAGCAATTTGTTCTACCACATCAAAGTAGTTACCAACATACTGCTCAACTTTATGTGTGAATGCATCGACATACAACACACCTTCAGTAAATGTGTTCAAAAACTCTGCGTCGTGGGAAATAATCAACACCGACTTTTCATACATCACCAAAAACTGAAGTAGGTGATCAATTCCCGCAGGATCAAGATTATTCGTCGGTTCATCAAGAAGCAATAAATCTGGATTTTGAATGAGCGCTGCCGCTAGCAAAAGTCTTGCTTGTTGCCCTCCAGAGAAATCTTTAATGTGTTTATCAAGTGGTGCGTGGAGGTTCACCACTTCCAAGACAGAGACAACGGCGCGTTTGAGTGGTGAATCTTTGAGGCCTGAGTACTTTTGAAAATATGCTTCGATAGTCAAAGGCAGATCATCGATTGCCATAACTTGTTTTGCGATGGCAACTGTCATGCTCTTATCGATTGAAATCTCACCAGACTCTGGCTTAATCTCACGAGTCATAAGTTTGAAGATTGTTGACTTCCCGGCTCCGTTTTGGCCCATCAGTGCGATCTTCATATTTTCACGCATAGAAAAACTCACCTCGTCGAGGATGATCTTGTTGAACTCAAAGCGATGGGTAACGTTCGCAAAACGAACAATTGTGTCGTTTCCAGCCATATATTTTCCAGGGGAAAAAGAATATCGTGAGGAGTTATTTTAGCACAAGTGTACTCTTTACAGCTCGCCACGCTCAATACGAGCATTCACTCGACGCAAGAAGCCTCGTTGATCAAAGCCCATATTGCTTTGAATACAGAAACAATGAAAGAGATCATGAAGCTCAGAACGCTTCACTTTCTCACCAGAGCTTTGAGTCATTGTGCGGATAACCCCGGCCACATAACAGTCGATTTCTTCACAGCGACCACCAGCAGCGTGAAAGCATGGAGTTTGATACTCCGGAAACTTCTCTTGCATGCATGTTTTTGGGTGCTCAGTCATAAGTCCTATAGTATAACCTCTTTTTGTCGAATGGATGTGATTCGCATCACCGACAAGCACAGCAAACGACTAGAGGGTGTATACTATAGGCTTGCTTAAACAGTCGTTTTGATTGTTTTGCTCTTTTACTTATCTGATTTTTGGCCCTCCATTGGAGCTGGATTGGTCACTGTCTCAATTCTGTACACTTTTCGTTTACAAAGGAGTGATTGTCATGACTAGATTGATGAGTGAGCATGTTGCGGATTTTCGTACTGGAAGCATACTGTCGGCAGTATTGGCATTGAAATATTTATCCTACCTCCGTCTGTGGAAAGTCAGTTTGACTGATTTATCACAGGTACGTGCTGCACGTCAACAACTGTTGTATGACTTAGCCAGCGGGTTGGATAGACCAACCAATCCAATGTCCTCAGCTGAAGCGCGAAATGGTGGATACACCCGGGACGATGGACGATTCACGGATAACTCTTTGCAGTTTGCTCGCGGTATGTTGACGATAGATGGGGGAGCACGGCTCCTTCAACTTCGGGCCGTGATCATCAACTATGAGTTGGTACGGCCAATCCTCTACGGCGAGATGTGGGCACAGATGGAAATGGGTGGTCAGTATGGAGTCCACTCGGCACTGAAAAGCTCCATTAGTCGCTATGCCTGCAACAGCCCAGACATCCTTGCTCGGTTGCTTGTGGAGGCCAATTGCGAAGTATGGCAACGGCCCAAGCAGCTCATTGACTGGGTGGGATATGCGCCAACCGATGCGAATATAGTCAATGGATTCGAACAATAAAATCAGGTTCGTACAAAAAGACAACTGAGTAGTGTGTTTGGATGAACGTGTCGCCTAGAACGGGCTTCGTGATCATTCACCGATTCAATTCAGAACTGTTTTTAGCCTGGTTAAGTTGCCCTCAAGCAGCTGACCAGGTTTTTTTTTATTCACGCATGGAGAGTGCATCGGCTGCCATCGATGCAGGCATACTAATCCAGTATCCAGATCCGTCAGGACTTTTTGTGTATCCCCAACCAGTATTACTTCCGTACTCTTTTGGTGTGCCAAGTGTATCAGTCACTTCAAAAGTATGGAGATGTTCGTTATAGTCGCGTATAGCACTTGGACGTGTTGCAAAATAGACAATATTGCTTCGTTCTGATTCGAAACCTTTAAATGCCTCATCAGGGGTTTTGTGATAGAGCACTGCGCCTGGCTCAAGTTCAATTTTTGGTTTCATACTCGTTTACTTCCTGGCTTGAACGGCTTTTTCTTTCGTTCACGCCAGTACCGATCACGCTCTGCCTTCTCTTCTCGTTCGTTGCGACGCTGCTCCAACACTTGTTGAAGTTCCGCTTGTTCCTTCGCACGCTCTGCATCACTTACTTGTTCTGTCGGGACGATACTGAGATCGTTTCCTTTTATTGGTCGTTCCATAGGCTTTTGATTCTATCACGGCAGTGTTTGATGAAAAACCTTTGCCGACAATCCACCAAAATGGGACCAGAATAGAGATACTGACAGGATTAAAGAGCATGACTGCAAGAATTCCGAAAAAGCTCGAAAGCAGGATTGTATTTTTTTGTCGGATGAGGCCACGTATTGATGTGACGATGAGTGCAGAAAAAAGTGTGAGTCCTATGATCCCTCCTTGGACCCACCAGTCCAAAAAGATGTTATGACTGCTATCCACATATTGATAGCGGATGAATGTTTGTTCCGTTTCAGCAGCATGGCGGAGTCCAATCTCAATATTCCCGATACCCCACCCAAACAGAGGCTTCTCTAATCCTGCCTGTATGGCTGTTCTCCAAATATCCCCACGATCCTCAAAGACACTTTTCGGTGTGAGCAATGGGAATAGGAGTGTACAGAGATGGAGGATGCTCACTAAAGGAATCACTGATTTGAGCGCGAATCGTTTTGACCCGAAAAGAATGGCCACTTGCGCTACGAATCCTATAGCAGCAGATCGTGAACCAGAAAGCAGCACGGTCAACATTCCTGGAATGAAAGCGAGTGGCGTTTGTGTCAGTGGAACGAGAAAGACAGCAAAAGCTCCCAGTGAGTTGGCTTCTCCAACACTCCCAACTGCTCGTCCACTTGCATCGGTCCGACCAATAATGGCAATGAAGGTAGTTAAAAGTAGTGCAAGTATTGTTAGCGGCGTTCGACTTTTTGATTCACCAGTTTGACTGCTTAGAATGCTCCAGAAAATCAGTGACCACAGAGTCAAAACTCCCTGCAAGCGAAAAGGATTGCCAAAAAAAGTTGTAGGTGTCCAGTTGGATAACAGTCCGACTGTTGAGACAAGGAAGAGTCCGGCAAAGAGAAGATATACTTTCTTCCATTGCATCCCCTGCCAGAAAAAAACTATCGAGAGACAAGCAATAGAGATCAATGAGAGCAACGCCTTAGGGATTTCATGCCAAGATGAGCCAAATGGAAGCACGACAAAGGCAAGTCCAAACAGAAAGAGTAAAGAAACACGTTCCATACAATTCTAGACTAGCAGATTTGTGACCCTTTTATCGGCGAGAAAAATGTGAGAACCAGTTGCGACATGTCTGAATCCATCGCTCAATCACTTGTCGGAACTTTGGACGCTCTTCATGTGGAGCTGGTTTTGGGGTTGGAGCAGGAGTTGGTCTCGGTGTCGCTGTTGGTTTTGGTGTACTTGTTGGCTTTGGCTTGTGCGTTGGCTTTGGAGTAGCAGTTGGACGTGGCGTATGTGTTGGTCTTGGTGTTGGTGTGGCAACTGGAGTTGCTGTTGGTGTTGGGGTAGGAGTTCCAACTGGCCCGGTAATTGGTGGGAGAACAGGTCCTGTAATTGGAGGAAGCACTGGTCCAGTAATTGGTCCAGTGATCGGTCCGTTGACTGCAAATGCGATCAGTGAAGAGCGTTGAAGCTGAACAGTGACAACTGCTGCAATGGCGAGTGCGGATACGGAGACGATTGCGTGTGATTTGGTCATAAGGTGGAATTATACTACTAATTATGGGATGCACAAGTGATGTGAATCACAACATTACTGAATTTTGAGAATGCGATCGGCATTAAACGTGAGAACTTTTCCTGACTCTGATGAGGCAACTAAACCAATGAATGGTTTCCCTTGGTGAGTCATCTGCCCTACTTTTACGGGCCGTACTATTTGTACCGACTCATCACCAATCTTTTTAAGGTATGTGATGGTTATTGCTGTTCCCATCTCTATGGCATCTTCAAGTCGTTGGTATTTTTCTTCACGTGATTGGAGATGATTGGATAGTTTCATCGCGTAGGCAGTTAAGAATTGACCCACTCGCCAGTTCATTTTTATATCATTGTGAGTTACCGGATGCGTGAGTGTAATTCCGCCTAGAGTGGTACTACGTGAGAGTGCAACATACACTTGACCGTGGGCGAACGCGCCTTTCTCTAGATTAATGACGACAAGCTCAAATGTTTTTCCTTGTGCCTTATGAATGGTGACTGCCCAGGCAAGCATCAACGGAAGCTGGGTGAACTCACCCAGCTTTTTCTTCTCGAGTTCTTGTGATGCAGATAATACTGTGTGGGTTAGCTCCCAAGTATGTGGATCGATCTCTTCCACTCCCCCCTCATCAATCCGGACCATCACGCTCTTTGGCTTTAATTTCAGAATGGTGCCAAGTGTGCCATTCACATAGCGCCCTTCAGAATCATTGGCAACAAACATCACACGTGCACCAGTTTTTAATACCAGCTGGTTAATTGTTGGGAGGTGTCCATTGGGAAATGTCCCACTCTGAGTTCCATCACAGATGTGTTCTTTTCCTCGAAGTGTGGCCAAGTGGGCCTGGTTGATTTGCGCAGCCGTGTCCCGTCTTCCAGTGAGTGTGATCGCTTCTTTGTTTGCTGTATCCTCACCAACGCGCTGATTGAGTTTTTGTAAATGTGAGTCTTCCACTGTCTTCATTCGGATGGCAGCAAGCAGATCAATAAAATCTTGATCTTGTTGGCGATAGATGGTGGTCAGTTCAATCAGTTCAAAAGAATCTGTATCGCCTTGGATGATCTGCTGCATGACCTGCGAGTCAAAGAACCACTCACTTGGATAGAGCGTACGAAACGTCATGTACTCACTGCTCGTGACGACAGGTGGAAGTTGATATAAGTCACCAAAAAAGATCAAACGCACTCCTCCAAATGCACGATCATCATCGCGGACGATGCGTAAAAAGGCATCAACACAATCAAGCAAATCGGAACGAACCATTGAGATCTCATCAATGATTATCATGTCGAGTTTTCGATATAACTCTCGGTCTTCGGTAAAGTGTGCGTCTGAACGGGCTTCTTTTTTCGTGACATTAGGAGCGAATCGAAAGAATGAGTGAATGGTCTCACCACCTATATGAACCGCTGCGACTCCAGTTGGTGCGAGAACGACTAGTGGAATTTTCGTGTGAAGCCGAAAATGTTGTAAGAGCGTGGATTTTCCGGTCCCCGCCTTACCCGTAATGAAGAGATGACCTGATCCATTTTCAAGTTCATCGATGATTGCCACAAACTGTGGAGAGAGCGTAATATCTTTCATGAATGGACAGCATACAGGATGAAGTGGCGATGTGAAAATGCCGCCCAAGTTTTTTAAAACTGTAGGCGGCAAATGGTGTGTGCGCAGCGATACGCACGATTCTACGAACTGGTGATAGACACTCCCAAAAAATGCACGCAGAGCACTGAGATGTAGGTCCGGCCGATGAGTGGCAGATCATCAAGAACAAAAAGACAGAAACAGATGATGTTGACGATCACGAATGTCAGCAGCACAATCTGTTCAATCCTTCCGCCAAAGTGAACATACTTCATCACCTTGAACCTGCTCGTAATGAAGTATCCAGCAACTGTCAAAACACTTGGCGCTATCGTCGGAACGATTGTGCCAAGCCCAATTTCTGGGGTGAACAGGAATCCACCCACTGTTAACAAACTAACCGTGAGCCAAAATATCAGAGGCATTTCCCTACCTTCTTCCTTAGATATAGAAACTGATCAATATCCACTCCGCAATGAGGAGTATGAAATAAACCGGGGTTGCTAGGGAAAGGTGAATGACCATCATCACAATGCACAAAAGTGCAAGGACGACGACCCCCACGACGACTATCAACAAACAGACCGACAGAATCACCAAGTCGAGAACTGACTGTGCAGGGTCTGCTGTACTAGCCATTTTTGCAGTTGTCCATGCAACCGCAGCAACCACTACTGGAAATACGACCGCGTCCCTCTGTGATATACCGAGATTCTCTGCAAGGACAAGCCCAATCGCAGAGATGATAATGCAGCCAATCACGCAAAGACCCCATCGAACGATACTGATTCGCATGTGCATGGTCACCGTGTCACCACTTTCTTACGCTGAAAAGATCGAAACATGGAATACTCCCATGCGAGGAGCAAAAACGCATTGTTCTCGCTCGGGCATAGTATACCGCATAGAGGGCATAAAATCATTTACTATGGGATGTATGGAGAAGAAGGCTTGCGGATACTAATCCTGTCGCAAGAAAGAGGCCACCGATAATATCGCTCACCCAGTGTTTCCCAAGGAGAACTAGCCCCATGAGTACAAGCGTCGAAAACCCAATGGAGAGAAGACTGAGTACCAGCAGAATTGCCCTTCGACGGACTGCAACGAGCGCACTTCCCAGAATAAGTGATGAGAGGAAGATAACTCGATAGGTGTGTCCTGAGGGATAGGATGCTGCCACTTGGACATGTGAGGATGGAAATGCAAACCCAGCTGCACCACGTTGAAGTGAGAATGCGGGAGCAGGTTGAGGAAGAAAGGATTTTCCAAGCAGAGTTATCGCAAGTCCAACAATATATGCGATTGCAATGACACCTTTTACCTTCTTTGATACCGGCGCAAAAAAGAGCGCGAGAGCAATGAGGATGGTTTGTACTTCCATGCTCCCAAGGTCAATGAGATGCACCAGATTGTCATCGACCTTCTTGGGAATTTTATCCTGTAACTTTACTGTTAAGGCAAAGTCAGCGGTACGAAGTCTATCTTTGATCACCAATCCAGTCAGAAGAATAAACCCAAGTGTACATACGATCCACGTGGAAAGGATGATTCGATGAATAGTGATGTTTGAAAGATACATAGACTGATCTGTTATTGTACTAAATTTTCAGATAGTAGGATACAATAAGAGGTCATGTCAGCTACTCGTGCCTTCGATGAAATCTCTGATGCAATCACGCGTGTCATGGGTTCCACAATCTCCATTATTTTGCATACCACACTCTTTGTGTGTATCTTTGTGCCGGTCATTTTTGGCTGGCCACTCGATACCATTCTCTTGGTTTTAACGACAGCGGTTTCGCTGGAAGCAATCTACATGTCCATCTTTATTCAGCGTTCGGTGAATAAACAATCTGCACGGCTCGATGAAGTTGTCGAAGAGATTCGACAAACAGTGAAGGAAACGCATCAAGCTGTCATTAAAGTGATTGCACAAGAGACTGATGATGTGGTTCGTGAGATCTCAGAACATGTGACGGAAGAGACAGACGAGCTTGCACAAGAGATTACTGAGCACGTCAGCGAAGAAAATGATGAGCTGGTAGATGAACTCACACACCCGAAGAAATAGTGTGATTGTGCGCACAACAAATCAGCCTAAAATCAGGAATCTCATGGTACACTGATTCTTACCTATGGCGAATCCTTTTTCCTTTTTTTTATTTGGTGTCACTGGGAACTTAGCGCAGATTAAAGTCATTCCAGCACTCTACGATCTTTTTGAAGCTGGCCGCATTCCCAAAGGGAGTCAAATCATTGGGGTTGCTCGGAAAGGAATGGATCCTGATCAGTTTCGCTCCTATGTTTGGGATATCCTACATCTTCCCAATCGTCATCATACCCATGCAATCAAAGATTCTGTTTGGAAAGAAATGTGTGAGTGTCTCTCCTATATCTCTGGGGATTTTTCAGAACCAACCTTGTATGAAACAATCGCTCATACACTCCACACCCACCAAATCACAAATAAGATTTTCTACCTAGCTACGTATCCGCAACTGTATGAATCGATTTTCGAGAACTTGCAAAAAGCGAAACTAAATTCGCAAGAATCTGGATTCACCAGACTGATGCTTGAAAAGCCTATTGGGGTTGATTTGGAGTCAGCGAAGCGACTCAATGAACAAGTTTCACGTTACTTTCAAGAATCACAAGTGTATCGCCTTGACCATTATTTAGGGAAAGATACACTCCAGAATATTCTGACTTTTCGATTCGGAAATGGGTTATTAGAACATCTCTTTAACAAGGAATTTGTCGATCATATTCAGATTACTGCGACAGAAGATTATGGTATTGGGCGTCGCGGTGTGTACTTTGATAGTGTTGGAATGCTGAAAGATGTGGGGCAAAATCATAGTTTACAGATGTTAACTGCAGTGACCATGGATGCACCAAGTGAGTTTAGTAATGAAGCGGTTACTCGTGAACGCGTGAAAGTGTTAGAAAAGCTTGTTCCAGAAACAGAGCATATTGTCTTTGGACAGTATGATGGGTACACCGGCGAAGAGTTTGTGACGAAGGACTCGACCCAAGATACTTTTTTTGCTTTTCAAACACATATCGAAAATGAGCGGTGGGACGGAGTTCCCATCTACGTCCGTGCCGGGAAAAACATGAAGGAAACGTGTACAGAGATCTCACTCGTCTTTAAAAATCCAGTTAACCGATTATTTGCACATTTGGACAGTGGCAATGAGCCAAACATTTTGACATTTCGAATCCAACCAAACGAAGGAATCGTATTACGTTTCCTCTCGAAAGTCCCAGGACATGACCAAAAACTTGAGCCACAGTTCATGCAGTTTTGCTACAAACAGCGTGGCAATGATTTACCTGATGCCTATGAACGTCTGATAGCAGATGTGATCAATGGTGATCAAACATTTTTTAATGATGCTGTTGAAGTTCTCGCACAATGGAAATTTACTGATACACTATCCGCGATGCGACAGGTGCCAACACCATATGAACAAAAGAGTTGGGGACCCCTCTCAGCAGAAACATTGCTGTCAAAAGATAATCGGGCCTGGCTTGAACCATCATTAGATGTGTGTCCGATCTAAAGCTGTCGATATCTAGATACAAAGTAGCACAATGAGTACGCTTGAGCACTTTCCGTCTCAATATGGTTTATCAATTGCACAGCTTCGTGTTGCCGTTGATTCCGGAGAACTTCATACAATTACAGTCTGTCATCATGGAATTGCAACGTCGAGAGTCGCTGCTGTACTTGAATATCAAGATGGATATAGAGCGGAATTCTTGGAAGGTGGACTAATGAGGTTGTATAGAAAGGATGCAGAACTTGCAGTTCTCCAAGAAGTACTTATTGCTGCACCAATGGTGTATATGCTCGGAGTCTACTATACCGATTGGATGATTACGTTCATTCAAGATATTACGCGAATGCGTCGATTGCAGAACAAAGAAACAGGTGTGTTATGTGACCACACCAAGGACCCTCGTATTCTCCCAATGCATGTCTAAAGAATTACTGCAGCGTTTTATACTCAGCCAGAATGCCTTTGGCACCCAGACCCCTGATTCCAAAACGATCGGATCCCACATACTGTGTTGAAAAAAGTTGGAGCATAGCTTCGAGGTTTTCTGACATTGTAGGGTCTGTCAGATACTCATTGAGTACGTGTGCCGGTCCATTGTCGGTAGTCACAATTATCGAAGAGTGCAGGCCAGCATCCACTAGTGAATTGAGATCACCTGCAATAGACATCCGAATGTCAGGGATTTCTTGTTCAGTTACTTGTAATCGGTCTGCGAGCTTTGATTTATTAACTGCGTGCCGTGTTTCCATTCCAAGATTGACAATGACTGTTCCCGGACTCGTAACGGAAAAACCTGAGACCCAGTGCTGTTGATCTTTCGGCAACAGACTTGTGATCTGTTCAGGCGGAATTGATACTACTTTTCCTGGATAGAGCGTTGAGAGCGTGGATATTGCTCGAAGACTCATGACTGCATCACCAAGACCTGTATCTGTATTGATGACAATAATCTGCTGTGCGTTCTCCAAAGCAACCTTCATTTTTTGGATAACTTCAACATCCTGTGTTCTGCACGTAAACTCCTGTGAACCAATAATGGTTGGCGAAGGCAGATCGAAGGTGTTGTATCCAATGAAAGTATCTTTTCCTGCTGTTTCAGTGAACTGAAGAAATTGTTCTCTATTTGAGTTCATACAGATCTCATCAATTCGTTGTACTGTGTCCGCCAAATTGTCCGCGCAGCGCCGTTACCACTTTATTTCGAAAGTTCTCTGGAT
>CAZWYZ010000002.1:0-4770 GCA_964638785.1 uncultured Pseudomonadales bacterium
ACGCTTTTTGCAAAGTAAAAACGCCCAGGTAGTTCAGTGGCAGAACGCTTTCTTGGTAAGAAAGAGGTCGTGGGTTCGATTCCCACTCTGGGCTCAGCTATGACAAACTGCCCAATTTGTCACAAAGAACTTGTAAAAGATCAACGAAAATACTGCTCAAATAAATGTCAAATGCTTGAGCAATACGATCAGTATATTTCTAAGTGGAAACTTGGGCTGGCACGAGGTGACAAGGGAATAAACACAAAAGGGATTTCAAGTTACGTAAAGCATTATCTCGAGGAAAAATTCGGTGAGAGATGCAGCTGTTGTGGATGGAATCAACGAAATCCTAAGACAGGAAAAGTTCCTCTGGAGATTGATCATATCGATGGGAATTCAGAGAATAACATTGAGGAGAATTTAAGACTTATTTGTCCAAATTGTCACTCCCTGAGTCCGAACTTTCGGAATCTAAACAAAGGAAAAGGGAGGTCTTGGAGAAGAGCAAAATATACCAAGAACTCACTAGAGGAAGTCATGGTATAATATCTTTTTGGCAAACATGTAAAGGATTTTATGGCAAAAGCAAAAAAAGGACCACGAGGAACAGTTGCTCTCAAAAGTACTGAAAGTGGTCATATTACCCACTACACAAGTCGCAACAAGCGCAATCAACAGGAAAAAGGCAAAGGGAAGCTCGAACTGATGAAGTACGACAAAATCCTTCGCAAACACGTCCTCCACAAAGAAGTAGAGAAGTTGAAATAATTTTTTCTTCGCCTATGTCGATCAAAGTCATCTCCGTAAACATTGAAGGAGATAATCATTTTGATACAGTTTTTGCTTTTATTGAGCGAGAAAACCCTGATGTGGTGTGTATGCAAGAAGTCTATGAAGTGGATCTCCCACTTTTTTGCACCCGTCTCTCTCCTACCTATCGCTATCTTCCATTAAGTACGGTCAGCGCACCAAACCCATTTCGAAAAGCCCAAAAAGGGGCTGAAGGTGTTGTGATCTTTTCAAAACTCCCTATTCATGACTCTGGCTCGTTTTATTATGAAAGTGAGCCCATCGATACCACGATTTTGGATAGTCGTCCGGAAGGAAGCCGACGTGGTTTGGTGTGGATTGATATAGAAGTAGGAGGAAAGATCTACAGAATTGCGACCACACATTTCACTTGGTCATGGAAAGGGGAAGTAACAACTCTCCAGAAAGCAGACCTTGGGAACTTGATGCGTGAGCTTGAAGCAGTGAAACCAACCCTCCTGTGTGGTGATTTCAACACTCCACGAGGAAGTGAGATCTTTGATCATTTGGCAACAGTGTTTACGGACATGATTCCTCCTACTGTCACAACCACCATTGATCAAAATCTCCACCGAGTATCAGGGATTCAATTCGTTGTTGATGGATTTTTTGTTGCACCAGGGTATACTGCCAGCAATGTCCGTGTTCTTGATGGTGTGAGTGATCACTGTGCGCTCGTGGGAGAGCTAGAAACTGTGTAGGACGTATGCCAGAAGACAAGCTTCTTTTTTTTCAGTTAAACATGGAAGGGTATCGGCAGAAAAAAGAAATTGATGCCTTATTATGTGACCTCAAGCCAGACGTTATCTTGGCTCAAGAAATTTTCCCACATCAAGCCTACAGACTTGCACAAATGCTCGATATGCAGTGGGCAACACTGCCAATGCTTCGTTTTGCATCAAAACATGCGCATCAACGCATACGCCACACTGGTGACTTTGGTCTCGCAACGCTGGTACGCTCTTCGATTCTCAACGCGGAAGCGAACTACTACCCAGAAGAACCTGCAAAAACGCCAACGTACCGTCGACCAAAAAAATGGGTTGAGCCTGCATATGGAGTACTGACCGTTGATTTCAATTGGAACGGGACATGTCTTCGAGTGGGCAATACGCACTTTCCGGTGAGTAAGGATGGACTGCCGGATGAAAAACAGCGAGCATATCTGCCGCACCTCCATGCCATCATCGCCCAACAAGAGCTCGACATTCTTTCTGGTGATTTCAATGCTCCCAAGCATCTTGAAATTGGCCAAAGTCTCATCAATGCGTATCCGCATGTTCCATATCCGGAAGATGTACACACAACGCTTACTCCCATTCATCGAGCTTGGCACAAAATTCACAATGCAGGTCTGATTATTGACTATATTTTTACGCCATCAAAACGACTAGCGTCTGGAAAAATGTCATGCTATACCACAGTCAGTGACCACGCCGCATTAGCCTGTACTTTTTCACTTGCATCAACCTAACCATATGGCAATCTCCCCAGAACTCCAACCCAAATTACAAAGACAAAGCTGGTTTTTTCGTCATGGTTTTCGCGGTGTCGGTGCGAATGGAGTTCGTCAACTGATCACTCGAGAGCAAGCACATCCAACTTCACCAGATGCAAAACAAGCACAAGAAGATCAAACGGAGCTTTGGTATGCACGATTCGTGTATGGACGCGGATTCATTGAGCATCATGTCATTCTCTCCAATGCACTTGTGGAGATAAACAGATTGGTTACCGATTTCTTAAATGCCGCGCCAGTTGCGAACGAACCGAAGGACGCGCTTGTGAAGGCTCAGGCCGTTGACCAGGCATTTGGAGGGGAGCGGGCACAGTTTTTACTGTTGCAAGAACTCTATCTGTCTATCGACCTAATTACTTCTGCGTTTCCAGAGGCAAGTGATCTCATCCCACTACAACATGGCATTTTTGCGATTCTAGACCTTATAGGACAGACACTTCCCAACGAACGATTTATGCAGATCATGGCAATCAATCGATCAACTGAACCGGAAAAAATTGAAACCGCATTTACCCGCTACCAACACCTGGTTGCGAAGCAGCCTGAGACTCCACAGTCTGAAATAACACTGGTAACAAGCAAGGCATTGGGGAAAACAATACACACTGATCCATCAACACATGCTCGCATTCGTGAACAATCAGGTGTTTCACTCAAACAAGCACTGCTTTTGTCACTTCAGTATAAATTGAAAACTATTCGTAAAGGTATTTCAAAGAAAGCATGGGCAGTACAACGACCAATTGTCAGTGCTGTTCACTCATTTTTTGGAAGAACTGCATATGATCTTACCCACGTTCGGCAACTGAAACAGATTCAGTACGCAGGGCTTCACTATGGGGCGGTGAAAGTTCCGGGAGTTGAAGAGAAAGAAACAGCAAATTAAGCAGGCATCTGATCAAGAATTTTTTCAATCCCATGCGTAAACTCTTTGGGGAGTGCCAGGGCTTTTTCAATTGCCATCTCAACCCAAGGTTTCGTTCCATTCTTCTCAAGCAAGCTATCGAGCTGACGCGCAAACTCCTCAGGAATGGCACGTCGACTGATACCGCGCTGTTCAAAGATATCGCGAATATTGTGTTCCCACTCACCCCAAGGCTCTAGTGTTAGCAGGAAACATCCAGCTGCGGCTGCATCATATGCCATGTCACCAGATGGTTTTGTCACAAAACCATCTGCCCATGGAAAGGCATAGGTAATCAACAGCTCATTTGCTTCCACAATATGTGGGGAGTGCAGAATTCGTAATGGGGCATCAGTTTCTGCGCGATTGGCAGTACTTAACCCCTCTTGCTCTGCTATATGGTGAATACTTTCACGTAAGTCTTCATGGACTCCTGCATACACGACCACTTGGATTGTATTTCCTCGGATAAAAGGTGCCAGTGAGCGTATACAACTCTCAATCTCGGCTTTATTCGTTCCCAGTCCACCCGTAGACAAAACAAGTCGTAATGGACGACTTTTATATGCATCCGCTTTTTTCCCAACACGAGCCTTCACGATGCGTGGATCAACAGGTGGTCCAGTGACGATGACTCTTCTTGGGTCAACATCTTTTCCCATGACATCAGCTAACTCCAAGAAATCCATCTTTGTTTTCTCATCAAAGACACAAAATCGCATACTCGGAAATTCTGCATGCTCAAGGTATTGGGGCCTAACATGCGGATCAGTAACGACTTGGACAACCATTTTCCCAGCTGCAGCTAAAATGTTTCCTGATTCATAGTGAAATGACAGAATTGGTCGCTCAACATTCTCAAAGAGATAGAGCAGGGGAGTAGTAATTGCACCTGTAATTGGTAGCTTTTGTCGCACTCTGGAATCTACTTGGTCTTTGAGCCACTTAAGTGGAGCATTGCGCGCCATTAACTTCCCAACTTCCTCAGTAAATTCAATTTTCCCCCAGTCTTCTTTCCGAACATAGTTTGTAGGATCAACTAGCCATGCTTTTTTTGTATCTGTGCCATGTCTTCCCCAAGAAGCGCTAATCGCAGCCAGTGCCATACTGTAGTGTGCTCGAGAAAAGAGGACTTCATCTTCCGTATATCCAAAGTAATCGGACACTCCATGGAAACGTGCCAACTCATCACGAAAACTTGCTGCCACCGTGACGATTGGGACTTTTGTAGTCTCGAGGATTTTTTTGTCTTTATCGAGGAGAGAAAGGTTTTCAAACATGTCCAACATAGAAGATAAGTATTGCATTTATCAAAGCTTTTTTTTACTATGAATATAGAGAGGTGTCTACATAAGTTATATGCATAGTTTGAAATTAAGAAAAGAAATTGAATTGAAACGTACCGAAGGATTCAGCCCTGAATTGCTCGCGAAATTATACTCTGTTCCTAGAGGAACGGTGTATTACTGGGTTAAAGACATTCCATTATCAGATACTGCTAAAGAAAAATTACGTCGAAATACGGAACTTGGAAGAACGTTGGGCCAAGAGCAAA
>CAZWYZ010000002.1:4780-5011 GCA_964638785.1 uncultured Pseudomonadales bacterium
CGCCGGGGAGCAAATCGGATCCATACAGCAGACAATTCCCATATTGAAACTGATATGCGCAATCTTCTTCTGGGCGGAGGGTGCAAAGATGACCAAATCTGTGCGATTCATAAACTCTGACCCAAAGATGATTAAGACTTTTTTATCATTATTTCGTAGGGCGTTCACCATTGATGAGAAAAAATTCAGAGTGAACGTCCACATTCATCAGTATCATAATGATGATGAGTT
>CAZWYZ010000002.1:5021-38309 GCA_964638785.1 uncultured Pseudomonadales bacterium
ACGTGTCATTCCGCGAGTTTTCGGTTTTCTTTCATGATGAGTTAAAGACGTTTTGGTCTGAAGTTACTTCAATTCCTCTCACTCAGTTCAATAAATCATACAGAAAAACAAACACTGGTAAGACGAAAAAAGCAGGTTATCAGGGCTGTGCCAGCATTTATTACTATGATGCAAAAATTGCGAAAGAGCTAACAGCCCTATATAATGCACTTTACCCCTGGGCATTGAAAGTCAATCTCCGTCCAGGACCAAATACATAGGGCTATGATGAAATGGTATCATTCCGGTCTCCAAAACCGTATTTCCAGGTTCGAATCCTGGTAGCCCTGCAAACAGGCTCGAACCTAAATAATAGATTGCAATATCAATCTAATAGTGGTCGATTTTTGTCTCTATTCCTTCCGTCCTTCTTTTGTTTGATATACTCTTGTCATGGCAAAGGAACAAATGGAAGACAAGTATCAAAGCGGAACATTAAAGGAATATAAACACTGGGTTCTGACTGTTAGCTTCAGACAGACTACGTTAGGAAGTTACATTATCCTAGCCAAGCGACCGATGGAACGCATTACAGAACTATCTGATGATGAGCTTCTAGAATTACGGCTAGCCATGTCAGAAATGGAAAGAGTTCTACTACAAGCTGATGGTTTCAAGCCTGATCGGTTTAACTATCTTCAACTGGGAAACTCGCTTCATCAACTTCATTTTCATGGTGTTCCAAGATATGCATCGCCTAGATTTTATGCTGAAAAGGAATGGATAGATCACCGATACGGAACAACCCCTCTTATTGTCTCGAAGAGCGAAGAGTCTGAAGAGAGTCTTGTACGTCAAATACGAGATGCATTGAAGCCATTATTTGAAAGTATATAGGTTCTGACATCCTCCATGAGTCCCTGCAAATAGGCTCGAACCTTAATAATAGGTGAGCAAATCAATCCAAAATTAGTGATTTTTTACTCCATTCCTTCCGTCCTTGATTAGTTTGATATACTTTGAACTATGCGTTCAGAACTATTTCCACGTCAGCTTGACTCCGAAGGAAATCTCGGCCGGGCGAAAGATATATGTGTCGTTGCAGCAGAAAGAACATTTAAAGAGAGGTGGGGTAAAGATACGAATCCCATGATTGTGCAAATGATTATCTTTGGAGCACTTCAGGATCACTGGTATTATCGTTCTGATCAGTGGGTTGATCAGCCATATTCTTTGCCTGCGATGTTTACACAGCCATATAGGGGAGACCCACAGTTTGCGTATCCGTGGTTGTATGGAGAAGGCACATTTCAAAGGGATGATGAGTTAACAGAATTAATGGTTGAAGAACTCTCAACCAAATAGGTTCTGACGTCCTCTACTAAGCCCTGCTTCACTGTTTCTGACACATTTCCCCTCAAGAAAAACAGGTTCGAGCCTTGGATAGACACAAGGAATTTGTTCGAACCTAAGCTATAATGAGCGAATGGAAAAGGAAAAACTTTCCCCAGTAGAACAAACGGCAATTCGTGCATCTGAAATCTTCAAAAAACTTCCTTTGGCATACAAGAGACTGATAATGTTTGCAGACTGGCTTATGGTGCTGGATGGAATGAAAGCAGCGACTGATTACGCATTCTTGGGTAACACTTGGGATGAGAATGAGTTCCAAATCTTCAAGCAAACGCTAGAGTCAGCAGGGATTAAAGTGTCGGATGTTCACACGCGATATTTCAAAGATAATATTCCGTTTAGGAGTGGACACATCTATAACCCGCGAGCATTGGCAGCTCAGACTGCTCACTCTGAGATGATCCCTCCATTCGATGTATCATCAACTTTTGATGAATATGAGCATATGCTAAAAGAAAGTGGAGTGCCCGACGGGATAATATACGGGAAACTCTATTCATTTCCCGAGTCTGCTATCAAAGATTATCTGAAAGGTAGTGGACATGAACTCACGGATACTAATAGAGTTGGTCTAGGGCAGGGCAATGAAAGTTACTGGGCATACTCACCTTTACAGGATGATGTCATTGAGAGAGAGAAGGCTAGTGAGATTTTTCTTTCTAAAATTGAGCAGAATCCATTAATGAAACGAATTTATGAAAGTGAGGAGCTGAAAGCTTCTGACAAAGAATGGAGCCGAAGACTATCTAAGCTTACAAAACAAACTCTAATTCAGCGACTCGGAACAAAGCTTCGTTCACTAAGAAGATAGGTTCGAACATCCTCCACGAGTCCCTGCAAATGGATTTTCCTCGAGTGAAAAAATAGGGGCACAAGGAAGGCTCGAACCTAATATATACTTTAGGAATGCTTACCCCTGCTCATATTGCTTCTTCATATCTCCTAAGTCAGGTTCCTTGTTTGTTCGGTCAACCTCTCAGTTCTTACGATGTCACCACTGTGATTTTAGCAGGGAACGTGCTTGATTTGGATTTCCTACTTGGATACTTGCGAAATAAAAAAGGTGACGATCACCATAATTTCGTCACACATACACCGTTATTTGTTTTTGTTGTTTGGACTATTTGTTTGCTACTCTTTCCACACATATTCAGTTCACTTTTATGGATGTTGATATTTGTTTCTGCAATGATACATCTGGGTCTAGATGATATTGGATACTGGTTTTGCAGGTTCGAGTGGCAAAAGATTAGCAAGTATCCTCAAATAAACTGGCTATATCCTTTCGCTCCGTTTCAATCTAGAAAATATCACGGGACAAATCGGTCATTGCTCAAAGACTATTTCCAAAAGGCAAGAGTGAATGTGTTTCTGGAGGTGACTTTGATATTTTCAGCAATTGTAGTATTTTTGACTATTAGGTAGGTTCGAACATCCTCCACGAGTCCCTGCAAATGGATTTACCTCGAGTAGAAAAATAGGGACTCAAGGAAGGCTCGAACCTAAACCAAGATGCAATTGATATAATCTCCCGATGATTAGAAGTGAAAAGTGGCTCCCCGCAACAATTGCTCGCTTCACTGAGAATTATTTATTTAGTGGAAGTTACCAGTGTACATTCGATGAAACAAAAGAGAATCAAATGATTCTGATCCCAGGGATGGGCGCATCAGTGTCTCAACTCTTCCGACTTGTTGATTCTTTACGAGCAGATGCTGATTTCCAATCCTACGGAATTACAGCCGTACAGCTGGGTTTGAGTCTGGGTGCTTTTAAAGATACCTTATCAAATCTCGAATCCAAACTGGAATCAAAGGTTTTTTCAAATACAGCAATAAAGCAGGTTGTTCTTTATGGGCATAGTCATGGTGGGCGTTTTGCTTGCCAACTCGCAACAGATTTGCAGACAAATCATCCAGGCATAAGTTTGAAAGTTATCACTGGTGGAACTCCAGTAGTAGAAAGGCCTTCATCCTTTAAAAATTGGCTACTTTCACTTTCCTTTAGAGAATGGCCATCTATCGAGCAACCTCAGATAAACGAATATTATTCACTCTATTCCAACTCTGATGAAATTGTTGATGAAGATGATGCCAGAAGAGGATCAAAAGCAACTTTAGTAGAACTACAAGACTTTTCTCATAGTGATTTTATAAACCCAGAGAAAATAATGCCTGTATTAAAAGATCTTTGCATCAAATAGGTTCGAACATCCTCCACGAGTCCCCGCAAATTTTAATAGATTGGTATATCAATCTAAAAATACATCTAAGTCACACACATCCCTTCTGCACCTCTTTTTTCTACTTAGCGTTATAATTGCTGAATGCCAAAAGAAATCTACATATTACGTCACGCTGAGAAAGACGATCTAGGAACATTAACTGATAAAGGGAGACAACAAGCCACTGAGCTTCGAGACAGACTTCCACAGTTTTCAAACGTAATTTCTTCTGAATCCAAAAGAGCCCAGGAAACTGCAACTCTTGTGACTGGCAAAGAACCAAAAGTAGATCCAAGAGCAGGGTTTTATATGGCTCACCCTGAAAAGAGTGATGAGTTAAACAGGATAGCTAAAGAAAAAGGAATACCATTTCTAGAAGCGGTTGTATTGCTAAACGATTCAGAAGTTCTAGCTGGTATAGATGATAAAGCAGGTCAGTTAAATGACTTGGTAAAAGAATTACTTGAAACTTTACCAGATGGAGCAAAAGCTATTATTATTTCTCATGACTTAAGTATCAGCCCAGCGATGCAGAAAAGGGGAGTTCCTCTTGAATCAATCCCATTCTTAAGCGGATACATCATTGATGAAGAGGGGAAGATCTCCACTTTCACCCCATAGTAAGAGAAGTATTTTTCATTGTTAAATAGGTTCGAACATCCTCCACGAGTCCCTGCTTCACAGTTTTTGACTTTTCTTCCCTCAAGCAAAAGAGGTTCGAGCCTTGGATAGACACAAGGAATTTGTTCGAACCTACGGTATAATCTATACATGAGCACAAGCTTTTTGTTTATCCTTGAAAAAAACTTATCCTCCATACAAAAAGAGCAAATCGGGAAATTCAATGAAGAATCATTTGGAGATGTTTCACTGGAAGAAAAAGAAGAGAACTTCATTGCAAAACCATTTGCAAGACTTATCGCCTATCTAGATGGGATTCCAGTTGGGACACTGCAACTATTCAAACGAGAGAACAGGTTTGCTAGTAAGAGTTTTATGCTTGGTGGTATCGGAGGTGTTTGCGTGACAGAAAAGCATCGGAAGAAGGGAATAGGCAAGGAGCTTATACAGAAAGCATTAGAAATACTTCGCAATGAGCACTGTGATGTAGCTTGTTTGAATGTGGATTCAAAGAAACTTGCATTTAAGCTCTATGAAAAGGTTGGTTTTGTACTTATGGATAGAGACGCTTCATTTGAAAACAGTAAAGGAGAAATCATTTACGAGCCCGGTACGATGTTTGCCCCTGTACTTTCCCAGAGCATTTTTGCTCTTATTATGCAAAGTAGTGAGACTTTTCACTACGGTGTTGGGTATTGGTAAGATAGGTTCGAACATCTTCCACGAATCCATGCAAATAAGCTTCACTCTAATACTTTGTTTTGATTCTACGGTATAATTTTGCAATGAATAAAGACTCTGACCAACGACTGCTTCACGATGTTGATTCTCAGGCTGAAAAAGAATTAGAGCAAATACGGAAAGCTGTACCTGAATCTGAAATTCTTAAGATTGGCGAAAATCCAGAACAGTACACTATAAAAGTCTCCTTGCCACACATGTGTAGTATTACTGGAATTCTGGTCTACCCTACTTCAATCTCCAATGAGAGTAATTTGTATGTCAATATGTTCAATTTACCTGAAGAATTTCAGCAAAAAGGAATAGGGCAAAGACTTTTACGGTCGCTTGTCGTTTGTGCAAAAACATATGGAGCGACTACGCTTAGCGGAAACGTAACAAGTAAGTCAGCTCTCAAAACTCGTGCTAGAGTCTTTGGACAAGATAAACTTACTTATTACTCTCGGACTGGATTAGGGAAAAAGGGCGATGAAATAGATAGATCCTATGATGAAATACTCACAAAGCTACCAAATTCGATCATTGAAGATGGTGAAGAGGTTGATTTCAGTTGCTTTGTAGATGTGGATTTAAATGGAGTAGATACCCTAGGCTGGGAATTGCCTATTCCTAAAAAAGATGATGAGGAGAAGCAGACGTAAGCAAGGAGGTTCAAACATCCTCCACGAGTCTTTGCATCAGTTTTCATTTGCAATGCTAGTTGAGAGAATCTAGAGTATTCCTTTTTCTGTCAGATCCTCAAGTAAATGAGGATACTTCAACTCTATATAAGCTTTTGCTTTATTGTGCGCAGGTTTCTGCTCAAGTCCCAGTTCAATTGAAAAGCGACGTATGTCTTCTTTTGCAGTTTCTAAATTTGTATCTGCAGAATATTCGATTTCACAGACGCTATACCCAAAATCGGTGATGTCTACATCAACCGTGAATGAATCTCTTTGAAATGTATATCGAGTTGTTTTCATTTGAATGGAAGGTAAGAGATTTGATTTAATCCAGTTGGACAAGACTGCATCCTTTGGCACATCAAGAAAAGCCTTTATTTCTTCTTCAGTTGTAAGTTCTAAATATACCTCCAACTGCTTGCCTCGTTCTTCAGGCTTTCTATATTTTAGTTCAAACGAACCATTTCGCTCGCGAACCCAAGTGTCATTCCTAAGATACCTGAAATCTATTGTGTCAAAGTATGTTTCCACTAGTTCTTTTACTTTTACCTGTAGAAGTTTTTGCTGAAGCGAGGGGAGAAGCATCTGAGAAAAAGGGAATTGCTGTTCAACTTCTATCATATCGATAGTATAGCAATCTTCAGGAAGCAGGTTGGAACATCCTTCACGAGTCCTCGTATCAACTTTTAAGCTCGAAAAATACTTCGAAAATGGCTTTTTATAGCGACTGACATTACAATTGTCTGTATGGATAAAGACATGCAAGGTGTGGAATTTCCTTCAGAAGCACATCGAAATCTCTCCGATCATTTAGATGAAATAGAAGTTCATGAAGAGAATCTTCAAGAAGTACAAGAATTGACTGATCTTTTTTTTGACCAGTTAATTGAAGTTAGTTACACTGAGTCAAACACAAGAAGTGGGACGATTGCCTGGGATCAAGATAAATTGGATATGGTTGAGTATCTAGCGAATATAGCTGGTGAAGTTTGGGAAATAGGTGGGCCAACTGAAGAATATACCATGATTGATCAGGCTCGAATTAAGAACACGTTTAGAGTAGTGAATATTCCACCAGCACCTGGACTCAATACATATAGAGAAATTCCAACACAGGTTTCTGTCCTTGCTGATGGTTCTCAATTGCCCATTGGCGATAAGATTTTAGCAGGTCTACTAATAAGTAATTTCAGCGGAGAGAGAAATGCACTAATACAAGAGGTGTCTAGAGTCTTAAAAACAGATGGCCTCCTTGTTTGGCAAGGTGGGAAGCCAGAGGATTTAGCCATGATGTTGACGAAGGGATTTGTCCTACAGTCTTTCAAGCTGACTATAGTCGATCAAAGTGAAAAGCCAGACTCAAAAAAAACAGGTCAACAGTTGGTATGGTCTGGAGTTTTTAAAAAGACAGACAAAGAAATTTCCAGTTCAGACGTTGTCCCACTGTTCGTAAACATTATAAAGAATTCAAAAAAGGAAGAAATCGCTTTCGAAATTCCTAACTTTGATCCCAGTACGGGACGATCTCTAACAACTGATGCTGAAAGGGTAGAGGTAATTAAAAATTTGTATTGGACCATTGGGGTGAAAGTCCCTGATGAAGATGCAGATGGTAAGTTGCTTACTCCAGAAGAAAAGATGAAGTATTTAAAGGAAAAGTATTCCACATCTACATAATTTAATCATTGCTGAGTGGAGGGGGAGGTTCCCGCTGCTGTATTGTTTATGGTTGTCAAAGATGGAGCAGAGATTCGCGTCATCCCTGAGTGGGAAGTAAGCTACTGGCAAGCTTTCTATAGCGCCCCAGATACAGTTACATCAGTAGCTTTAAAAGATTTTTATAAAAAAGCGAACACTCAAAAAAACAAGTTCTAATTTCTGCTCCTGAGCCCAGAAACCACTTTTGATAAAATATCCAAATGTTTAATGAACAAAGACCTCGATTGATTGTTGATGGACACCTAGAAGAAATACTTGGGACGTGTTCCGATGAAGCAGAGAAAACTTTTAGGAATAGATGGGGTCAAGATACAAATCCTCGTATTGTTCAGATGGTTCATCAAGGACAGCCCATCGATCACTGGTACTACAGATCTGATCAGTGGATTTCGCAGCCATATGCTTGGCCTGCAATCTTTCTCCAACCGTACGTGGGTTCCACCACTGAAATTGGAGCGATTAAATATGGTGAGAGGAGTTACATTTATGGCGATAATGAAAAATTGTCAACAGAAATTCTAATAGAAGAATTAAGATCAAAGTAGGAAAGCACATCTTTCACGAGTCCCTGTAAATGGATCATCCACGAGTGGTAAAAGAGAACAGAATGAAAATACGAGTCTACGATATAATCAGTGGATGGAAATAAATACATCTCTTCTATCAGATCCGTTCTATAAGAAGTCAGAATCAGAAAATAACGGTTTAGCGCTCATTGATAACTCAGTCCTGTCGATCTATTGCCCAGGTATCAGTACAGGAGGGTTTGCAGAGATTAGTATGGCACTTGCTGAGCCACGAAGGCGAATTGTGGCAACAACCTTAGATGAAAAAGGGATTTTAGAAACGCAGAAATTGTTGGAAAAGTATACGGTTCAGTCACAGATTACTCTAAAAATTGAGGATGTGTCAAAACCACTCCCATATGAGAACGAGTACTTCGATTTCATCTACGCTCGTTTAGTCTTACACTATTTAGCAAATACTGAGTTACAAAATGCTCTTCAGGAACTGTACAGAATTTTAAAAACAGGGAATACGCTATTTGTTGTTGTTCGATCATTTGATTGGGAAAGCGAAGTCCCCGAAAGCACTCATGATGTTGAAACAGGAATGACCAGTTACCCGGAATATGATGATGCGGGGAAGGTACGTAAGTATGTTTCTCGTAATTTGCACTCGGAAGAAACTATAAAGGATCATTTGGTTAAAGCAGGATTCAAAATAAAATCACTTAGAACATTTGAAGAGACAATCTACGGAGGTTACCTTCGCATCAGACCAAATGAGAAGCCATCATCTCTCATTGAGGTGGTAGCTGAAAAATAGATCGTGACAACCCTCACCAGCACCTGCTTATTCAAATCAGTTTGATATACTTTGAAAATGCCATCAATCTATCTTCTTCGACACTGTGAATACGAAAACCCACGAAATATTTTGCCGGGACGATTACCACTAGAGTTATCTGAATCCGGAAAAATTCGAGCAGGACAACTTGCCAGTACTTTTGAAGGAAAGAATATTTCGCGTATCTACAGCAGTGCTGTCGAGCGATGCAAACAGACAGCAGAGATAGTATCAAAAGGAACTATCCCTGTGCTATACGATCAAAGACTATTGGAAACACTTTCTGCATACCAGGGATTCTGGGGGGAAAATAAAACGGAGGATGGATTTCATTTCTTTATTCATCGATCAGAATTGGGGGGAGAAAGTTTGGTGGATATTCAGGTCAGGATGAAATCTTTTTGGGAGGAAATTACTCAAGAACTAAAAGATAATATCATTATCTGCAGTCATGGTGATCCATTGCAGGTATTGTATTCAACAATTCATGGGATGAACTTGGTCGATGATAATGACATTGAAGAAAATATTCCAGGTTGGCTTGAAAAGGGTGAGTTTTTTGAAATCTCCTGGCATGAAGGAAAAATTGTTTCGACCTCTTCGCCTAAAACGGCATAAAACCGACTACATACACGAATCTACTGCTCTGGTTTTTCATCAGTCTCAGCATCCTGAATATCCAAATGTTTCCGACAAAAGTCTAGATATACTTTCTTATTTTCTCCCGGCAGAATGCGAAGGTCATAGCTGCTTTGGGAGACGAGCACGATTGCATTTTGTTTTAGACCTTCGATCAAGGCATCTACACGCACTGTATAGACAACAGGATCTCTTCTCGGTGTTAGTTTCAGGAAGTTAATAACCTCGGGTCTTGCAAGGGATCCATTCGCCCCTCCATCGAGCACGAAGGTCGATAATTCATGAGGTGAATAGTCTGAACTAATGCTCATACCCATATTTTCTTGCCAGGTATTCCGTGTTCCACCTCTATACCATGTTAAATCTGGTTTGAGTTCGTTGAGCTTTGTTAAGATATCTATCTGGCCATTTTCGAGATGCCGCATCTCACTCACCACGCCGTCAATGTGATAATGTCGCTGTATTGCGTAGAGCAGCCATTTTTCCGCTCCATTCTTCTGTGCGTAGGAAAGTGCATACTCTTTCAACTGATCTACGAGGTTTTCATACTCTTCCTCTGAAACTTCGAACCTGCTTGGTGTAGATTCCTGCCTGCTCATGTCTGTCGTTTGATTCTCCGGCATAGTTACAGTGTATCAGATCTTTTTGAACATGATTGATCAGGACAATATGTGTAAAATTAAGCTGACTAATACGCATATTTGCAGGGTGAGTCCTAGGATATAAAAAGGCCTATAATATTGACAAAAGAGCCTCGTTTTGGTATACTTTCCCACGCTCTTCAATCTCGAGGAGTTTCGCTCCTTAACACCTTTTTGAGGGACAGAAATGTCAACACAAGCGTTTTTCACGTCTCGTTGGTCTCGCCAGATGCGTTTCGAAATGTTGCCCACTTGGGCTAAGAAGCAGCTTGAAATACAGTTGCGTGAGGATTCAGGCACTCTGTATGACAATACAGACCAATATTGCTTGAAGTTCGGGGCTCAGAAATACGTCATTCCTATGTTCGCCTGCGAATCAATAATTGATTCAGAGGGAGTGCATGTGGGATACGATACGCAGGTTCAACTCATCGTCATTGATGGTGGGAAGACCTACTGGCTGTATGCGTCGAACGAAGAATTGATCACGTCGTACTACTTCTCGCGAAGTGGAAAAACACTGATCGTTCATCTCTTCGACTGGATTGAAAAAGAATCACGGACAGTGGTTCTAGATGCCGATGGGAATACATGCAATGCGCCGAGAATGCGCAGATACAGCGCTCGCTAGAAGCAGAAGCCTGTTTATGACTGATGTTGTCTTGTTGAAATAGCCTCTCAAAATTGTAACCAACGCAAGTTGGTAGTGTAAGGTAAATGTTATGCGATCCAGATTCGTCTGTGAACACAGTACTTTAAATGCGAAAAAATAAGCCCTCGGCGTCACACAATGACACGGGGGCTTTTCTCTTGATCGAAGAAACGGAACAATTTCTCTACTATTTTCTTTCTTTCCCAATTCTTATCGATTCACTATAAACTCACCGCTTCGTTTATGAGAGAATAATGGCATGCACACTCAACCAACGAATCGCGTCAGTCTCTTTATTGTCATCATTGGTCTTCTCATCATCGGTGCAGCCGCAACCAGAGCATTTTTCTCGTGGCAAGAAAACGCTACTCGACCGGGAACGCAGGCGCCAGCACAACCCACACCTGATGAAGGAGTTGCGTGTACGATGGATGCGCGCATCTGTCCTGATGGGAGTGCCGTCGGACGAAGTGGCCCCAACTGTGAGTTTGATCCGTGTCCAAGTGAAGGTGATTTTGAATCCCAAGGTGATCAAGCTGGATGGGTGACACATACTGTTCCAGCACTCAAACTCACCTTTAAAGCTCCTCCTACAATAGAAGTAACATCTGATGTGCAAAACAATGACAAGGGTGAGCTATCGACGGTGACACTGTATATCCAAAAAGGGACGGGCTCGACGCAAACGTACTATCAACTCTACGGAATCTACCAAACAGGTATCCCGTATACAGCCCAAACACTGCAAGCACATACTGAAGAGCTGCAGCCAGGGTCCACAGAGACGACCGTTTCTGGATATCCAGCAGTTGAGGGTCAGATCAAAGGTCAACGCAATCGATTCGTAACGTATATCTTCACAGAGCAGGGAAGACTCAGTTTGTTTACATCTGAACCCACAGAGGAAAATCGGAAACTATCAGAGCAGATCATCTCCACATTTACATTCTAAAGACCCAGATATTCTCGATGCTCCTGTGAATTGCCTTTTTCCCTCTGATTTGAGATAGTGAGCAGATGGAAAATACGCAAGCAAACTTTTCAAGACTGTTCCCCTCGAACACAGCTATTCTCATTATTGTGCTGTTTTTTATTGCCCTGGCTGGGTCGTGGTATTTTTACACACAACAAACAGCGCTTGAAATGCCCAAGCAAGAGATCGCAATTACTCAAACACAACCAACGCCAACTCCACAAGCAAGTAGTGAGCCAACAGCAGTCCCAATTGCAAAAATAAGTCAGGGTACAAACGGAAGCACTACGCTCATCGTCGAGCCCAATCCTGGAACAACATACAAAAAATTCTCTCTGACAATCCCAAAAAATTGGATCGTCGGTGAAGACCAACCTGACGCTCGGCTCACCCTCTCAAGTGGGGACTACAAAATAAAAATATCGCAAGTCAAAACAGATGGTGGACTCTGTGTTTTTCCGGACACAAATGGCAGCGAGATTCCAGCCGGTTCTCAAAATGTGCCAGAACAGAAATATACCCAATTACAATTCAAGCAGGGTAAGTTCCGCCGAGTCCCACTTCAAAACATGCAATCCGATGATTCAACACAGCTGTATAAAGTGTGTGAAAATACAGAAGCAGTCGGAGGTATCTATAAGCTGCCCGCAGGTGCCGGAGCGATTCAATATAGTGTACCTGCCACGGCATCAGCCACACTACTTCAATCAATGGATAGAATTCTGGCAACAATCAACTACTGTGATGTGATTGCCTGTCCGGAGGTGGTAAGTACCACGACTGATGAAAGAATGACCGGAATGATTACGGAGGCAGACACAAGCTGCTTTGCAGATGGTATTTGCAAGATTAAGCTCAATGAGATGTGGGTGATTTTGGAAACGGGTGGACGGATGGTGATGAACCCACCTCAACAGAGTGGAATCCTTTTATCCGAAGATGGCATCACACCTACTTCAATTGGAGATATGAGTGTTGGAAAAATGGTGGAAGTATTTGCGGGTCGAGTCGATAGTTCAACGCTCACACTAGCAGGGAAGAAAGAGTACTACGTCAAACTGTTGAAGTAAGCCAGTCTTTTTTCAGCATGCTAAAGACCGTGTTGTCAAGAAATTCACCGTTTACCAGCTCAGCCTGTCGAAGTGTCCCTTCTTTCTTAAACCAGAGCCGTCGCGGGATCGCCAGACTCTTCTCATTTTCCGGGCAGCAGCGAATCTCAACTCTATTCAGCTCAAGCGTTGTGAAGCAGTAGGTCGTGAGCGCTTTCACCGCATTTGTCATCAGTCCTTTTCCGACAAAGCGAGTTCCCAGCCAGTATCCAATGCTTGTTTTTTTATGTACACGATTGAGCTCATGCAGTCCAATGCATCCGGCTAGCGAGTCATGATACCAAATACCAAGTTCACACCCTTCATTTTTTTCTCGTTCTTCTATTGACCTGCGAATAAAATCCTCAGAGTCAGCGACGGTACTCACTTGTGGAACCCACGATAACCACTGCTGCAGATGCGCACGATTGCCATCAACGAGTGAAAACAAATCGGCTGCCTCTGTGAGTTGCCAACTGCGTAGTGTGAGTCCATCACGAACGGAAATATCAATGCTGTCCATGACCTGAGTATACAGCGCCTCAACGCTATTTTTTTAGGGAAAGGTGACGTGCAATCTCACCGACACGTGCAGGACCTTCATAGATCATGCCAGTTATCATCTGCACAAGATCTGCACCCAGTTCAATTTTTGTCGCTGCATCCTCTGGAGTAAAGATGCCGCCTGTGCCAATAATGGTGAATCGTTGTTTAAAAAGCTTCTTTGTCAGTTTGATATAGGTGTTGGAGCGATGCCACGTTGGCTTCCCACTTAAGTTTCCATGGGATTTTTCCCATAGTTCTCGATCAGATGGATGCACGTCAGGGTTCTTTTTATCCTTCGTTAAGTTCCCAAAAATAACTCCTGCTATTGTGTGCCCATCAGCAGTACGCAGGAGGGCAACCGTTTCTTTCTCGGAGAGATCAATCGGCATCTTCAAATAGATTGGTCTTTTTATTTTCAATGTGTCCACCGCCGTCAATAACGCTTCCAGCTCTTTTGGAGTCTTGAATGAAAATGGATTAGTTACATTTGGGCAACTGATATTGAGTTCGTAGTAGGCATGTTTGCCTTTACTTTTCTCAAAGAGTCGAAATGATTCCATGATGTCAATGATCTGTAGTTTTTGTGATGCAAATAAAGTGTTTGTGCTCCCAATACTAATTCCTGTTGGAATATCGAACTGAAGTGATGCAAGCTTTGCACACATTTTTGCAGCGCCAACATTCTTAAATCCTTTATTCACCAGTAATGCTTTCGATCGTGGGAACCGACCAAGTCGCGGTGGTGTGTTCCCATCGTATGCTTGGTATGTAATCGTTCCAATTGTTTCAAAGCCAAACCCGAGTGAGGAGACAATTCCTGTGAGTGAGCCGGTATAGTCAAAACCAGCCGACAGACCAACGCGAGTAGGAAAGGTAATTCCATCAATCGTCACGCCCTTTGCAGGAGATTTTGGGAAAAATGCCAGCGCAGTGAGTCTCTTCGTCAGTCCGAAACTGCCTAAAAGACTCCCAGTTTGTGTGAGTCGGTTATGCACAAACTCTGCATCAAAAAGGAAAAAGATTGGTTTGATGATCAGAACATACACACTATGGAAGGTGCGTGTAAACCAGTTGGATCCTGGCATAAGCTCCTTTCTTGACCAACAGAGTGCAAGTGAGGAGACAAAAATGAGGAGGCAACAGAGCGCAGAAACAAGGCAATACAAACACCATGCCTGTAATAACACTCCCATCATGAATACCAAGTACAAGGAAAACAAAAAGCCACAGAATGCAACCGCACGCACGAGATCTTCATGGTCTTCTTGTAGAAATGCGATTGCCCCAATGATGAGGATGACTGTGTAGTAGAAGATTCCAATCGCTGAGAGTGGAACTGGTCCAATCCGTGACAGTGGGCTATTTAATACGGTTCCACAATCAAAGGGAGGGCGACAGGCTGGTTGGTTGCCACGAAGCTCTGTGTATGTGAGATACGACGCATCGACAATACCGATGAATGCAACACACACAATGAGGAGCCCAAAGATTTTTTTTCGCATGAATCAAGATTATACGTTGCTTGTGATTATAGGACTGTGATCTCTCTCACACTCTCTGCTAGGGTCATCAGCTCTGAGACAGAGTGGATGGTAATGTGCTTTTGTTCGACGGAGATGACTCCTTGTCGTTTCAGCAGACTCAGCTCTCGCGTAATCGTCTCGCGAGATAAACCGGTGCTATCTGCAAGTTGTTGATGGGTGAATGAAATTGAGATCACTGGGGAATTTGCATCAGTCTTTGGAAACCGAGCCAGAAACGTGAGTATCGTCTGCGCCACGATTGCGGTCGCATCACGTTGCATAAGCTTCTCTGTCTTCACAAGCATTCCATGCAAACCTTTCAGTAGTCGTTTGGTGATGTCAAAGGAGATGTCTGCATCCGATTTCACCCACTTGATAACGGCATCGACCGGAGCTTTAAATCCTGTGCAATCTTCAAGAGCTATGAATGCATATTGATTTGGAATGTCTGTCAGTGAGTCCATGAGAGGAAAGAAGCTACCAGGTTTGTAATAGTTCAAGGTCAACTCTTGCCCTTTGAGAGTTGTCTTTATTTGTTCCACAACGCCCGTTTCAAGAAAGTAGATAAAGCTGGGTCGCTCATCTGGTCGAATGAGAACACCACCTGGTGCCTCATGAAAAGGAGTGTGGGTAGAAAAGAATGCACGGATCTTGTGAGACTCGTCACTGTTAGATTCAGAGTGAGTATGTAGCATGTCCACATAGTATAGTAGATATATGCAAGTTTTTCTTGAAAGGGAGTATGTATGAGTGCAAACAAGCGAAGAGTAGGGATTGTTGGCCTGGGGAAAGTAGGTATTACAGCTGCGTATGCAGTGCTCTTGCGACACACTGCCGATGAACTTGTCCTCATCTCACGTTCGCAAGAGAAGAGTGAAGGGGAGAAGCTTGACTTGGAACATGGATTGCCATTTTTGGATGCAGTCACCATTACTGCCTCGGAAGACTACAAAGCTCTTGAAAACTGTGACGTTGTCGTGGTGACTGCGGGTGCAGCCCAAAAACCAGGACAAAGTCGATTGGATCTTGTTGAAGAAAATAAGAAAGTGATGGATGAACTGGCAGTGCAGATGAAACCACACGTTCAAAATAGTGTCGTGGTGGTGGTCAGTAACCCTGTCGATGTTCTTACCTATAGACTTGCGCAGGCACTTGAACTCCCAAAAGGGAGAGTTTTTGGAACGGGGACAATGCTTGATACAGCACGATTTCGATTCCACCTTGCTGAGTTTTTAAACGTCAATCCGCGTAGTGTCCATGCATACATTTTAGGGGAACATGGGGATAGCTCATTTCCTGCGATGGCATCAGCGACAGTAGGCGGGCAACCACTCGAACTGTTTCCGGAGTTTTCTTTTTCACAGGCACAAGACGCGTTCACCAAAGCACGTGATGCTGCAGCGAAAATCATTAGTGCAAAAGGGGCAACCTACTATGCAATCGGTGTGGTCATCACAAAGGTAGTCGGAACAATTTTGCAAGATAAAAAATCAGTTCTTCCTGTCTCCATTCCAATTACGGAGTACCATGGGCAGTCAAACGTCTCTGTCAGTGTTCCGTGTATCGTGGGGAGAAATGGTGTCGAACAGATTCTCAAAATCGGGCTCTCGCCAGAAGAAAAGCTGGCATTCGAGAAATCCTGCTCAGTGATCAGGCAATTCATCTAATCAATGCAAAGAAATAAAACCTACTCTGTCTCCACTTCCACTTGCAGTGGAGTGTTCTGCGCTGTATATTCAGAATATTGAATATATAAACCTGCTTGTCGTATGAAAAACATCTTTATCCTTGAATCGCAGATCTATGCCACGCTTGCACATCCAAAGCGATTGGAGATATTGCATCTACTTTCCCATGACTCGTTAACAGTCAACGAGATAGTGCAAATGACAGGGGTCGCGCAAGCAAATGTGTCACAACATCTCACACTTCTCAAGAAACTCAAACTTGTACATGTAGAAAAGCACGCGCAGTCACGAGTGTACACATTAGCGAGCCCCACAGCAGCCAAGATTTTTGATGCAGCTCGCTCCGTCTTACTTGAACGCTACGGGGTAAGCGAGCTTGATACGCTGAGTAAACTGCATCTTCACATTGATCCGATCTGTGGAATGGAAGTCACATCGAAGAGTGCTGCTTCGTCAGTGCTCCATGATCACCATCGGTATTATTTCTGCGGCTTTGGATGCGAAAAACAGTTTAAAAAACAACACCACCACAAGGAGCAGCATGTCTAAATACCTTACATTTTCACTTATTATCGTTGCCTTTGTCATCGGAATTGTCGGTGGATATGGACTATCCGCATACGGTGATCCAGACAGTGATCGAATGACTCAGGTAACCACTGAATCCAAACTATCGAAATCGAATGCAATGGACGATGAGATGACCTCGTATACCGATCAACGCTATGTAAACGAGATGATCATGCATCATGAGGATGCAGTGACGATGTCTGCAAATGTCCTCAAACATACATCACGCAAAGAAGTTCGAACGCTGGCAACAGAGATCGTTGAAACCCAAACTGCTGAAATTGTTCAAATGAAACAATGGCTAGAAGAGTGGAAGTAATAGTTATGCCAACAACCCAGATCCTCCCAGTTACTGGAATGCACTGTACATCATGTGCCAATATCATCACCAGAAAGTTGCAAAAACTTCCTGGAGTCAGCACTGTGAGTGTGAATGTTGGGACTGAAAAGGCGACGGTGTGCTACGAACCCGAACAAGTCAGTATCCAAGCAATGAATACAGAGATCGGAAAGCTTGGCTATAGTCTTGAGGAAAAGATTGAAACACACCCAAGAACAAGTGAACTTAGTATGCCTGATGGATCGTCGATGCATGGGAAAAAGCATCATGAAGGAATGGATCATTCAGAACATTTAGGCTTAAACCAGAGTAAAGAAAAAAAACTGCTCGAACTTGAAAAACAAAAGAATCTTGTGGAGCTGACACTGCCTATCTCGCTTCTGATGTTCGTCATTACCTTTTGGGATATTGCTGTCTCACTCACTTCCCGAATGCCAAAAAACCCAGTTCCAATGCCAGTGTTTAATTTCCTCTTACTTGCCATTTCAGTTCCTATTTTATTTGGACCGAGTGGACGAATTTTTCTCTTGGGGGTTCTTCGATTCATTCGATACAGGGTGGCCAATATGGACACCTTAGTTGGAATCGGAACACTGTCCGCATTCTTTTATAGTAGTTTTGTCACTCTTTTTCCTTCTGTTGCCACTCGTTTTGGTTTTCCACTCCATACGTATTTTGATGTTGCAATCGTCATCATCGGTTTCATCCTCTTTGGAAAATATCTGGAAGCAAAAAGTAAGTTCAAAACTGGAGCAGCCATTGAGAAGCTGCTTGGGCTTCAAGCAAAAATAGCCACCGTGCTTCGCAACAACACAGAAATACAGATACCAATTGATCAGCTCGTGGTTGGTGATGTCTTTCTTGTACGTCCTGGCGATAAGGTGGCAGTCGATGGAGTTATCATCGAAGGCCAATCCACAGTGGATGAAGCGATGGTCACCGGAGAAAGTCTTCCTGTTGAAAAGAAAATCCATGATCTTGTCATTGGTGGAACAATCAACAAGCATGGAGTACTGCATGTTCGTGCAACGAAAGTTGGTGATGACACCATGCTCGCGCAGATTATTTCCTTGGTCGATCGAGCCCAAGGATCGAAGGCTCCAATTGAAGCGATGGCAGATACAGTTTCGTCATTTTTTGTGCCTGTCGTTCTCGCTCTTGCTCTGCTCGTGTTTGCAATTTGGATTTTATGTGGATTGATCGGCCTCTTGCCAATGGCACAGGCGTTCACACTGGCTTTTTCATCCATGATCGGTATTTTAATCATAGCGTGCCCCTGTGCACTAGGGCTTGCAACTCCAACAGCAATTATCGTCGGAACAGGGAAAGGCGCTGCAAAAGGAATTCTTGTCAAAGATGCAGGAAGCTTAGAAACACTGCACAAGGTTGATACTATTGTGTTTGATAAGACTGGAACCCTTACCAAAGGGGAGCCAGAAGTAACAGATATCGTAGCTATCGATACCAGTAGTGAAACTGAAGTCATTCAAATGGCTGTCAGTTTAGAAAAGAACTCGACACATCCATTAGGGCAAGCGATTCTCTCGTATGCAGCAAGGAAAAAAATTCAAGCAAGAAAAGTGGAGCGCTTTCAGAGTGTTGAAGGCAAAGGGCTCAAAGCAATTGTTGATACGACAGATGTGTTGATAGGCAACAGTCTTCTGCTTTCGGATGAAGGAGTGTCTCTCTCTCACGATGCTGAATTCTCGCATTTATCGAAGATGGGAAAAACAGTCATGTATATTGCAAGGAATGGCAAGATGATTGGTCTTATCGCCATTGCAGATACCGTCAAACCAGAATCAAAGAAAGTCATTGCGCAGTTGCATGCACTCAACATTTCTGTCGCGATGATCACCGGTGACCATCAGGATGTTGCCGATAGTATTGCTCGAGAGCTTGGGATCGATACCGTCTATGCGCAGGTACTACCAAAAGACAAGGCCAGCAAAGTCGAAAAACTGCAAGCACAAGGGCACACGGTCGCAATGGTCGGTGATGGCATTAATGATGCTCCAGCACTGGCAACCGCTGATGTCGGTGTAGCAATGGGGACGGGTACAGATGTGGCAATCGAGAGTGCTGACATAACGCTGTTAGCTGGAAACCTGGAAAAGCTTGTGAGTAGTATTCGACTGTCGCGACAAACATTTACTGTCATCAAGCAAAATTTGTTTTGGGCTTTTGGATATAATGTGATTGGGATACCGATTGCAGCAGGAATCCTGTACCCATTTTTTGGGATAACACTTTCACCGGTATTTGCTGGAGCAGCAATGGCGCTCTCATCGGTCTCTGTCGTCATGAACTCGCTACGCTTACAAAGGATGCAGCTATGAATCTCTGGTCAATATTTCTCATAGGATTAACAACGGGTGGACTCTCTTGTCTTGCAGTGCAGGGCGGGTTTTTAGCAAGTATCATTGCCAATCAAAAAGATAAAGAATTAAAAGACACGAGTGATGAATCGCGTGGTCGTTTATTCGGGACAAAAGAATGGTTACCACTGGTGTCATTCTTGACTGCAAAGTTGCTTTCCCACACAATCCTCGGGTTCCTGCTTGGAGTGGTTGGATCCACGCTCACGTTAAGTGATGGTGCACGGCTGACATTTCAAGCATTGGCTGCATTGTTTATGTTTGCAACGGCAATGAATCTCCTGAATGTGCATCCCATCTTTCGATACATTGTTTTTGTCCCGCCAAAATTCATAACGAGAAGAGTACGAGCACTGCGAACGAACAGTTCACTCTTCGCACCTTTCCTCTTGGGTTTGTTTACCGTCTTCATTCCATGTGGAGTTACTCAAGCAATGGAAGTGCAGGCAATTGCGCTTGGAAATCCCATTGGATCTGCGGCACTCATGTTTGCATTTGTCCTCGGGACATTTCCACTGTTTAGTATCTTGGGACTCGCAATGGCGAAATTCTCAGAAGCACTAACACAGAAGTTTTTGCGATTTGCAGCATTCGCATTGATTGCGATGTCACTGTATAGCATCAATGGTGTATTGGAGGTTCTGAATGCGCCAGTAACTGCACGCACCATTCAATCGGGATGGATCTCTTTTTGGACGCCTGATACGCAAAAGAAAAAAAATCAACCAGCGATCCCAGTTCGAAACGGTGTCCAAGAAGTAGTGATCGACATCCAAAACAATGGATACAGTCCGAGCTTTATTCAAGTACAAAAGAATGTACCGGTAAAACTTACGTTGCAGGCAGGCAAAGTCTATAGTTGTGCAGTCGATTTCCGCTTACAAGCGTTTGGAATAAAACAGTTTATGGAACCAAACACCACAAAAACGTATGAGTTCACCCCAACACAAACAGGACGATTCTCGTATACCTGTGGTATGGGAATGTATACGGGTGTATTGGAAGTACTCTAAAGGAGAAAGTAGCTATGATCAATCCATTCTCAAAACCACATGAGTCATCAAAAACCACAACGATTGCAGAGTTTTCAATCTCTGGAATGCACTGTACCAGTTGTGCCCTGAATATCGATGGAGCACTTGAAGATCTCCCAGGAGTTGTGTCGGCTACAACGAACTATGCACGCTCGAGAACAAAAGTAGAGTTTGATGAAACCAAAGTAACTGCGCAGCTCCTACAACAAACTATTGAAAAAGAAGGGTACCAAGTCACTCCTTAATTGTTTTTCTGAAACCGAGGCATGGTGACGCCATCGATAGTCACATCTTCCAAAAACATTGCAAGTGGTCTGACCCACATACTCGCCATCTCATTTGGATATAAGCTGACGTAGACCACGAGATCTTCATGCGTTTCACTGTGTTTTGCAACACCAATAACTAGGTACGAATTCCCTTTATAGTGTGTGTATGTTCCAAGTTCAAGTGTGCGCATACGGAGGCTCCTTTTGTATGAGAATATAGCAGACAAGAGGCGAAAATATGGTAGAGTAAATTGTATATGTATTTGATGTCACGTCGATCACTACTTCGCGGAGGGCTGTATCACATAAGCCTACTCTTTGTTACGTTCACCACATTCAATTGGGGATTTCGCGAGCTCTCTGGTGTTGATATTGCAGGACGCATCTTTCAAGGTGCTCAGATTCCACCGCAGGCAGTCGCTATTGCACTGTGTGCTGGTGCAGTGATGGTCTTATGGAATAACTGGGTGGACTAGCGAGAACTTTACGCTGCTTGACGCAACTCTTCGACGAGTGCAGGAAAGAAATTATCAACTGAGATCTTCCCAGCAGCTGCATCGTTGAGTCCCACATAGACACAGATTCGTTGTTGATCTGCGCTGATCTCAAATCCTCCTGAAAAAATAATGTGACCCAACTCTTCATTCTTTTCTTGGTCGCAATCAAAGTCATCAGCCTTCACGATAATTTTTACTGAAGAACACCTATTTGTTGTCGGATCATAGACAAAGATCATGGCATCATACTGTCTGACTCGTTTTCCACCAATCTCTACCCATCGTCCAACGTGGCCTAAAACCCATACCATTCCATCGACTTCGATTGCGTGGTTTGCTCCAACCCATTCATTTTCTGGAATGTGAAGTGGGAGGATGGGGGCATTGTGGACTACATCTGAGTCATAGTGTGAAAGGCCAGGAAAGAGTGACACAGAAATTCTCCCCCCAGCAGCCTCAACGCGATGCTGTCGCTGTGGTCTGCCAAAGACCAAGAGTCTTCCGTCATGGAGTCCCAGGAGTCGAATATCTTTCATCTCATCAGGGCCTCGTCCCTGTGGTGTGGGATGCAGATTACTATCAAGCGTGTAAAAAACTGTCCAGTATTTTTGTGCAAACTGCTTACCATTCTGATCCACTGCCCACTGCACGTAGATACCTGACAAGATGACTAGTCCATCCACTACTGAGATAGCTGGATCTTGAAGGGAAGGCAGGGAGAGTTCTATTGGCAACCATGTCCCATCTTTGAGTAGGCGAAAAGCAAAAATGCGTGAGTCGTCCTCTCTTTTCCGTTGCTCAACTCGCCCAAAGATGTAGGTTTCGCCTGCAATAGAAACAGGTACCGTAATGTTGTACACATCATGATCGGGAACCCGTAATGCAAGCAGCTCGCCTTTTTTTGCTCGCTGGCTCAAGGCTTGTGCGGATTCCTCAAGGTGTACGGTTTCCATTGTCGCAGTATAGACTCTATTTGCAGATTTACTCCAGGAATAGTATTATCAGGACCTTGTAGCTATAGTCTGAAAGGAGAACACCAGCGATTTTCATTTTTACGAGCGTGTGGTCCCTTCAATTGTAGAGAAGGGAAAACGAGGAGAGGGGTCGTGATAGCAAACGACAATCGGACAGTCAAAGTAAATATCTCTGACAAGTATCTGCGGAAACCCTCCGGTGCGACTTTGCATCGTCAGAAAAGAATCAAAACTTCATGGTAACGTGGAGCACCAAAGTTCTTGTTCACAAAAGTAAATCGCTTCCAAACTTTTCTATCCACTCTCAGAGTGCATTTTTCTCTCAAGCATTGAGCAGAGGGCGTTGTCTTGGCTAATCCAAACAATTGCTTCTCCACGCTTCTTGCATGAGTCTATCAACCATTTTTTAAAAGGAGAAACGTATGTGTGGAATCTTTGCATGTATACAAAACGAGCTGGTGGCAGCTCAAATAACTTTAGAAGCTTTGAAAAAACTTGAATATCGAGGCTATGACAGCTGGGGAGTCGCATGGCTTGCTGATCAAAAACTCAGTGTAGAAAAAGAGATCGGAAAAATTGGTGCCGCCAAACTTGACGATCAGGTACACGCCTTGATGGCGATTGGACACACTCGGTGGGCAACACATGGAGGTGTGACGCGCAACAACGCACATCCACATCTTTCATGTGATGGACGGTTTGCCATCGTGCATAACGGAATTGTGGACAATTTCTTGAGTTTGAAAAAAGAACTCATTGCGAAAGGGCATCGCTTTCATTCTCAGACAGACACGGAAGTAATTGTGCACCTCGTTGAAGAGATCTCAAAAGAAAAGTCTTTTGTTGAAGCAGTGACTGAAGCATTCCGTCGCTTAGAGGGAATGAATGCGTGCGTCATCATGGACACCGAGACGCATTCAATAATTGCTGTAAAAAATGGATCTCCACTCATCGTTGGAATAGGTCCAACGGGAGAATGGTACCTTGCCAGTGACGCAGTTGCGATTGCTCCACACACGAAAACTATTGCATCAATGAATGACAATGAGCTTGTTCATTTTGGTCCTGAGGGACTCACAGTTGTTGATGTTCGCGATGGAAGAAAAAAAGAAGTTGTCTGGGAACAGCTTTCGTATGACGTATCGGCAGTGACGGTGGGAGAATATCCCCATTTCATGATCAAAGAAATCGGGGAGCAGCCAGCGGTTGCACATCGCATACTCTCGCAAGTTAGCACTCTCGATATTTTTCCCCAAATTAGCGGGAAGCGATGCTGGCTTGTCGGATGTGGAAGCGCCGGGTTTGCATCATTTTTTGGGCAGTACGTATTCACACAAGCAGGCATTGATGCACGCTACGTCGCAGGCAGTGAGTTTGGATCACAGATTCATCTCGTTCGAAATGACGATGTCGTACTCTTTGTTTCACAAAGTGGAGAAACCATCGATCTCATTGAGCAAGCAATCGTGCTCCAGAAACGACGTGTTCCCATACTAGCGATAGTCAATCGCGAGGGAAGCACACTAGCACGGCTTTCGACAAGCGTGGTGTTACTGCAGGCTGGACCTGAACAGTGTGTTTTAGCAACAAAATCGTTTACAGCTCAAGCCCTCGTCCTGATGCAACTTGCGAGTACCAATAGGGAGCAGACACAGGAGCAGATACGCAAAGCAATCGCGCGTATTGAGAAACTCCTCACAGCTGAATATAGACACACCGTGATCAGCCCAATTGCAAAGACACTTGCGCAGCACAAGAACCTCTTCGTGATCGGTCGTGGAAGCTCGTATCCACTCGCATTGGAAGTCGCTTTGAAAATAAAAGAAGTTACCTATGTCCATGCAGAAGGAATTGCGGCAGGAGAGCTCAAACATGGCACAATCGCCCTTATAGAGCCCGGTACGCCGTGCATTGTTCTGGCACCGACAGATGAACACTCTGCTGCTATTCTCTCCAATACAATGGAGTTACGTGCCAGAGGGGCATATGTCATAGGGATTGCAGAAAAAAACCAAGAGTATTTTGATGCGCACATAGAAATTTCTGATTGTGAAACCGCAAGTGGAATTGCTGCAGTTGTATCAATGCAGCTTGTTGCATATGAAATGGCAGTACTGATGGGTCGTGATCCGGATAAACCACGCAACTTAGCAAAGTCAGTAACTGTGAAGTAATGTGATGTATACTCAGCGTGAAACTATGAAAAAAGATCGGTTAACACCGGTTGGTGAATCTGAAATTGTACGCCTACTGGGCGAGAAGAAGTTTGATCGTCGAACTTTCGGAAAAGGGCTCGTCGCTGTACTTGGATCTCTTGCCGGCGCAACAATTGCGGAACTGGGTTTCGATATACTTCCAAAGTTAGTTCACAATCTTGTGCTGACGTCACATGAAGAGCATTTGCTCTATGCAAAGATATTCAATCAAACCACACGATTTGGAATAGGAATGTATCCTGATTTTGGTGTCCGTGGACAGGATGCAATCCAAGATGCTTTTCATCTCGGAAAAAAAGAAGACGTGGTGCAGATTGGGTCGTTTGCGTTGCTTGAAGATATGGCGACTCCATCCGTGATGCTTGCACATGGAAAAAGACTCAAAGCGATCGAGGATTCTGGACAAATACCGCAACTTTCACTCGGAACAGGTGCATTCTTTCAGCCTCATCCTTTTGATGACCGACACCTTGATACTCAAAATTAAATTTTTGATCTGTGGTTTGATTTTATATATAAAAATACATCTGGAATAGTACATATTCGTTTTCTCTTTGAAGCGAACTTATATAAAGGAGATATTGCGTATCGTAATGATGGCAGCATGTCGCAAGAGAAACACCAAGCATATTTTAAAACCATTTTTGAGTACTTCTCATCTCAAATTCGCCAGCACAACGAAGCAAGTCAGCGACTCTTTTTGGATCTGTCTTTTTCAGCAGCTGGGGCAGGCATTGCAGAATATTTCCCTCAATGTGATGTTCGTGCAGCTGGCATAGATGTCTACAGCGATATCTATGGACGGTACGCACTGTGGAGTTTGTATGAACATATCTTTGACACACAACGCACACTGCTGAAGAACTATATTCTGGTCGATGCACTCACGAAAGTAAAAAAACACTTTGGTGAAAACACGCGTGTGGTTCTCCATGAAATTGGTGCAACGACTGAAGACCTCGACTGGTTTAAATCAGCACTTCTTTTATTCCTCGCTGCCGGAGGTGAAGAAATTATGTATTTTGGAATTAATAAAACTGAGACTGAACAACGTGACTTTACGCTCACACCTGCAGTAATAGATATTATGAAAACGATGGTTTCACTATGAGTTTTCGTGCCTCATCAGCAACGATCACACTCGATGCGATTGCGATGCACAGCAGCCACTGTGAGAGAGTCAGAGGAGTTGTGTGTAAGAGTTTTTGAAAGATCGGCGTATACATGGAAACCAGCTGCAATACGATCACAATCCCGGTTGCATAGACAAGCGGCATATTTCCAAAGAGGGAAAGTTTCGTGAGTGAGAGGGAACGGCTTCGGCAGTTCCACGCATGAAACCATTGGTATGCTGCCAGTGTCGTCAATGTCATCGTTGATGCAATCGCGGCACCGACACCTGTATATTGGGAAAAGATATAGACTGTTCCTGCTGCCATACACAATCCAGAAACAACGGTACGGATAATCATCCCTTTATCAACTAATGCAGTCGATGCTTTGCTCCAATTGGTGCGCAAAATATTTTTTTCATGGGGTTCAAATGACAGCGCAACATCTAATAATCTGAGCGGCACTAATGGGCGACGCAAATCCTAAAAGAAGTGCTCCAAAGAGTGTAAAAGCTTCTCCAGCACTGGATGACAATAAGTACACAATCACATTCTTAATTGTTAAATACAAAGCCCGACCTTCTTCAATTGCAGCGGTAATACTTTTAAAATTATCATCAAGTAAAACGATATCAGATGCATCTTTTGCCACCTCAGTTCCTTTGATCCCCATCGCAATTCCAAGATCAGCGGCGACTAAACTGGCAGCATCATTCACTCCGTCCCCAGTCATAGCAACAGTCTCACCATTCTCGCGCAGTGCTTGAATGATCTTTAATTTATGTTCCGGAGTAACTCGTGCAAATACAGTCACTTTTTGCGACGATTTCGTATGCAAGTGGGAAGCAAGCTGCGTTACACTCAGCTGCTCAATCTCATCACCAGTCATACTCTTGTCACCATCTTGGAAAATCCCAACTTTTTTCGCAATGGCTTTTGCTGTCTCCACGTGATCACCCGTGATCATCATGATTGTCAGCCCAGCTTCTCGTGCATGAGCGACTGCATCATTCACACCAGCCTGGAGGCTATCTTGCATCCCTACAAGTCCAACAAACTCGTAGGAGGACACAGATGCGAAGACACGATTTGAGAGATCTGTTGGCTTCTGGGAATAGGTATGTGTTGCTATCGCAATGACACGTAACCCATTCCGTTGCATCTCATGCATCGCAAGTTCGACTTCATGTCTTTTTTTCTCAGGCATTGTACTGAGCTTGAGGATTACATCAGCCGCACCGATTCGTGCAATTCGATATGTACCTTTGGTATCCACGAGTAAGTGTGATGAGTATTTATCATGGTAATCAAATGGAATGAAGGAAAGTCGCTGCATGGATGCAAGAGTAGGATCAAATTTTTTTGCAGCAATCACACCTGCAATCTCCGTTGGGTCACCAACCGGAATATTTTTGCCTTCAAAATGGCGAATATACCCAGTTGTGGATGACGCAACAATTGATAGTAAAGTAGCTAATTCAGTGTGCGCATCACGTTGAATTTTTTCTCCCTCAACCATGAAGTCACCATCATCCGAAAATCCTTGACCAGACACATCATAGTGTTTGCCATTCGCAAGCAAAATGTGTTGCACGGAGAGCTCATTGAGCGTGATTGTTCCTGTCTTATCCACCGCAATAATGCTAGCGCTCCCTAATGCTTCGACGGCTTGCAATCGTTTGACCAACACATTGCGTTTACTCATGCGACCAACGCTTGTGGCCAGTACCAATGTCAAAATGACAGGGAGTCCTTCTGGAATCAGTGCCACAGTCATTGAAACTGCAGTCGTGAGCGACTCGACAAGATCAAGACCTTTCACAACACTAATTGCAAAGAAAAGAACGACGGCTGCGATCACGCAGAGAACGATCCCTCGTGCAAGTCTTTTTATTTTTCGTGCAAGGGGAACATCGGTGTCTAATGACGAGATTGTTGTCGCAAGTGACCCAATAACAGTGTGTGCACCAGTGGTTGTCACAATGGCTTTTCCGACACCAGTTGCAATCGTTGTGCCCTTAAAAATCATGTTTACTTGATCAGAAACAACTGCTTGCAGCGACTTGATTGGCTCGATTTGCTTATCAACAGGCACTGATTCACCAGTCAATGCTGACTCATCACTGCGTAGTGATTCGACTGAAAAGAGTCGTGCATCTGCAGGGATCTTCTCACCTTCTCGCACAATAATGATGTCGCCTGGAACAAGTTCACTATCTGGAATTTCTTCTTCTTTTCCATCTCGAATAACGTGGGCAACTGTCGTAGCAAGTTTTTTCAAACCGGCTAATGTCGATTGTGAACGATACTCTTGAAATGTTCCTATCGATGCATTAAACAAAAGAACGATAGCGATAACGATGCTGTCTGAAATCCCGTGAATAAAATAGATGAGCACTGCACAGAGCACCAATACATAGACTAATGGGCTGGTAAATTGTGAGAAGAATAAAGCCAGCAGTGTCGGCGCTGGAACTTCAGGTACGACGTTGGGTCCATACTGTTGCTGTCTGCGTTCAAGCTCATCATGGTCTAGTCCTCCTTCTTGTGTGTGAAGCGTTGAAAATACATCCTGCGATGTCAATGTATGCCAGTTTGAAGTAGGGGAAGGTGTAGTCACAATGTACAGTTTATCAGAAGTGAGCTGGAAGCGGAATGAAAACAGGCGTTTTCTTTTTGTATTCTTCCCAGTCTGCTCGGCCTTCATATTTCTTCTCCAAGAGTGGAACTCCTGAAACGAAGCGGATGGTTGCAGTAATCACCGCAGCGCCGAGGAAACCAATGAAACCATACGGTACTTGCGATGCGATAAGGGCAATTGACCACCACATCAAGCTTTCACCAAAGTAATTCGGGTGACGCGTATATTTCCACAAGCCAGTTTGCAAAATCTTACCTTTGTTCTCAGGATTCTTTTTAAAAGCAGCAAGTTGCGCATCGCCGACCGATTCAAAGAAAAAGCCAATACACCATCCCAAAAAACCAAAAACATCAACCCATCCCAATGAGGAGTCTTGTGAAAAAAGCATTGTGAGCTGAATAGGGAGGCTGACAACAAGTAGAAAGCAAGCTTGCAGAAGGAAAACTTGGAGAAACGATTTGATCCACGCATGTTGTCCCCACGCGTCTCGCCAAGCTTTGTATCGATAGTCTTCACCTTTCCCTCTGTTTCGACGAAAGATATGGATGGCAAGTCGCGATCCCCAAATGAGCACAAGGGTCATAATGAGAAACGCACGAGGGGTATAGGCCTGGTGTACAACCATTGCAACAGTGCCAATCAAGATAAAGCCTAATCCCCAGGCAACATCAGCAACGGAGTTATCCGTTCGAATGAGGGCGATAATATACATGCACAAAAAGAAGAGAAGAAGGACAAGTGGTGGCAATAAAAAAGAAGGTAACATCGGGATGTATTGTCAGTATAGCAAACGCACAGACGCTTTGTTACGATGAATACATGGCAAAAGAATCTGTACAAAAAACCCACACACTTCTTGACGAGTTTTCCTCAACTGCAATCGCTGGAAATGATATTTTATCGAGCTGTTTATACGTCTGTGGCATCGCCATTTTATTTGCAGGGGTCTATGCGCCGCTCATTTTTCTCTTGATTGGTTCCGTTCTGTGGCTCTATAAACACGTCTATACGGAAGTCGTGGAAGCACTGCCACTCAATGGTGGGGCATATAACTGTCTCCTCAATGCAACCGTGAAACCACTTGCCGCAGTTGCTGGAGTCATGACAACTCTCTCCTATGTTGCAACAACAGTGATTTCTGCGAAGACCGCAGCTGCTTATCTTCATACAGTCATCGAGAAAGTACCAGTTTTGCCTACAACGGCAGGAATCATCATCTTTTTTGCAGTTCTCGTTATCTTAGGAGTGAAGGATAGTGCCAAGGTTGCAAAAGCTATATTTCTCTTCCATATCTTTGTCCTTACCTTATTTGTATGCGTGGGATTACTGATTATCACCAACACTGGCTTTGGATTCATCCCTGAAAGTCTCGCGCGTACGCAACAGATGTTTCAAGAGCAGGGGATGTGGAGACTATTATTCTTTGCATTTGCAGCCTCATTACTTGGAGTCTCAGGATTTGAAAGTAGTGCAAACTTTGTTGAAGAGCAACAAAATGGTGTCTTTCGCAAAACTTTAAAAAACATGCTCATTGGAGTTGTCATCTTCAACCCTCTCATTTCCTTTGTCGTTTTAAGCTCGCTTCCACTGGAAACTATCGCTACTGTCAAAGACTTTGTGCTGGCAGATAGTGCAATGCAAATCGGAGGAACTGCCTTAAAATATTTAGTTGTCACCGATGCCTTCTTGGTACTTTCTGGTGCAGTGTTGGCAAGCTTTGTCGGCGCATCAGGTCTGCTGTATCGTATGACGCTCGATCACTGTTTCCCAAGCACAATTCTTTTACCGAAGCTGAAAAAAAGAAATCAAAATACGACGCGGATCATCATTGCTTTCGCATTACTCTGCCTCTCAATTTTGGCAATGACGCAAGGAGAACTACTGTCGCTCGCAGGTGTGTACACAATTAGCTTCCTGGGTGTCATGACATTGTTTGCAATTGGGAATGTTATTTTGCGAACCAATCGTCCCGATCTTAAACGAACGTATAAATCACCTCTGATTTATGCAGTCATCGCGGCATTGGCAACCATTGCTGGAATTGTCGGTAATATCCTCATCGATCCACTGAACCTGACATTCTTTTTGCTCTACTTTATCCCTGTGATGACACTTGTGTTGTGCATGATCTATAGAGACTATTTATTAGAGTGGGTCCTCGCGATTGTACAGGATATTCCATTTTTGGCAGTTCGAGTCGAGCCGTGGTTTCATCATGTCATCAGGCCACGCATTATTCTCTTCGCACACCACCCACATAAGCTCTTCCGCGCCCTGCAGTACATTCAGCGCAATGAGACGAGTCGAAATATCACCGTCGTTTTCTGTAAAGAGGAGAGTGATAATGCACAAATTCTTTTCGAGAAGTTCACACGCTATATTCAAACATTTAAAGAAGCGCATGTGTTTGAGAATATTCAAATTGATCTAGTTGTTGAAAACCAACAAGAGTTTGGTCCAGATCTTGTGAAAACCTATGCCTCCCGATACAAGATTCAGCGTAATAACATCTTCATTGGATCAATTCATGATACGCATGAATTCTCGTTCGAGTCATTAGGTGGCGTACGAATCATCCAGTAAGAATGTCAAAGAACTGCGGGATGAATAGTGGAGATAAAACGTACCTAGAGCAGTACGCGTAAGATTGCTGATACTACCGGTGAGATTAAGCTACTCACTGCAGATCGTCCATTAAACGGCATGATCAAAAATAGCAAGATTATTGTTCCATATTGATGTAATACCTGATCCCATTCATGTGCGAGATCTTTTGGAGCCAGTCCAATGAGGATTTTTCCTCCATCAAGTGGATGAATAGGAATGAGGTTGAATATTGCTAATCCCACATTAGTCGAGATGACGAGCGCGATCACCGAATCCAGAATTGTATTGGCTGGAATGACAAAATGGAGGATAAGTGCAAGGAGAAGGGCCAAGAGAATATTACTTGCAGGTCCAGCGGCGGCAATAAGTGCAGAATCCCGCTTGGGGTATTTTAAATTGTAGGGATCAAACTGCACAGGCTTTCCCCATCCAAATCCAATAAACACAATTGCTAATGTTCCCAACGGATCTAAGTGTGCCAACGGATTCAGTGTCACTCGACCTTGTAATCGTGGGGTTGGGTCGCCAAGTCTCTCGGCAATAAATGCATGGGCAAACTCGTGGATGGTAAGCGACACGACCAAAGCACCACCAACAAGCAGAAAGAGGAGAGGATCGCTCAAGAGAAGTTGAAATAGCATGTGGCTATAATACCATTGTCGGCTCTCTTTATGGATACAAAGAATTATACTTGAATTCTCCTTCACTCGAGAAGCAGGGCAGAGAAATGAGTTTCATTTGGGGCTTACGTCTTGAGTAAAACTTTGGTATACTACCCCTTCTATGGCAACATCTTGTTTTTTCTGTCAAAAAAGTGCAAATCATGGAAACAACGTTTCCCACGCAAAGAATCGCACCAAAAGACTTCGTAAACCAAACTTACACGCAAAAAACCTCATGATCGATGGGGTGCGACGCAAAGTGTCAGTGTGTTCACGCTGCTTGAGTAAACTCAAGGTTCCAGCTGCTGCTGCAACAGTTTAATTTCTCAGGCTGAGTTATATTTCTTTGGAGTCTCCCCCTCGACTTGAACGTCATCTAGGAGTAGCTTTTCGCCATCAAGATGGAATGAAAGAAGCTTCATTCTTTTTTGCGTCCCTTTTTCCTCAATACGTGTCCAGAGTCCTGGCCATGGTGAAAAACCTCGCCAGAGATCGTAGAGTGCTTGGCCAGTAGTTTCTTTCGAGTACGATGACAGGAAGGGAATAGACTGCCCAACGAGCACATCATCAACGGAAGGAGCCTGGAGGATACGCTCAAGGGTCTCAAACGGTATAAAACCATCATCCCGTGTGAGCATTCGAGCAGTCGGAGTAGGAGACTTATCTGGTTGTGGTGACTCATGCGCATTCGAACAATAGTCTGAAAGAATTGATGCGAGTTGCTTCGTTACCAGTGAGAAGGCATGGGTGTAGTAGTCGGGTGTGGTCCATGATGCAGGTACATCAAACGGGATGGAGGTTAAAATCGGGCCATGATCAAGCAGTGCATCCATTTTCATGACGGTCACAGCTGATTTCTTTTCCCCAAATGCAAGCGCAAACTGTCCGGGGCTACTTCCACGATACTTGGGTAATTCAGATGGATGAATATTGACAGGTGCAATGGATGGAAAATCTAACAGCCATTGCGGGACAATATAGCCAAAATCGACGACAAGCAACAGTGCTGGTGCCTGAAACGTTTCACGTATCTTCTGTTGAAGTGCGGCATCAATCTTTTTTTCTATCAAGAGAGAGGGGATCGACCGCTTCTCCGCCCATACGTGGAGAGGGTTTTTGGTCAACACTTGTTTGCGACCAATGAGTTTTGGAGCAGGAGTAATTACACCTGTGAGTGTAAACCTTGAATCTTCTTCAAGTGCTTGTGCACACTGGAGAGTGCGCTCTGTTGATCCGGCGACTATGACTGAGTAGTTCATGTTAAAACACTTTGACAATATCTTTCGAAACCTCTTTCATCTTTTTGCCCACGAACTCATAGATTGGCAAGTCCATTTTCAATGAGTAGTCCGTAAAGAGCACTCCTTGCAAATGGTCATACTCATGCTGGATTACACGGGCATCAAAATCGGAATACTTCTCAACTATTTTCTTCCCACCTTCAACAGTCTCAAGCGTGGAATACTCAATCTTTACCCATTCCCATCGCGGAACTGGACCGTAGATTCCGGGGATAGATAAACAACCTT
>CAZWYZ010000003.1:0-15443 GCA_964638785.1 uncultured Pseudomonadales bacterium
AGCGCAACCGCTACCGGAGATTATTTTGGGAGTCAATCAAGATTTAACAATTACTCCCACTAGTACTGCAAATCCATTCCCCACTGCACCACCGACAGATCAAGAAATCCAGAGTAAGTTTACTGCGCAGCTTTTAGCACCACCGACAGAAATAATCTCGACTGCGAGTGCTCAAACACTTTCCATTACATCCCCACTAGACAATGAAATTATTACTATACGAAAACCAAAATTAACGGGAGATGCTCCTAAATCAAGCAAGGTTCTTGTAGAGATTAATGGTCCGACAACAGTACGATCAACATTGACAGCTACCTCTTTGGGAAAGTGGACATATACCTCCACAAAATCACTGGAAGATGGTCCATATACACTGACTACCACATCCACAAGTTCTGGAAAAACTGAAAAGTCGAGCGTCGGTTTTACCGTGTCTGTTCCAACGGCGACTCCAAAGACGATAGTAACTGCAACAGATGCAGCTCTTCCTGTCTCTGGTACACAAGAATTTACGATAGCAATCGTACTATCTGGACTATTACTCATTGCCTCCGGCTATGCGTTTAGTCTCGCAAAAACAGAACAAACTTAAACTTCCTTATTGAATCAGGAGCAAAGTTTAGTTACTCTTAAGGTTGACATGTCTGATGATACAAAGAAAAAACCAGTCTCTCTCTCTACGCCACAGGCAACTGCAAACCTGGATGATGTTTTGGCATCTCTTGAAAAACAAGCAGATGGCTCAGTTGCACTGAAAACTAATGCTGTCGAGAGTAGCGAACAGGCTGTGGGAGCACTCCCAGTTGAAGCGCCAGTCGTCGTTACTCCAGATCCAGTAAAAGAGACCGCAGTAACTTCTCCAATCGCACCAGAAATCACACCAATTACATCACCATTCCAAGTAGAAGAAACACATATCGAACCTTCGATTGAACTCAAAGCACCTATTGCTGAGAGTCTACCTACTCCGGATAGCGTACAAGAGCAGCCACAGATGAAAGTGGACTCTGCCGTACCTATGGCAGAATCACCGATTCAAGAGCCTGTGATTGCGACACCAAGTGTTTCAGCACCACAACAACGCGGATTTTTAAGTGGGTTCAGCCTCACTCCTAAATTTATTGGAGCTGCTTTGATGGTTGCATTTATCGCAATCGGGTCGGTTGGAGCCTACGTTGCCTCACAAGCACCTCAGGGTAGCCTTGATGCGCGACCACAAGCTACCGACTGTAAGATTAACTACAACGGAACAAGCAGTTTCACCATTAGTGGTGGATGTACCGGAAAAATAACAAGATTTAATGGTCCGACATGCCCAACAACGCAAACAAAAGTTGATGAATTTGATGTTCGGAATGAAACTTTTTCCCCTCAACCACCAACCGGTCAGTGTCAACAAGTCGATCACAACTTTTCTGGGACTGATGACGCCGGGAAAGCAATCGGCCATGGTGGAGTGTGTTCATGTAATAATGTTGCTCCTCCAAAAAAGTCATGTGGGGAGTCATGTGTGAGTGATAATGACTGCCGAAACCCAAGTACGGCAGGTATTCCAGTAGTTTGTCGTGGCGGAGTATGTGAAAACAGTGCATGCCCTACTGGTCAAACTCAGCCAGGTGCAAACTGTTCATGCAATGCTGGACGTTCTTGCGGAATGAGTTGCGGAGCCTCAGTCGGACTGTGTACTGATGGAAAAAGTACCTGTGGATTTATAACTCCACCAAATCAATGTCAAGCAAATGAAGGAAATGTTGCAAAACAGTTCTGTCTCCCACTCCAGCCTAGTAATGGATACTCTACCGTGGCTTGTGTTGGTATTTTCACAGTCGCTTTGGTGAAACCCAATGGAACAGCTGCAACAACCCAAGCTGACGTTCAGGCAGCATGTGCTCCTCCAGTAGCCACTGCGACACCAACCCCTAGACCTACAGCCACTCCAACGCCAAGACCTACTGCGACTCCAACTGCAAGACCAACAAACACGCCTACGCCGACTCCAACAAGTGCACCGCTCGTTTGTGTCCGAATTACTAGTGACACTCCGCAACCAGTTGTTGGGAGCCAAGTTCGATTTACCTGTGGAAGAATTACAGGGGCAACGAGTTATGAGTTCAGATATAAATACAGTTTCGCTGGTGTCCAACAGAACATAGGAACAATTACAGCGAATGACAACGTCTCTTCCCCATTAGTAATCGGACAAGCTGCAACATATAAAGTTCAATGCCGACCATGTGTCGGACAAAGCTGTACACCTTGGGAAAATTGGTAAATATGGATAGAAAAAAAATAATTATTGCTGGTATTGCCTTACTCATAGTTCTACTCGGAGCTATCGGTGTTGTTGTGATTACAAATCGCACTTCCACGACTACTCCAGTTGCTCCAACAGCTCCTGAATCACAACCAGAGGCAACATTCTATTCATGTACAATGGAATTTACAGTTACATCTTCACCTACACCAACTCCTACACCTGTCCCACAATGTGGAAGTACATGTACAACAAATTCCAACTGTGGAACTGGCATGACTTGTTCAAATGGAATTTGTAGAAATCCAAGCTGTACAAGTTCAACTACGTGTATTTGTCCCACGCCGACTCCAACTGCGACGCCAACTCCAACGCCTCCAACAAACATTTGTGTGTTGAGTAACATCTCGGTTATTCCATCACCAGACGCAACAGCGTGGAATACAACTGGAGCATTCACCGTGAAGAACACTGGAACAGCCCCAACGACATTTAACTGGTTCTTGGATGCTTGGACTGACAACTCACTTGATAAAAAAGGAACACTCACACTCAAGCCTGGAGAAACAAAAGAATTAGGTCTTGGAAAGATCTGTTCGAAGTGGCAACTCGATATTGGTTGTCCTCCAGAATATGCACAGCGAGGATATATTGTTGAGTCAAATCAAAATGCATGTGTCACACCAACTCCAACCGTGTCACCAAGCCCAACTCCAACGCCAACAGTCACTCCAACACCAACACCTGTCCCACAATGTGGAACTGGCTGCGCGATTGATAGTGATTGTCCATCATCAATGACTTGCTCAAGTGGAGTATGTCGAAATCCAAGTTGTACCGGAGAGTCTACTTGTATCTGTGCGACGCCAACACCAAGTCCGACACCTACCCCAGTTGTCGCATGTAACAGTGTCTGCAATTCAAATGATCAGTGTCCTTCAGACCTCATCTGCCAATCTGGCCGATGCCGACGACCAGGCTGTACAGCAGTCGATACATGTTCATGTGGACCAAGCTGTAACTCGTCTTGCTCTACGAATTCAGACTGTCCATCAGATCTAATCTGTGCGTCAGGTATGTGTCGACGAGCTGGATGCACGGCTGTTGATTCCTGTAACTGTGGACCAACTGTTACTGCAACACCGCAATCTTCGACAACTGTTGTTGCGTCAGGTAATCCTGTCACAACAGTAACTCAGCCACTTCCAGTGTCTGGTGCACCACTCCCAACAATTGGACTCATTGTCGGAGGAATAGTTACGATTCTCATTGGAGTGCTTGGATTACTTGCCCTCTAACCTTCCAAATATAGTTGTTCAGAATGCAGTAAAACACTACTGTTTTATTGCGAGCATTAGGCTGTTCCTGTGTGTTATTACGAAGACTTGGATGGGAGATTTTTCTTAAAGCGAACGAATGGAATACTCACCTCTTTGTGCTCCATATACATGGTAAGTGCTAAACCACCGAAATGCTGGTCTACATCTTCGCTGAGGGCATCCATTTCATCAAGTCTATCCCAAAACTCCTCATCAGAGAGATGTTTCAGTTCAAGTGGAAGTTTAAAAGATGTACCTGGCATGAGTGTCCTTATACTACCATCTCCTGCTTTTTTTTCAAGAAAAGATTTACGTCACTTGCGAGTGTTATAATTTAGTCTGGAAAAAGGGCGCGTGGCGCAATCGGTTAGCGCAGGAAGCTTATACCTTCAAGGTTCCTGGTTCGAGTCCAGGCGCGCCCACTTTACTAGGTTTGAAAATAGAAGTGCTAATGTTTAACTGAGAATTTTCTTGCTACTCTTAAGAGATGAAACTCTCAAAAAACTGGACCGTCGTTACACCATTGTCAAAAACAATTGCACTCGCACTATTTATTGCACTCCCATTCATTGGTTTTTATTTTGGAAGAATATACCAGCACTCAATAGACGTTATATTACTACAAGGCCCGGAGAGGTAGCAGTTCTATAGCTTTGCCCGAACAGCTGTTTCTTGTTCAACGATATCTCGAGGTTTTCCATATTTAACACGAGATAGTTCGCGAATAAGGTCAGCACGCTTCGGATCCATAATTCTTTTCTCTGCTTCCACGTCTCTGGTTAGATCCATACTGAATGGAGCGACAGGCTCATTCCCGACAATTGTTTTTATGTATACATGATATTTCTCAATATTTGTGAGATCAGTCTCTGTAAATACTGGAGTAAACTCATGCTGAAGGAAATTTGCATCAGGTACACCAACACGGAATGTTACGACACTACCGACGTTGCCAAAAACTGCATTCTTAACTTCTTCCTCAATCTGCGCCACAAACTGGTTGGCTACAATCAGATTGAGACGATACTTTCGAGCCTCAGAAAGGATAACAGCAAAGTCTTCTGTCGCATAGTTTTGGAACTCATCGACATAGAGATAGAAATCTTTTCGCTGATCAAGTGGTACATCTTGCCTGCTCATAGCAGCAGTTAAGAGTTTTGGAACAAGAATGAGGCCCAAAAATTTTGCATCCTCCTCACCAAGTTTTCCTTTTGATAGGTTTACGAGCAGAATCTTCCCTTCGTCCATCACTTGTCGAAAGTTAAATGCACTTTGACTCTGGCCGATGATATTTCGCATTACTTTATTTGTAATAAATTTACCAAACTTTGAGACAATGTAATCAAGCACCTCAGACTTATGAAAGTCAGATGTCTGTGCAATCTGATCAGTCCAATATCTCCGCACCACAGGGTCTTTCACTTTAGGAAGAAGTTCTTGTACATATTTTTGATCAGTAAGACAGCGAACCAGTTCGATAAATGTTGCTCCTGGTTCTGCCATGATCGTCAACATAGCATTTCGGATCGCATGTTCAAATCGAGGGCCAATAATACCTGTTTTATGCGGATCGTAGAGTTTATACATCAAAGAAATGATGGACCCTACTACAAAATGCATTTGATCTTCCGTTTGCGCCTCCATAATGTTTAGCCCCATGGGGCGCTCAGTATCTGAAGGGTTAAAATAAATCACCTCTTCCGCACGTTCTGGTGGAATGAGCTGCATAATGTCTTCCACGAGTTCACCGTGAGGGTCCATGACTGCTAAACCTTTTCCATCGCGAATATCCTGCATGATCATATCCTTTAAGAATTCAGACTTCCCTGTGCCTGTCTTTCCGACAATATACATGTGGCGCTGTCTATCCTTCTCTTGGATGAATATCTCCCTCTTTTGCCCACGATAGACGCTCGTACCAAGTCTCAAACCGCTATCAGGAATAAGTGATGGAGCTGGCGCTGATTTTGCCTTCAGCCAATTTATGTGATGTGTTTCAACTGTCTTATTTGGGAAATGGAGTATCGTTGCTAACTCTTCTGCATTCAGGACAAACGTTCCTTTTCCCCATACAGGCATATATCGGTAGATAAAATCGATCATGAATAATTGCTTGAACAAAATCTGAGTTCTTTTAAAGCTGTTTGTTGGACTACTAAACTGCGCAAAGGCACCGACGATATTTGTCAGATGAGAGTTTGCTTTTCGCGCATCAGTCGATGACACCACAATGCGCAAAGAGACCGTAAAACCAGGCTTACTCGCCTTCGTTTCAATTGCATCAAGTTTCTTTGGATCATTGTGATAACTTGCTTTTTGAGGATCTGATTCTCTCTTTTTTGTTTCAGACACATATCGCTCTGCTGCCGTCTGCCATGAGGAGTTTGCGGGCTCTAAAACAAATTGAACAACAGCGCCTTCGCCCTCACCCATCTTGGAAAGCGCTGAAGTTAGTAGTGAGAGCGGATCAGTTGGAAGTTCTTTAAAAACTTTAATTGGTAGGTATGTGGAACTGGTAAGACTGAGTGCCGCAAATGAGACCTTTCCGCCTTCGGAAAAAATATTATATTCTTCGACTTCAATAATCTCAGCTGACGGATAAGCCCCATACACTTGCTTCTCAATCAAGTCGCGCAGATCCCTTGGACAAGTAATATAGAATGCGATACTTTCTTTTAATGCCACAATCTCGAACGTAAAGTGGTCTTCAGGTCGGAAAAGTGATCCCATACCCTCGTTTTTTAGTGAGTAGAGGGCAGCAAACATTTGCTCAGCTGCATCTATTTTAATTTCATTATCCTTTGGAAGTAATACTTTTAAGACTACAAATTGTAAAGAGTATTTTTCTCTTCCACGAAAACGAAGCCACTGAATAATCATGTATATAAATACAGCGGAAAAAATAAGAGGAAGGACCACAATAATCACACTCAGAAATAGTTGTGTGAATAGTATTGTAAAATCTGTTGTTTGACCCATAAATTGATTCTCACTTACCGAAACGTCGTCTGTTCCCCTAGTTTTTTAACCAGACGAACACACCATTCTGAAAGCCAACGGACACTATTGCTCACACTTTGACGCTTCCCTTTTTCAAGATCTTCTTCACCGAGTGGAAGCACAAAAACCTGTGACGATGCACTTGTCGTATCTCCTACAGACTGCGGTGGCGACGCTATCACAATTTCCGGTGGTTTTTCCCCTGTTGTATCTCGACTTACTTTCTCCATCCAGCTAGCGACTTCAGGTGGTAATGGCTCTTTCTCTATTGAATCTCCTCCCACCACTTCAACATAACCAGCGAGTTCATTTGAAGTAGCTGGGCCAGTTTCTTTTGCACGAGCAGGAACTTGTGGTACTTGTTGTGACTGTGTCAAAGCAGCTGTGACCATTGGCTGAGCTAAAGCAGTGGGCTGGGCTTCTTGCGCAACTTGTTGTTGAGATGTAACTTGAGGTTGTGTGGTCGGATCCATACACAATAATCATAGCATGGATGCATCACAAAGATTACTCACGAAAAGTGAAATGTTCATCGACTATAGCGGAAATATTCACATCAATTGGCATTCCGAATTCTTCAAGTAGACTGCTAGTCTCTTCAATTGGTAGACCAACAATATTGGAGACACTTCCAAAGACATTTTTTACAAAACTTCTTGCACCCAACTGAATAGCATACGCACCTGCTTTTCCCAAAGACTCACCTGTTTCAATATAGTTTTCTAGCTGTTCATCAGAAAATGGGAGGAACTCCACCTGACTTGTTACCACAGCTCTGTTGTGTTCACGTGTTAGCGTGTCCAATAAAACTACTCCCGTGACAACTTCATGCCTCTTCCCACGTAATCGTCGAAGTATTCTTCGAGCATCGTCAAGATCTTTTGGCTTCCCAAAAACCTCTCCTTCAAGAAAAACACTTGTGTCAGCGCCTAGGATGAGAGCATCTGGGTACAAAGGAAGTAAGGTGAAAACTTTGCCACTTGCAATAGTGCTGACGTAATCACCTGGTTCATCAAAATCAGACCACAGAACTCTTTCCTCTGGAAATTCTGAAACAACTACTGAAAAAGGTATTCCCAGAAATTCCAAAATGTCTTTTCGACGAGCAGAACCTGAAGCTAGAATAAGTTGACGCATAGAGATGATCTCTATTGTATAGTAGACACTCAAGTCTTTCACTTGCTACTATGATCCGATGGACTACTTAAAAAGCCGTCGTCAACTTCTTTTTCAATTACTGCCTGTCTTCTTTATCTTGATTGCAATAATTGCAGCAACTGCAAACCAGAAAAATATTAAGCAATGGTTAGTTGGTGCACTTGGCCAAGAAGCAAATATCACTATTAACACACAATCATCCCAAGGCCCAATGCAATACCCTTGGCGCAACCTGTCTCAGGGGGGCGAATCAAAAGATTGGCGTCTTGCACCCCTAACAAATCAAGTAAGAGCCTTACAAACTGAGTATATTCGTCTTGATCACCTATATGACTTTTACGATATTGTCAGAAAAGACTCAACAGGTCTACAGTTTGATTTTACAAAACTTGATGTAATTCTGAATGAGATTCGGGCAGCAGGAGCAACTCCATATCTTTCACTCTCCTATATTCCACCCGCTTTAGCAGTGAATGGAGACATCACTGCTCCACCTGCAAACTGGGCAGAGTGGCAAGTCGTCGTTGAAAGAACAATTGAACATGTGAGTGGCACGAGGAATACCCCAAACGTGTACTATGAGGTTTGGAATGAACCTGATTTGTTTGGCAATTATAAAACCTATGGAGATCGAAATTACCTTACGATGTATCAATATGCTGCTCAGGGTGCAAAAAATGCAAAAGTTTCACAACCATACAAAATTGGGGGCCCAGCAATAACAGCGCTCTATCGCAATTGGGTTGATGGAGTTCTCAACCTTGCGATTCAGCAAGATTTACCACTCGATTTCTTTTCTTGGCACAGATACAACGAAGACATTGATGTTTTTCGAACCGATGTTTCTACTGTACGACAATGGCTCTCAGCATATCCAACAAAGTCAAATATTGAGCTTCACATAACAGAATGGGGTCATACGCCAGCGAATGATGAGGGGTATGACAATCAGTTTGGTGCAATTCACACTATTGCAGTCAGTACAGAGCTTATTGGGACTGTTGATAAAGCCTTTGTATTTGAGATTCAGGATGGGAAAGACCCTGCTGGAAAAACAAGGTGGGGGCGATGGGGACTCATTGACAGCGCAGGACAATCAAAACCCAGGTATAGCGCGCTACAATTTTTGGATCGCCTTAAAGGTGATCGTGTCCAGTTACTCGGTAGAGGGACATGGGTGAAAGGTGCTGCTAGCCGTGATGGAAATGAGATACTAACAGTACTTGCAAACTATGATCCAACAGGTAAGCACTTTGAAACCGTTCCAGTCACGTGGACAGGTGTCTCACCTGGATCGTATGAACTCACGCAACAATTCTTTGGATCTCAATCAAGGATCCAACAAATAGCAACCTCTGGGAGTAGCTTGAAAATTGATGTGCCCATGTCTGCGAATAGTGCTTTGTTTTTACGGCTTCGACCGTTGTAAACTATGGGAAATTTCATTTCTACTAAACTCGTCTTGTTGTTTGGAATTGGGGTACTTGCTTTCTGCATGTATGTCTCCATTAACCTTGCGCAGACATTTACAGCTCTCGAGAAAGAATCAAATAGTCTCCTCTTCCCAAGATCATAGAGACACCTCCCGCTAGATCAACAAACATGCAGACGCCTTCAGGGATAATTTTTTCAATTACAGTACCCAACTCACAATCAGTGCGATCGCACAAAGTGACATTAATCCAGTAATGACGAAGCCCAAAATGTTGGAAAAAAAACCGTTTGTGAAGGAATTCATTATTCTTCTATTATTTGTAATGCGTAAAATCATAATGAGAAGTACTGGCGCAACAAGTCCATTCAGAATGGCTGTGTAATAGAGAAGTATAAACGGTGAAATTGGTAAGAAATTAACGAGTAGACCAACTAAAGTGGACACAGTGATGACAGCATAAAACCCTTTGGCATCACCAAAAGTGTTATACAATCCCCTTTTCCATCCCAGAGCCTCCGACACAGCATATGCACTAGACCCAGCAAGCACTGGGAGTGCCAAAAAGCCTGTACCAATGATGCCAATTGTAAATAAAAGAAAAGCGAAATTACCGGCAAGTGGTTGTAATGCCTGTGCTGCTTGCGCAGCAGTTTCTATTTGTGAAATGCCCGCTACGCCAAGTGTCGATGCTGCTGTCACAATAATAAAAAACATTACGATATTTGAAAAAAACATGCCGAAGACCGTATCTACTCTCATACGAAACAGGTCTTTTTTTTGAAGTCGTTTCACTTTGTCTCCCATATTCTGTATTCGTCCACTCATCACTTCCTCTTCAATCTCTTCACTCGGCTGCCAGAAAAACAAATATGGAGAAATTGTCGTCCCTAAAATAGCCACAATGTTCATTAAATATTCACGAGTTAGCGAAATTTGTGGTACAAGCGTTGAGTACAAGATGAGACTCCAATCTTGTTTCACAACCAGTGCTACCAAGAAATAAGCAAGTAAAGAAAATGTTAAATACTTTAAATAGCTGGAGTAGAGTCTGTAGGGAACGAAAATCTGTAAACCCAGCGACAATGTCGTCACGATGATGAGTAATACAGGAAAAGGAAGTGGAACAATCAACTGAAGAGAGGCGGCCATCGCACCCAAATCGGCTCCAATATTTAAACTATTTGCGATGAGTAAAAGTGTGACAACCCAAAAAAGTACGGGTTTTGAGTAGTGTTTCTTTATAACGCCACCTAGTCCTAAGCCTGTGACTAACCCCACTCTTCCACACATTTCCTGCACTACGGTCATAAATGGAAATGAAAAAAGCGCCGTCCATAATTGCGTATAGCCAAACAACGCGCCAGTTTGCGCATAGGTTCCAATTCCAGATGGGTCATCATCAGAGGCACCTGTAATAAACCCAGGACCAATACTATGGAAAATTTTTCTCAAGAAGCGCATAGAAAAAAGCCTTAGACTTTTCGTTCTTTCTCAATTAATGCAAGAATTTTGGCTTTAAATTTCTCTGCTGAATAGTCCATAGCATGTTGTCGAATTTTTTTTGAATCAAAGTCCAACTTCTCTAACTTTATAATTGCATTCGTAAGTCCCTCTGTCGTTAACTCATCAAACAATACTCCAGTTGTGCCGTCAATCACTGTTTCTTTTGGTCCACCAGAATTATGGGCAATAACTGGAGTTCCTGCCATCATGGCTTCAACGGGCACAATTCCAAAATCTTCATCTTCTGCTGGAAACAATAACGCTTTGGCTCCAGAGTACAGCTTTGCCAATACGGCATCATCAACACTTCCCAGAAACTCTACTCTATCTGATGCTATTGTTTTCAAATACGCTTCCCCTTTTCCTTCACCAACAAATTTCAGTTTTTTTCCCAACTTTTTGCATGCTTCTATCGCAAGATCAGCTCGCTTACTTTTTGCTAATCTACCGACATACAAGTAATAGTCCTTTTCCCCTTCTTGATTAAGTGGTGGTTGCAATGTGACTGGTGGATAAATAACTACAGATTCTCGACGGTAGTATTTCGCAATTCTCTCTTGAGTTGTTATAGAGTTGGCAACAAGAACATCGGGGCGTTGCGATGCAACAAAATCAATTGGTCGCATACGATTATTAATGAACTCACCCAGTACCCTAGTAAACACACTTTTTTTCCAATCGGTACGTGTAGAGAATCCATACAGTGACCGTGGTGGAGTATGGATGTAGCAAATATGAAGAGTCTCTGGCTGGGTGAGTACAGCTTTTGCCATGTACATATTTGAACTTGAAATAACGACATCATATTCAGTGAAATCAAACGCTTCAAAAAAATATGCCGCCATAATACGAAGCGGTGAGTAAATTGTTCTAATAAATGGAATTGAGGCTGCACTGCTCTGACGGATATCCCAATCCTTAAAACGTTGCCAATGAATTCCCAATGAGTTTGAATCAACAAAAGCAGTGTACAGCGGAGCATCAGGAAAAAGTTCGTGGAGTGATTCAACAACTCTTTCAGCTCCTCCATACTCACGTAAGTAGTCATGAACAAGTGCGATTTTCAGTTTTTTTGGCATGACACTCATTGTAACATTCGAAAGAGACGATAAAATATAGAGAGGATATCCAGATGGCACATGCAGGACTATACACCAAAAACTGGAGCAAAAAATTGTCTCTACAGAGATCCCCTTTGTTTGCAAAAATTCGGCATCGTTTGTACGATCCACTCTCAAGAATATTCTTTCTTTTAACAATAGGTCGATTGAAGATTAAAATTCAAAAAAGAGAGTATCCATACTTTGTCGACTGGTATAACTACACCTGGACTAATGAGCGAACAATTGAGATTTCTTTCTTTTCTCACCTCCTCTTGCAATTCGCACCACAGAAAATACTAGAAATTGGAAACACCCTTTCCCACTACCGCAAAGTGTCACATACAATAATCGACAAGTATGAGGTTGCAGACAATGTTGAAAATATCGATGTGCTCAACTTTAAACCAAGAGGGACGTTTGATCTTATTTTTTCTATTTCTACTTTTGAGCATATTGGGTGGCACGAAAAAGAGAAACGAGCAGAAAAAGCGCTGGAATCAATTGAGCATGTTCGCACCCTTCTCTCAGACAACGGAAAGCTGGTTTTTTCCTTCCCAATTGGAGTGAACCCTGCTTTAGATCGTGCGGTCAGTGAAAAGAAGTTCTTGCATACTGAGATTGTATTCCTGCGCCGAAAGAACCGTTTTAACATGTGGGAAGTGACCACGTATGCGGCAGTGAAAAACTCAAAATACAATACCCCATATCCAAATGCGAACGCCATTTGTATTGTTACTTTGAAGAAAAAGAAAGTTCTTTCTCCCAAGAGATGAGCATTTTGTCCAACGAAAATTTTCTTTTCACGATCATCACACTTTCTTTTGCAAAAGTTTTTCTTCTGTTTGATTCTAAAGCAATTTGAAGTTTTTTGGCTAAATCACCAGAATCGTGAGGATGAAAGTACCACCCATTTTTTTCATTTTGTACGATCTCAGCTTGAGGTCCATAGCCAGTTGTTAGTATGGGCAATCCAGCTACCATTGCTTCAATGGTAGTCATGCCAAACCCTTCAAGGGACCAAGCTGATGGAAATACAAATAAGTCTGCCTTCTTCAGGAGCATCCGTTTTTCTTCCTCAGGAATAAACCCCATAAAATGGACGGAGTGACTTATTTCTAAATCCTTTGCTAATTGTTCTAATGATTTCCTTTCAGGACCATCACCGATAAGAATGAGTTTACAGTCTTTCATTTCGGCAATCCTCCATGCTTGTAGGAGAACGTCGATTTCCTTTTCTGTTGCCATTCGAGCGATTGCAATAACAGTAAACATCCTCTTTCCACTTGTTTCCTGTTTCATATTTTGTTGTCTCGTATCTACTCCTGGATAGATGATGCTAATTTTATGGAGAGGAATCCTTCCTACAGAAAGTAATGACTTTTTTGTCCAATCAGAAATAGTGATTATTTTGTCAGGATACGATCGAGTAATTGCATATAAAAGTTTTGGGAAACCAAAGTTGCGCTGAAATGTTGGTTCGAGTGGACCATATTCCAACCACATGAGTCGACAACCCATCCATTTAACAAGTGGTGAAAAAGAGAGACGGTCACTAAAACCAGGAAAGATGCAGATGGGGAGACTTGGAAAACTGCGTATGGTTTGAAAGACCCAAAAGAGTGATGAAGGCAAAGCGAGAAAGTACTTTACAAGTCCTTTCCAATTTCCAATTGCATCGAGTCGATACGGTAGATCAATGACTCTAATGTGGTTTCGCGCTTTCTGCTTCACTGCACTATTATTGGTTGCGAGTACAACAGTATATCCCCGTGTGCTCAAGTGAAACAGCACTGCGAGTAGGTACTCTTCTGCTCCTCCGTATGCAGGGGTATCCAAAAGAGAAAAAATGTTTTTTGGCATACCTACTCTGCCAGAATTTTTTCAACAGTCTCTTGTAAGTTTCCAACATCTGTTCGGACATTATTGACATAGAAGGTTGGCGTTGCATTTACACCCAAGGTATTCCCATCTTGTTCATCCTTAGCAATGCGAGCTTCAAGCTCTTTTTTTTGGTAGTCTGTTTTCCATTGATCAACATTTAAACCTAGTTCCTTTGCATATCCCTCAAATCGACTAGTTGGGTCTGCGTCTTCCTCCCAATCTGATTGCTTTGCAAATAATGTATCGTGCATTTCCCAGAACTTTCCTTGTTCTGCTGCTGCTTCACTCGCCTTCGCAGCTGCAAGTGCATTCTTATGGATTGTACGAAGTGGGTAGTGTCTGAAAACCAGACGAGCACTATCAGATGCAGACTGTAAAACCTCCTGAACAAGTGGCTGAGCGGCTCTGCATGCAGGACACTGTAGGTCTGAGAACTCAACGATAGTTACCTTAGCATCTTCCTTCCCTTTCGAAAAACGCTCATCACCAAGAACAATGTTTGGATCAGATGGGAGCACTGGCGCATTTGCTTTTTTTGTGAATAAAAATGCCACTGCAACCACAGCAATAAGTGTGACTGCAAGTGAACCAACGAGTAACCAAATATTTTTCATACACGTTCTTTCTCTTTGATACTAATACCGATAATGATCTGCCTTGTATGGACCCGTCGTCTTCACTCCAAGGTATTCTGACTGTTCTTTACTCAGTTTTGTCAAATGCACACCGATATGCTCTAGGTGGAGTGCTGCAACTTTTTCATCCAGTTCTTTTGGCAAACGAAAGACCCCAATTTCATAGTTTTTGGTCCATAGCTCGATTTGAGCAAGAACCTGATTGCAAAAGGAGTTACTCATCACAAAAGAAGGGTGTCCCATTGCACACCCAAGATTAACAAGTCTTCCTTCGGCAAGTACGATCACTCTGTGCCCATCCGGGAAAGTGTGAATATCTACTTGAGGCTTGAGAGTCACTTTTTTTACTCCTTTGGCCGAATTTAATCGACTCATCTGGATTTCAACATCAAAGTGACCTATGTTGCATACAATTGCCGTATCCTTCATCTTCTCCATATGTTCAAGAGTGATGATATCTTTATTTCCAGTTGCGGATACAAAAATATCACATTCCTTTACCACTTCTTCAATACGTTTCACTTCATACCCTTCCATCGCTGCTTGGAGAGCACAAATGGGATCTATCTCGGCAACGATCACACGACAGCCATTATTGCGAAGACTTTGTGCTGACCCCTTCCCGACATCACCGTACCCTGCCACGAATGCAACCTTTCCAGCAAGCATAATATCCGTTGCACGCCGAATAGCATCAACTAGCGACTCTCTACAACCATAGATGTTATCAAATTTTGACTTTGTTACTGAATCATTCACATTGATTGCGGGAATTTTGAGTTTTCCGTCTGCCAGCATTTGATAGAGATGATGAACACCAGTTGTTGTTTCTTCTGAAACCCCCTTTACTTGGCTAACAAATTCAGTTCTTTTGTCATGGAGCCATGCGGTCGCATCGCCACCGTCATCAAGAACCATATTCGGTCCAATCAGCTTCCCTTTTGAATCCGTAAAGTTAAAGATTTGATCAGTACACCACCAGTACTCTTTTTCAGTTTCACCCTTCCATGCAAAAACAGGCACACCTGTTGCTGCTATAGCTGCAGCCGCATGGTCTTGAGTGGAAAAAATGTTACAGCTTGCCCAGCGAACTTCTGCCCCCAGAGCGGTCAATGTTTCGATCAACACTGCTGTCTGAATGGTCATGTGTAATGA
>CAZWYZ010000003.1:15453-19861 GCA_964638785.1 uncultured Pseudomonadales bacterium
CTGCAATGCGAGCGCCTTTGAGCGGTTTTTTCTTTGAAAACTCTTTTCGCAATGAAATTAGCCCTGGCATCTCACTTTCCGCCAGTTCCATCTCTTTTCTTCCCCAGTCAGCAAGCGTAATATCTTTCACTTTATAGTCTAAATGTTTCATAGAATTTTTCTATTCAAGTAATGAGGTTGTTCCAAATTGTTTTTTATATTTTTCTCGAAATTGTTCCTTTGTGAAGAAATGCTCTTGAGTACCTGTAGATTCAATACAATAGGTTGCAGCCGTACTCCCAAGCTGAGCACACGTCACAGGATCTGCATCATGCATCATCCCATACAAAAATCCTGCTCGAAAAGCATCACCTGCACCTGTTGGATCTTGAATATCAATACTAACAATTGCAGCGACAGTTGATCGTTTTCCCTGTTGCCAGACTACACTCCCTCTCTCTCCTAATGTGACCACTACAGTAGGGATCATTTTCACTAACTCATCTTGACTTATACCAGCCTTCTCTTCAATCACACCCATCTCATAGTCATTTACAATCAAGAGTTTCGTCTGGTGTAAGCCTGCAAGTAAATCTTCCTTTGTAATATTAGTAACTTGTTGACCAACGTCATAGAAAAATGGTTTCTGTAGCTTCACACATTCTTGAACTTGAATACTCATTTGCTTTGGATCATGTGGAGAGATAACCACAAATACATTCTCTTCAGAAAATTCCGATATTGAGAGACTTGATGCATCGCTCATAGCTCCAGGGTAAAAACCACCAACTTGGCAGTCTGCTTTATCAGTAATCACACTATATGTTGCAGTTGGTAACTTTGAGTAGTGAACATGTGAGATGTCGACCCCTAAATGTCCTAATACTTCCATATACTCGCGAGCATTTGTCCCAACTGACCCAAAAAGAATTGGCTTCTCACCAAAAAGAGCGAGCGTATATGCAATATTTGCAGCAACACCACCTCGAGTTTCGCGCAATTGATCGATCAATACGGACAGAGAGAGGACGTGTAATTTTTCTGGACGGATAACATCAGCAAATCGACCGTTGTATAGCATTATTCGATCGAGAGCGATTGATCCACTAATAAGAATTTTCATACTGGCCAGACTTGTTGACCTGATTCCAAATCCTGAACAATAATTGCTGCTGTTGGGCAGCTCTGTGCAGCCAACAATTTCATATCATCAAGTTCATCTTCACTAATGACAAATGCCAAATTTTTATCATCGAGTCCAAATACTTTTGGTGCAATCGCAACACATGAAGCTGCACCGATACATTTACTGCGGATGACAGATACTTTGTATTTCCCTGGAGATTTCGATTGAGCTTCCGGGGCGACTGAGACATCTTGCGATTGTTGAGAACTATCTGCCATACAACACACCTTTCCATTTATCTCACGAAAATTTTTCGTGATGAATACGAGCAGGATCGACACCACGATCTTGCAACACTTTCATAACATCTTCAATCATATGCGGATTACCACAGATGTAATACTGTCCCTGTGGGGGTAAATCATGAACTGAAAGACAGTTTGTTATTCGTCCTTTGCACAGCGTCCATTCATCTGGAGCCTGAGATAATGTTATGTGATATAGAAACTGCGGAAAGTTGTCATGGAGCTCTTCAAACAGTTCCAGCCAAAATAAACTTTCTGCCTCCCGCATCCCCCAATACAACCAAATTGGTCGTTTCGTTTCTTTTGTTCGAAGTTCATCCAATAAAATACTTCGCAGTGGAGCTATACCCGAACCTGTACCGATCAAAACTAAAGGGTCTTCGGTCGCGATAACATCTTCCTTTAATACAAACTCACCTGCTGAAGCGTAAAAGGAGATTTCATCGCCCAAAGCCAGACTATTGAGATAGCCGGATGCTTTCCCTTCAGGGATAATCTCTACGAGGAGTTCAATCGCATGTTCGAGTCGAGGCGCTGAGGCAATACTATATTGGCGCTTCTGAGGAGTTGTTGGACTATTGAGCAAGATATATTGACCTGCCGTAAATGTAATCTTGTTTGGTTCAAGAAGTTCGAATTTAAGAAACATGAACTTCCCACCAACAATTTCTTTTTCTGAGAGTTTAGCTTTGTAAAGTGCAACTGGCATAGAGAGCAGTATACGGTAGGAAATCTGAGTTGTCACTGAAAAAAAACACAATTAACGAAGTTCATGAAAGAGAATCTCTCCAAGCCCTTCCATACCACAACCCAATCGTCAATCGGGCGATCGATGCATATTCTTCAGTGCGATTAAAAAAATTTCGAGTAACGACACCGATCATACCACCTTTTTTCTTTGTGTCCTTCTCTTTTACCAAACTATCCATGATTGGTCCCATCTCTTCACCTGCAAGAATTCGAGAAGCAATCTCATCGTCGAGTATAAATCGTGCTCCAGATGATGAATGAAAGTTCCCTTTATGATCACATACACTACACCAGACAACGTTCATCAATCCATCTTCAGTCTCATCAACGCCTCCTTCGAGACCAACCCCAAGTATCTCCGCAGAATTACCGTATTTTTCCTGCATCTTTTGGAGGGCGAAAAGTGCTCTATTTCTTGATCCAACATATGTTTCATGATCTGTACGTGGTTGAGCACCAACTCCACTATCAGTTTCAAATCCATCCACAATTGCATCAGCCCATTGATGCTCCACGGCTGACTTAACTGCATTTACTTTTACTTGGTTTGTTGATCCGACGGCGATAAACATATGAAGGCAACATTGTATCGCAAACTAAGGGTTGACGCATCTATGAACTAGAGAGAAAATACTTTCCTAGTATTCGTCTTTCCGGAGTGTTGTGTGTGTTAGCTTTATTTTTCCTCCAATCATATGGGGGATTTTTACGTGAGGAGAAGATATGTCCCAAGACAAAGAAGCATTTATCGTCCCAACTGAATACCTAAAACCTGTTGATCATCTCAGTGCTATTGTCCTTGCGTTGACATTTAACGGTCTCAACCATCTGCTCACAACCAGTGGCCTTGAGTTTGAAGCAACAGAACAAGAATTAAAAAATACCTTATCAACATTCTCACTCCGAAAAATTGATGTGTCGGTTGTGAAGAAAGAAGATCTACTACAGTCCCAAAGCTAACGGTAAGTACAAACACTTCTCTCTCGCGGGCGTTATACTGTTGACTCCAGTCTGTAGTTGTATGAGCGATTTATCGTATGTATGCAGTTGAGTAGCAGACTTTCCAATTGCCCACTCACAGAAGCAGTCAATAGAGACCGTGCTTATCGCGCAGCCATCACCTCGCCACTTTGCATCAACTACTTTTTCAGCATCAAATTGAAAAATGAGTTCAAACTGGTCTCCGCAACTTGGGTTATGTGCTTTTTTTGATTGAGTTTGTACAGTTTCCGTAATCCAGCCTTTGTGGAGTGGATTTCTATATCTGTCGATAATAGCGTCTACGTACAAATCATCCATGAAATACCTCTTTCACTCTTTGCAGCGCAAAAATCAACCGGTCGATATCATTTTTTGTCGAATAGACATTAAAACTGATTCGCGTTGTTGCAGACCACCCCATCTTTGTATGCAATGGCATTGTGCAATGGTGCCCTGACCGAACTGCAATACCTTCACTATCTAGAATTTGAGCGACATCGTGTGAATGCACCCCCTTAAACACAAAAGCAACAGATCCAACACGTTTTGGACTCTCCCCTGCAAGTACTACTTCAGGAACTTTCAAAAGTTCACTGTGAGCATACGCAACCAATTCTTGATCATGCTGGAAGACATTTTCCATTCCTAATTCTGAAAGATACCTACACGCAGCTGCCCATCCACATACTCCCGCTACATCTGGCGTTCCTGCAGTGAACTTATCCTCACTGAGTTCTGCCCAAGTCGCCTTTCGTGTTGTCACCTCATCAATCATTCCACCACCAAAAAGCCATGGATCCATTTCTTGAAGCATTTCTTTTTTAACAAACAGTCCACCCACCCCCATTGGGCCAAGCATTTTATGGGCAGAAACAGCATAAAAGTCCACTCCAAGTCTATGGAAGTGAATTGTCATGTGCGGAGCGGCCTGAGCTCCATCAACAACAATCGTTACTTGAGATCGAAGGGCGTGAAACTTTTTAACAACTTCTTCTATAGGGTTTATTGTCCCAAGCGTATTTGAAACATGCGTGAGTGCAAGCACTTTTATTTTTGATCGAAAATGAGAATCTTGTATCTTTGCATCAAGCCACTCAAAATCGAGCGTTCCTTCTGGGGTTACTGGAATCAACTCAAGCGTCGCTCCTGTTCGTTGTGCCAACTGCTGCCAAGGGACAAGGTTACTGTGATGCTCCATCTCTGTTGCGATGATCACATCATCTTTTTTTATACTTTTCTCAACTGAGTAAGCAACCAAGTTCAGAGC
>CAZWYZ010000003.1:19871-28440 GCA_964638785.1 uncultured Pseudomonadales bacterium
TCGGTTGTGTTACGCACAAGAATTAACTCGTCAGGGAATGCTCCAAAGAATTTGGCTATTTGCTGACGTGACTCGTGCCACACCTGGGTTGATTTATCACCCAAGAAATGGATACCTCGATGAACATTGGCATTGCTCGTTTCGTAGTACTTCGAAATAGCGTCGATCACCTGACGTGGCTTCTGACTTGTCGCAGCACTATCCAGATAAACAAGTGGCTTACCACTTGGATGCTGCTGAGTGAATATTGGAAAATCTTTTTTAGTTTCCTGAGGGTTAAACATGAGAATATTGTACTCCAGAGCTCACTATTATTCTAAGAAGCCAGTGACAATCATCTCCTGGGCTTCTTTTTTTGGGATCCCCCTGCTTTCGAGGTAAAAAACATGCTCTTCTGGAATTCGAGAGATACTGGCTGCGTGACTACACTTCACATCGTCTGTTTTAATCTCCAGTTCAGGTACCGCTTCTGCTTTTGCCTTATCAGACAGTAGAAGAATTCTTTCTTCCAAAAAAGATTGTGTATCACCACAGTTTTCATCGATAATAATGCGTCCAAAAAAACGGATACTGCTTGAGTCAAAAGCAACTCCTTTCAACATTGTTTTTGCACGTGTATGAGGCGCACTATGAACAATAGTGAGATTTATATTCACCTTTTCTTCAAGACGAGTGAGAAACTTTCCCGTAATGGTCACGCTTGCACGTGGTTGTGATATCTCAACCGTATAGTCTCCTGATGTATCAAGAACAATCTGCTCTTCAGGACTATTTACTAAGTATTTCTTCATTTTTTCCTTTCCACACCAACTCAGCTGTGGTTTGAATTTCAAGTTCATTTATGGGTTTACCATGTTCTGTGTAGAAAATGAGTATTCCCTTTAAAAGAGCAACTGGTATTCCATAGCCTAGATTATAGGTTAAAGAATCAAGACTGCTTTCCTGCAGAAGATTTTTTTGTTGAGCACGTTTTGTGTGTGTTTCCATACAATACTTTCAAAAACTAAATTTGGATAAATACAAAGAAGAAAGATTCGTTTAACACCCACCAAACTTGATTCCACCAAGCGTGGAAGGAAGCTGAAAAGCAGAAGCAAATTGTGATTTCATAGAATGAAAATAAATTATACACTACCCAATACTTCCTTCCATTTCATGGTCAATCAGCCTATTCATTTCCACAGCGTATTCGAGTGGTAACTTTTTCACGAGATCATTCACGAATCCATTCACAATCATTTTCCTGCTATCCTCTTCACTGACCCCTCGACTCATGAGATAAAACAATTGCTCGTCTCCTATCCGGCTCACGGTTGCTTCATGTTGAATTTCAACTTGATCATTTAAGATGCGATCAACTGGATACGTATCAGATCTTGACAGTGAATCCAATAGCATTGCATCACAGACGACCGTGTTTTTACTGTGATGAGCATTCGGCCCAACCGTCACCATTCCTCTATAACTTGTTCGTCCGCCATCCTTGCTGATTGATTTTGAAACGATGCTTGAACTTGTGTATGGAGCTAGATGCATTGCTTTACTTCCCGTATCTTGATGTTGTCCAGATCCCGCAAGTGCCATTGACAACGTTTCTCCTCTGGCACCTTTGCCTACTAAAAGAAATGATGGATACTTCATGGTTAATTTGCTTCCCATATTAAAATCAGTCCAGATCATTGTTCCCTCTTCTTCTACTCTCGCCCGTTTTGTTACCAAGTTATAGACGTTTTTGTACCAATTTTGGATTGTCGTATATTGGCAACGAGCATGTTTTTTTACATAGATTTCTACAACCGCTGAATGGAGCGAGCTAGAAGAGAAAGAAGGTGCTGTACACCCCTCGACATAATGAACAGAAGCACCTTCATCAACGATGATGAGCGTTCTCTCAAACTGACCAGCATTCGGTGCGTTGATACGGAAATATGCCTGGAGCGGCATCTTAACCTCTACACCTTTCGGGACATAGACAAATGACCCACCTGACCAAACAGCAGTGTTAAGCGCTGCAAATTTATTATCACCACTTGGAATGTTTTTGCTAAAATATTCCTTCACAAGGTCTGGATATTGCTGTAAACCTTCATCCATCGAAAGAAAAACAACCCCTTCTTTTTCCCATATATTTTGGAGCGATCCATAGACAACTTCGCTATCATATTGTGCCTTTACACCAGCGAGCACGCCTCGCTCTGCTTGAGGTATCCCCAGCTTATCAAATGTTGCTTTCACATCATCTGGAACATCATTCCAGGATTCAACGGCATGATCTGTGGGTTTTAAATAGAAGTGAATTTTATCGTAATCGATCTCGGAAAGATCGCCTCCCCAGAGTGGTGTTTTCATCCCCTCAAACTGTTTCAACGCTGTGAGCCGAAGTTCAAGCATCCAAGCGGGTTCATTTTTGATGTGAGATAGCTCTTCAACAACACGTCTATTCAGGCCAGGTTTGGAAATGAATGCATAGGAATCAGTGGGGTACGAAAAACCAGCAGAATACTCGTGGTCGACAATGGAGTCTTCCAGCTTCGCAGAATGTTTTTGTGCAAATCTTGACATGTGTTGTACCTTGTATTGGGTAGATGCTTTGACTTCGAGAATGACTACACAGGGTTACTGAAGACTTTGAATACTAGCTTTGAAAATCTTTATATCCCTTTTTCTCAAGCTCCAAAGCTAAATCTCGTCCACCACTTTTCACTATTTTGCCACTGACCATAACGTGCACAAAATCGGGCTGCAGAAATTTTAATATACGTTGGTAGTGCGTAATGACTATGACACCTGTTTTATGCTTCTTCACAATCTCACGAGCACCTTTTGCAACTGCTTGGATCGCATCCACATCTAATCCAGAATCAGTTTCATCCATGATCGAATACTTTGGTTCCAATACAGCCATCTGAAAAATCTCTAATCTTTTTTTCTCACCACCTGAAAAACCTTCATTTAACCCTCTAGAAAGAAGTTCTTTTTTTACCTGAAGATCATCAGCTACTGACTCGACATGCCTTCGAAAATCAATTACTTTCGAAAATTTACGCTCTGGCATGTTCGCAAATCGCTGATCATAGGCAACTTTTAAGAAATTATTCACGCGCACGCCAGCAACTTCTGTTGGATATTGAAATGCCAAGAAAAGACCACTATTTGCACGTTCATCTGGAGATTTTTCATTCAGCACACTTCCGTCCATCTCTACTTCTCCATCAGTGATGGAATAAAAAGGATGACCTGCAAGCGTATATGCAAGAGTGCTTTTTCCACTTCCATTTGGACCCATGACGGCATGTATCTCTCCTGGTTTAACAGTGAGGTCTACCCCGTGGAGAATTTCTTTTTTATCGATGGAAACATGGAGGTTTGAAATGACTAGTGACATGAATCACTGATTATACCTCATGGAAACTGAGTGAACACTGCAATTCCTTCTTCTCGAATATCCTCTGTCGTCTCAACAGTTTTCAGTTCCTCAAGAGTGAACCAACGTACACCCAATATTCCATCGTCTTCTTTCCCAAAACCACTCTCATCAACCACTTTTACGTAGTAGCCCCATGAGTAATGTTGCTCGCAGAACGAATTACCTCGAGGCTTGTACACATCATGAAGGTTACAGTAAAAAGGAAGTGGAAGATATTCAGAGCTAGTTGCTTGAAAAGTATTTTTTTGAGCTGAAAGAACTTCTACACGAACTCCAGTTTCTTCAAAGAATTCTCGTTGAGCTGCCTGATGTGGAAGCTCGTTGTCTTCTACATGTCCCCCAGGGGCTAGCCAAATTCCAAGTTTTTTATGTTTCACTAAGAGTGTCTTCCCTTTATGTAGTGTCCACGCATTGACGGTGTGACACCGTTTTGTTTGGACATCTGAGAGACGCACAATTGTGTTCGGCATATGGTTTTTCAGGTTATATCCCTAAAAGGGTCATTTGAGTTCCTGCAAATTTCTTCGGAGAGAAAGTAAAATCAATTGGTGACTCAATCATCCTGTTCCACTTATTCTTAAACCGTACGTTCCCTTTTGTTCGTCCCCAATCGTAGATATCTCTAGTGATTTCGACATCCATTAAACAATACTTTGCCAGGTCAGACAGTCTACCTTCTTTGAAGTACTTTATGGCATCAAGACCATGGCCAATTTTTTTCTTCCCAAGTGTTTCTTGTGCGATTGAGTCCAAAGAGATTCGGTGCCCAGTCGATTCTTTAAAACGGACCATAAGATCAAGATGTGGAAGATCGTCAACATTGCCAGGGTACAAAGGCCGTAACACCTCCATATCAAAGTTAATACTATTAAAGCCAATAATTAAATCTGCACTTTCAAAAAGTTCCCATAATTTTGAAAAATCTTTTTCCCAAATTTCAACCATCTTCCCTTTGCCTTCAAATCCATCACGAATACACACCCCTATAAAGGAGGGGGATAATTTTGCAGGGAAAAAACCTCCGACATCATCGAAGGTGTTTTTTGTCTCAACATCAAAAAAGACTTGTCTCATATTTGCAGGGTATAGCGTAAAGCGCAAAATCAAAAGTGACAAGAGAGTAAATGGACTCCTATTCCGTGGACTTGGTAAGAATGGTCGTTGTAGAGATTCCTGGTATTTCATTTAAAACGATCTTCATCTCGCCCCCATATTTCTGCATCATTTTTGTTTTGTGATCGAGTGCAACAGAGTTTGAAGAAACAGCATACACATCAGGTGCAAGTAAGATTGTTATTTCCTCATATCGAAGCGGATTTTTGAATTCAGGAGGAAGAATGAGAACTTCATCAACAAGACCGAGTTTTAAGATCTCATCTTTTCTTTTGTTCTGATCCCAAATAGGTCTCCCCTCACCTTTCAACTCTTTTGTCCGGATGTCGGATTCAAGCAAAACAACCAAGTAGTCTCCTTGCAATTTTGCTTGTCGCAAGTATTCCTGGTGGGCTGCATGAAGCAGATCAAATACACCTGACACTATCACTATTTTCTTACCTCTCTCCTTTGCCGCACTCACACGCTCAAGCACTTCTTTTTGTGGAGACAATGAATAATATTCTAGAGGTTTGAGGTAACTTGGATATGCGAAAGACATAGAAGAATTGTATTACTGTGTGACAGTTTGTACAGTTGATCCCGTGGGTGTGCCTGAATATGTACGAACAGCCTCTGACACCTGAGATGAGAATTTAATGGCTAACTCATCATATCGAGCTCCACCAGACATTTTATCAACGACGCCGGTATACAACTCGATAAGTTTATCGTTAAGACCTTTGTCAAAGGTCCTTGATGCGAGACTTGAACTCTTTGCATAGGGCCCCTGGCTTACAATTGCGCCCGCATAAGGATCACTTGTTAGCAAGGGCGCCATATCTACCCTTGGGTAAACCTCTTTGAGCACTTTTCCACCACCCATCGGGTTTATTTTTTGAAGATTATCCTTCGTTGATAAATACTTTAGTAATGTCCACGCCAATTGTTGTTCTTTTGAATTCTTTGAAACCCCTTCAACCCAGTAGTTTGCATTCGAGACCGGCTTTCCAGGCAACTGTGGAAGTGGGTACACCGTAAATTCAAAATTTGGATTAATCTTCTTTATCTCTGCTGCCCGGTATGCAGGGGCTAAAATCATTGCAGTTCTTTCAATTGCAAATGCATATGTTGAATTCGGCATCGTCTCATTCCAGATTTTATCTGTTCGAGTAAACTGAGTGTAGAAAGTCAAAGCATCACCAACTAATGATGCTGGAGCTGTCCCAGGACTACTCGATGATTGATTCGAGGAGCCAAAATTTTCTGGGCTCAATGGATCGCCACCGTTCTGGTAAATTAATGTGGCAAGAATGTCTGAAAAATGATCAACATTATTGGAGGTCCCCATTGCAATACCTGCCCTTTCAATACCCCCATCAGAACCTTTCACAGTCAAGTCTCTTGACAGCGTACGGAGCTCATCCCAGGTCGTAGGAACAGATCGTCCTGATGCCTGTAAAATTCGTTTATTAACATACAAACCAAGGCCATCAAACATGAGTGGTATTCCTACATACCCAGTGTTTGACTTAAGATCGGTAGAAACTGCTGGATAAAAAGTCGACTCAAACTCACTTGCTGTGTAGACAGTATTTGGTACTGGGGCAACAAGGCCTTTCTGAACGTATTGCTTGGTCCACGTTGAGTGGAAACGGAAAATATCTGGACATTGCCCTCTATTACACGCAGATACTAATCGCTCACTGTAGTCTTTTGGAGACTGAACAGAGTATTGAACAGTGACTCCTGGGTGTTCTGCTTCAAATTGTTTGAACACACTCTTTAATGAATCTGTCTCTTCCATCATTCCCCAATACACAAGGGAAACCTGACGAGTACCAGAATTTGAACTAGACGGAAGTGATGATCGTTGTTGTAAGAACAAGAAAACACCTCCGCCTACAACTGCCAGGAGGAGTAAGAGTCCCAGTATTCCAAAGAGGATTTTTTTTGTACCAAAGGATGAAGGTGAAACTGAGGGACCAGATGAAGACTGAGCTGCGTTCATTTCCGGAATTGGCTCTGCAACCAAAGATGCGTTTGAGTTTTCCATACACTATACTTTTGAAGAATTTATTTTTGTTTTTTATGACACAATGAATATGAGTAGTATACGACAGAAAAATCTCCTACACTAGTATGCGACGACAGCCATCCCAACGATCTCTACCAGCGATCCTCATCGTGTGTATTGTTGTACTTGCAGCAAGTACCCTCCTGCTTGTACCTGTGCCTACATCTGTCCAAAAGACCCTTTCAACACAAAGTGATCAAATTCCAACAAACATTGCCCTGTACATGGATGGGACATATTTCTCAACACCATCTTCAAGCCTGATCTCACCAGAGTCATTCCGACCATACGAACAAAAAACAACAATTTTTGACTCATTCGTACAGAGTCTTTCAAATAAAGTGCAAAAATTCTCCCCACTCGATAGGAATCTCGTTGGGCAATGGGTTGACAGTATTGATATGCAGATGTCAAAACCACCAATATCACCCACTATCGAGTTCAAAAAAATAACAGGAGAAGTAGTTGTCTCGACAGGAAGCGCTGGTTTGAAGGTGGAACAGATGCAAACAGTTTCAGCACTTCTTGAGATGAATTTGCTTGCAACTTCAAGCACTCATGTTGTAACAAAAAGAACTGGTCTAGAACTGTCTGAAAATATGATAACGGAAACGAAACAATTTGTTGAAAGATTAATTGGAAAAACACTAACACTTCAGTCAAAACTGTACTCAAAAACACTCACATCAAAGGAAGTATTTTCCCTGCTTCTCCCTCCTTCAGATCTCTCACCGAGTGCCGTTGCCAGCTTATCGGCTACTCTTGATAAGGAAATTGCTACTCCACCCATTGAACCTGTCCTTCAAATAGAAGGCACGACTGTCGTCACTTTTACTGCACCAAAAAATGGACAAAAACTTGACACTCCCCTATTTACTACCTTACTCAAGCAAAAAATAGTCGAGTTGGCAGACTCAAAGTCTTCACTTTCTCTTGAGCTACCACTTGTAGTAAGTGAGCCTACTCAAAACCTTTCCTCCATAAATACACTTGGTATTGAAGAACGCATTGGAGTTGGAGAAAGTCAGTATCACCACTCTATCGTGAATCGCGTAAAAAATGTTTCACTCACAACTTCGAAAATTCATGCAAAACTCATCCTTCCTGGAGAAGAATTCTCGTTTAACACGTATCTTGGAGAGGTGTCTGCAAAGACAGGATTTCTACCTGCCTACGTTATTAAGGAAGGACAAACAGTTTTGGGAGATGGAGGCGGTGTCTGCCAAGTATCATCCACGTTATTTCGCGCTGTACTTAATACTGGACTCCCTATTACAGAACGTCGCGGTCATAGTTATCGTGTGAGTTACTATGAAGAGAATAGTAAACCTGGTTTTGATGCCACTGTGTACTCTCCACATCCTGATTTTCGATTTAAGAATGACACAGGTGCACCAATCCTTCTAAATGCAGTTGCGAATCCTAAAACCTTCTCAATGTACATTGAGCTGTGGGGAAAATCAGATGGCAGAATTGCATCGATAGAAAACTATAAACAATGGGGCGCCCAGCCTGCCCCACCAGCGTTCTATCAGGACGACCCAACACTTGCTCCTGGGAAAATCAAACAGATTGACTGGGCAGCTCCAGGGCTGAAAACATCATTTGATTATATTGTTACCTATCCAAACGGTGAGAAGAAAACAAAGAATTTTGCCACAAACTATATTCCTTGGCGAGCGGTGTACCTACGAGGAATTTAGTTTTTCTTCATCATTGTTCCAAAGCCTTCAATCGCTTTCAACACTTCAATTGGAGTTACAAAAACAACAGTATTGCTTTGGTCACTACTTATATCATTAATCGAATTGAGCGTACGCAGATGCAATGCTCCTGGCGTTCTTGCCATCATTTCAGCTGCTTTGGAGAGGTTCTCAGCCGCTGCTACTTCTCCTTCTGAGGCGATAATTGTCGCCTTCTTCTCACGCTCCGCTTCTGCTTGCTTGGCCATTGTACGAATCATTGTTTCTGGC
>CAZWYZ010000004.1:0-18886 GCA_964638785.1 uncultured Pseudomonadales bacterium
CTTTCGTTGCATCACTATGTCACGTGCACTGCCTTCCTTCCCTCCCAATAAAAAGACAGTCGAATGTTTCACCTCTGCCAGATCGAGTAGCTCGTGAAAGAGTTCTCTTCCAGGAAGACGTTGAAGGGATCCTGCATTCACATTTTCTCTCTTGATGGCCCAGACAATTCCAGATCCATCTGGCAAGAGAATATCTGCTGACTCGAGGTTTTTGCGAAATGATGCTTTTTTTGTTGACAGAACCATCTGCTCAGGGTTCGGCGTGAATAGAGAAAGCATTCCATTCCTCACTTGAGTATTTTCCTCAAGTTGAGCAGATAAGATTTTCAGCAGTTCTTCTTTTGTTCCGCCAAAGAAAGAGAGACCGTTAAATTGTATGGTTGATAGTTCTTTTTTATCTTTCATATGACAGACTTTTGTGACCATGATACCCATATACAGTACGAATAAAATGAGGTTGGTCGTCTCACTTTTCACTCAAAGCGTCCATATCACACGTTTCTTTTACTATAAGCCTTTGAATACTGTGGGTTGCACCCAAATTGAATGCGAACACGTGACTGTTTTTATCAGACTTATAATATTTTCTCCCACCTTCATCTTCTACTGGTTGTATCCCTTCTCTTTCACAGTCAAAACTGATGGACACCGTTTCCTTCTTCAGTCTTAATACCAAGGAATGAACACATATTCTCACTCTACACAACGCTTTTCTTATTCTTTTTCACCTTTTGAAGATTGCGGGCCATACTTGCTCCATATTCGCAGCCTTCTCCACTTCCACTCTTACGTGTTTTGTTCAATCCTAGAACTGTTATCCATCTGTCATTCTGATTCGGCTTCCTATCGCGCCTCATCCTGGTCCATAAATGTCAGGAGACCTGAGGCGCCGCGTACGACTGCCATCTCTGGATCGTTCGCACCATACACAGGTATGGACAGCTTTCTGGAGAGAAACTGTGCGATCCCTTCCTGCTTGGCCAGTTCTCCAGTCAAGACGATACCCTGTGCCGAACACAACGACAGTTCTTCAACAGATAGTTTCTCAAGGGCCACCTGAATATCATCAAACAGGTCGGCAGCGAATTCAAGAATTACTTCTAGAGAAACTGCCTCTGCTTTTTTCTTTTTCTCACCTATGCTCGGCTTGCCCTCGATCGTACGAAGTAAAGTTACACCAATAGTTGATTCAAGGAGTGCCCATTCACGCGCTGATAACTCTTGACGAGTCTGGGCAAAATAGCGAGTGCGAACGGTGTCGAATAGACGACGACCTGTAAACTCGAGTTTGGTTGAGAAAAGACACTCATGCAAGGAGACAGCTGCAACTTCACTTGAGGAATGACCCAAGTGGGCAATGACAGCCACCGTTGGGATGGGAAAGGTATACCCTGCGCCGATTGCACCCGCAATCGACTGACTCACAAATGTTATCTTTGAAATGCCAATATCCTCTAGCGCGGTTGTCCAAACTTGCTTTGTCGTTTGGATCGTTGACGTAGGGACCGTCAAGATTAAATCAATGCGTGCAAATGCAAACTTCCCGAGCCCTGCCCGGGAGAAGAGGAAACGGATATATGCGCACAGCAGATCGACATCTTCAATTGTTCCATTACAAAACAACGAAGAGAATGATCGTGGCTTTTTGTTCTTTTTGCTGAAGCGAAACTGGGCTGCCTGGAATTCAAGGAAGACTTTTGACTGGAGTTCCTCTGTATATTCCTTGGTATCGTACAGATACAAGCGGATATACTTTTCTCCAAAGTCCATTGCTACTTTTTGTACAAACATTCCCATACCTGCTATCATAACAGAACGTCTCTATGAACAAACGAATTCTTGCCACTCTCTTCTCTTTAGTCTGCATCATTGGTGGGACTATCTTGGCTATTAAGTATGCGCAGGGGTATCGCCCGACGACCACGGGAAGCCTCAAAGCAACTGGACTTTTAGCAGCAAACTCCTTCCCTAATGGGGCGAGTGTCTATATCAATGGGAACTTGACGAGTGCAACCGATACAACCTTGAACCTTGATCCTGGTGACTACGATATTGAGATTAAAAAGGATGGGTACACCCCATGGAAGAAACGTGTCCATATTGAGAAAGAGCTCGTTGTGCAGACAAATGCAGTACTCTTCCCCACTGCACCAAGTTTAACGCCACTTACGTTTACAGGTGCTGAGAACTTAACACCCTCACCAGATGGACAACAGATTTTGTATACAACTGCGTCATCGTCTGCAACAAAGAATAATGGAATTTATGTGATGAACATGACTGATAGTCCGATTGCCCTCCAGCGTTCGCCTGTACAGATCGCACAAAATGCAGGAGGAATAGACTTAAGCCAAGCACAGATCCTCTGGTCACCAGAATCAACAGAAGTATTGGTTTCAGTCCCAAACCGCACTTGGCTACTCTCGACTACAAGGCAGAATGATCTGGAGACTGTTGCTGATGTTACGATTCGCAAGAACCAGATCTTGGCTGAGTGGCAGGATCTGTTTGAAAAGAAACAAGTCGCAGCCTTAAAACTGTTCCCTCCTGAGGTGGCTGCGATCGCTACCGCATCAGCTCGCTACTTCTACATTTCACCTGATCAAGAACGAGTGCTCTACAGTGCGACGGCCAGCACTATGCTTCAAGAAAATCTTATTTCTAGCGTCCCTGCAGCAAATACACAAGAACAACGCCGAGATATTGAAGTCGATGGTATCTATGTGTATGACAGACATGAAGATCGAAACTTCCTTGTTGGATCAGAGAATGTTGTTACTGTTCCAACGGCATCTCCTCTACCACGCACCACAACCAAAAAAGCCCAAATTCCAGTGCCTACAAAGCCTACAACCGATGCATTTATGGATATGCTGATTGGTATGCGCAACAAAACATCCGGATTGTTTGTGAAGGCACCTCAGTGGTTGCCAGACTCAAAGCATCTCATCTTTGCAACCACACAAGGAATCGAAATTGCAGAGTATGACGGAACCAACCGAGCTCGCGTCTACGCTGGGCCATTTGAGCAAGGAGTTGTATACCCCTGGCCAAACGGAAGTAAGCTCATGATCCTTACCAACTTCAATGAACCAACATCAGGAATCTTAAACCTGTATGCGGTTGGGATTAAGTAAATGATTGCATGCTAGTCAAGTGACTGAGCAAATCTACCTACCCTGCAGCAATATTAAGCTTTCCTCTCACAGCAGCAAGTAAGCTCTGGTAGTATGGAATACTAGCATCTGTCTCAGACTGTTTGTTCAAGTTTTCACTTATGTCTCGTCCAAGCATCAGTGGGCGAAATTCTTCCAGTTCTAGCTGTGTTTGCCAGATATTATCCCGCAATGAAGAGACAAGCTCTAGTCGTTTCTTTGCTTTTTTGTCACCACCCATATGCAGCTGAATATCCCTATTACGCTCAGTACTCTTTGCAGTTGCCAAGTCAAGTTTTTGCGCTGGATCTCCGACGAGACTTCCCCATGTCTCTTGAAAGGCCTTAGTCGGAGCATATTGACCATGCGGACCGACCAGACAGTGAGCGAGTTGTGAAAGGATGGATTCACCTAAACTATATCGAGTATTAATAATTGTCTGGCTAAGCTCATTTGACCGCCCTTCTTTTCTATGCAGTTTGATGAGTCGTTGACACGCTACAGCAGAAAGAAGTTGATAGAAAGACTTGAGTTTCAATACATCCTGAGATAACTCTGACATCTCGATCAAAAGATTCGAATTACCTTGTGAGAGTTTCTCAACAAGCTTTTGTAGTTCCTCAATATGGCCAGGTGTTAAAGCTCGTGGAGAAAGAAGCTTCGCTCCCTCAGGAAATTTTGAAGCATATGATCTCAACGCATATGATTGTGGCGTTTGGTCGCCTGTGGTGTAGTCATTTCGACAGAACATCTTCCATACCTGCAATGGAGTATTATTTCTGGATGAAAAATAGTTGGAAAGTCCTATTTTTTCTAGGTCTGATTGCGGCAGGGTGTTTAATGATGAAAAGATGAGCGATAGCTCATCAAGTTCCCTCTTGAGGGAACCAAACATCTCAAGATTATGCGGCTCAAGCTCATCTTGGCCAAAAATTGGGAGTACATCAGCAAAAAAAAGAGCTGTAAATGTATCTGATGTCCAACCTACTTCATCTTTTTCTCGTTCCGGAAGCTCAAAGATTTTCTGGACTCGCTCGAAATATCCAACATAGGTAGTACAGTAGTTCAACAGGTCTTCAGGATGAAGATTATCGTTTCCCTGAGCCGTAAAGTTTCGTGGATCGAAACTATGGAAGATTTCGTGCATGAGTACCCACAAAGCAGTATCCAAGTTTCTCTCAGAGTTTGCATCAAAAAAGCGACTCAAATTTCCTCTATTTGAGTAGAGCCAATCCGCTAAGATATTCAGTTCATTTCCTAACCGAACTGACTGCTCCATATATCGATAGTTCCCCCGATATTGCGTATAGTGCTTCAAATCACCAGGCTGAACAGTTGAAATTCCACACAATGAAAGCGGCATAAACTCTTCGATCGTTTCCAAAATTTTTTCGAGTGCATCAATATCTACTTGCGAAACAAGATGAACATATTCTTGACTACTGGCGGACTGTGGATACAACTCGTCAAAATTATCTGGAAGCATCTCTCCTTTCTTGGCATAATAGCTAATTGCATATTGGCGATCAAATTGAGGAGATCGTGTGTACTTATGCGCTTCTTTGTAGTCGCGCTCGAAAACTGCATCAATAATCAGTGGTGTCTGTTTCTCTGGTGGAAGATATTTTTTTTGTTCTTCCTCATGGTTTCCAGTTCCATCTGCCATAGGTTCTAGCCAGGAAACGAGCGAACGCATGTCATCAATCGGAATTTGAAAGTTGATAAGATCTTTATTCGATGCAACGGTCCAGTAATGCAATTGTGCCCATGGATACCAGAGTCTCCCAAGCATACTGAGTTGACTTCCGCCGACGTCAGTTCTATTCAATCTACCAAGGGTATTGGCTAAGCGAGACCCCATTCGCGCGTATGCTTTTTCAATTACACGACGGCTCTTTTTTGTCTCGGCGCTTTGTGAATCCGGTCCAAAGTCATGCAAAAAAATTCGCATTGCCTCTGTTACTGTGGAACGATGTGGCGACTCCAAGAGGAGGCCTATTTTGTTACACACAAGATCAATGTCTTTGAGAGGATGAATGAGGTATTCGTATTCACTTCCTACTGGGACTTCTTCCTGCTCCATCTCACCTCTTTTTGAAGAATGACTATTTCCGAGTACGGAAAGTAGATCTTCCTCTAGCCCAGCAACAATGCCAGCTGGTACTCCTGCAGCCATCTCAAGAAATCTTCGCCTGCCCGGATTACTTTTTGCTGCGAATATATTCTCGGGAAGAATGTGTGTTTTCAACTCTTGCCATCGATCAGATAGTGACATAGGTCTCATTGTACATGTGTCCCCGGTAGGAATCGAACCTGCATCAGAGATTTAGGAAACCTCTGTTCTATCCATTGAACTACGGGGACAAAAAAACCTGCCTTGTCGGGATAGTGAGACTCGAACTCACGGCCTCGTCGTCCCGAACGACGCGCGCTACCAACTGCGCTATATCCCGTTACCCTGATTATATCCTAGATACAACAATGGGTAGCCTGGCATTTCTACCTGGCTACCCATTCACTCAACACTGAGTGTGTAAAAAACTAACTTAATTCTTCATCTGAGTAGACCAAGAAATCCATCGCACTGACATACTGATGAACTTCATTTGGTTTGAAGATGAGTGACTTCTCCTTTTGTGCATTCTCAGCAGAATCAGAGGCGTGAATCAGGTTATTACTCTGACTCATCGCAAAGTCTCCGCGGACGCTACCACCTTCAGCTGCTCTGCCCTTTGTGACACCAATCAGTTTTCGAATTGTATCGACTGCTTCGACACCTTCCCAGACCATTGCCACAATTGGGGTCTTCATCATGAAGCCTTTGAGTGAAGTGAAGAATGGTTTCTCTTTGTGATGGGCATACCACTGATCAAGAATTGCATCATCAAGCTTTACCATTTTTAAAGCAACGAGCTTGAGCCCTTTATCCTCAAAACGAGTGATTATTTGACCAATCAGTCCACGCTGCAACCCATCCGGTTTTACCAGCACTATGCTTTGTTCCATTGACATACACGTACTCCTTTCAAAAATGTAGTGATAATTCTTGCAAACAGATTCTTTTCCGTGTTGCGTTCATCTATAGTATAGCAGCTTTTTTAATATTCATTTTTCACCACCTCAAAATACTTCTTACTACTATTAAATAGAAAAAAGCGTATCCGAAAGAGCAAATGCAATACGAACAAGAAACCACTCTCTCGATATCATATCGAGGCCAATACAGAACGAATGTGCGGAATAACCTGCTCTAAGCATGACCTGAGGTGCAAAAAGACGATTTCTGAGCTTTCAATTCGATCCTAGAGATGGACTATCAATGGACGTTCGTTCACTTTCAATGCAGTTTGGTGCAACACAGCAAACTCTCAGCCATCTTTGGACTCCATCGCACGCATTTCATGTGACATGAAATTGACTGCATACTCACTGATCCCTCCATTTTCAACGTACCTTTACATCAAACCGATTTCATGGCGGATACAGTCAAACTGGGAACACCGTTTGGCTGAAAAAACGACGGAATAGACAACATAAACACGAAGCGGCAGCTCTAATTGATATCATTTTTTGTTCAACAAAATTTAGGCAATACCTTTTACAACTTCATTCTTATTTATATAAAACGCCTTTTAATTCTTCTCGTCGCTCTTTTTTAGTGAACATAATCAATACTCTAAATAACTCTTTTTAAAACATTATGTTTTCCTAATAACATCTCCGTTAGATATAAGACGATCGACATGTTTGCGGTAAAAAAATGAGATGAGATAGGTTTGAGTTTGTATGCACGATCGCCGACAGCACACTCTATCAAAAATTGAAAAAGGAAATGATCATATTTTATTCACCATTCTCCATTCTTTTGGACTCCACGTAATAGAAAATCATCCCCTCGCATGCAGAAAGAAAAAAGGAAATAGTTGGCATCCTTTCAAAGGACTGACAAAAAGAAACACTTACCTTTGTATTACCTATTTTTTGTGACTTGTTCTCAAGATAAAAACATGTGAATCTTCATTGAAAAAAAATCGACTCTTGTAGAGAGAATCCAACATACCTATAGCTAGGTATTTACAATCGTTGCTCAAGAAAAAAGGCTAAAATAAGGATCTGACGAGGTCGATTTTTCCAGAGGTGAAATACAAAAATCCCAAGTAGATAGAATTGACTTACGCATATGGAAGCTTTACCAAAAAGCAGGTCTCCTCTCTGCATGTACAGATGAAAAAGTGAAAAAAACACCTTCGGTATTGAAATGAGAAAAGAACTGAATAAAACGCATCTTTATCACGATCAATCAATCTAATTACCTGTCACCAAAAGGTAGTTGTGGATCATTTTCACTGCTAATTTACTTGAGTAGTCCAGGCAGAGAAAAATAATGGGTCGAATCACCCGAAAGAAAACATCCTCATTTGATGAGGGGTTAACAAATCGCCATAAAAAGAACTGTCCGTGTGATCAGAAACAGTGGTGACACAATAATACCGCACCGAATGCGATAACAGAACGCACTATGCGAAAAATGCGGTGGTCACTCTTTCAAAGAAAAACCACAGACACTATTTGTAATAGTACACAGACTTTTTGATTTTCCGCAATATGCAGAAAAATCTATACAAAACGTTACACTTTACATTTGCTTGCATGCAACTCTTCATCAATGTACTTTCATTTGAGTGTCTTCTCTGCTCTACGAAGCTGGACATAAAGCCTATACAAAATGAAGAAATTTTGTCAAAAACAGTGCATTTTGTGATCAAAAACACTGATAATCACCTCGAGTGAGCAGGACCCTCATACTATACGAATAGAAACCTCTTTTAGATTGATTAGTTGCCCCCATAAGGATGTCTGAAAAGCTAGCGCTCTGTATCTACCTTTGCTATTCTAAAGAGAACCCAAATAATGATGATCATATAATACACAATAAAGCCTAGAATAGTCGGAGACTGGAGAGTCACACTCAGGAATGAAAATGCACTCAGTAGATGAACAAAACGAATGAATACCTCAAGTGGGAACCATAAGAGAAGATAGAAAAAACCTATAAACCACCCCGGAATGAGCCAACCCAGCAATAGAAACAACATTCCGAGGATCGTTATTGGCGCAACCAGCCAAAGAAGTAAAACACTGCTGATAAGGGTTACAAGTGTCGTCTTTCCAATAAAGAAAAGAATAAGTGGCAAAGTGAAGAGGAAAACAATACCTGTTGATTGAAGGGTGCGTTGAAACTCTAGGTATATTGCGCTCGTTTCGATAGCAGAGTCAGGTTCCTGAATGCGTAGGTCAAGCAAAACAGCCGCTGAAGCGGCGATAGTGAGCCAAAATGAAAGAGAAAACAGAAAAAAGGGCTGATAGATAAGCAAAACAAATCCACCTATCCCTAATGGGTAATACCATGGAGTCTTCCGTCCGGTAAGTGCAGCAAGGCTCACACAGCAAAACATGAAGAACGCACGGAGAATTGGAGCTTGATACCCTACAATAAGAGTATAGACTGCTGCGATTATTACCGACACAATAATCGTCAATTTTCTTGAGAATATTTTCCGCATTACCGTATGCGCGAATTGAGTTAAAAGCGAAATATTCGCTCCACTTGCAACGAGAACATGTGTCAGACCTGCAGCACTCATTGCTTTTGAAATACTCTCCTGAGAGGAATACTTTCGACCTATTGTCATTCCGAGTAGAACACGAGCATGTTCAACGGGCAGAAATCGGTAGATTACCTCTTCGGTCTTCTGAAGGTATGAGTTCGTGAAAGTCTCCAGACTGTATCGCGTGTCGATGAGGAGAGAGAAAGGCGAAGCGCCTCCTTTTTGATTATCGCTATAATCTTGAACAGTCAATACTATTTGTGCCGATTTCTCACATTGCGATCGATCGCGAATCTTGCCAATGAGGTCAATGTGACTCCCTATCACGGGCGTTTTATCCTGTGAAAAATAAAGTAAATAAACGCCTGATTCGACACTCGTGTACTTGCCTAGAGTGGTTCCTTTTCTCGTAATATGAACAGTGTCACGAATTTCAGCTTGCGAGCACGTTTTTTGACGCATCTGCAACAAACTCGTATAACGCAATAAATATATTGAGGTGAGAATAGCTACAAGCACAATAACATGAGTCGTTGCAGTGATCGTCATAGAGATCAAAACGTCAAGATTCTTTTATTCTTTTCAAGAACACTGACTGGAACACCTGAGCGTGCCATCAGATCTTCGTAATCGACATAGGGTCTGCTTTTGAGTATCCCCTGCGCACGTATGAGTCCAACTCCTTCGAGGGCATCAAGATCCTCGAGCGTTGCAGTATTGACGTTTACCTGAAGTTGAGGCTCTTCCCTCGTTTGGATTTGGTCAAGTTGTTTTTGTGATGGAAATGGAGGAAGTGAGTTGGTTGGAGTGCTCGTTCCTGCTGTGATCAAGCGCAAGGATCCGATCCCAAAAAGAAGAAACAAAAGACCAATGGAGAAAACAACACCGAGAACTTTTGTATGGGAATTGGTGTGTCGATCCAGCAGCACCGCAATATCGTCCTGCTTCTCCATGACTCTATCGTAGTCACATTCTCGTATTTAGACAACTATATTGACGAGTTTCCCAGCCACGACAATCACCTTCTTTGGTTGTTCCTGTACGAATTCGAGCGCTTTCTTTTCAAGAAGAGTGCGATCAGTTGAACGTGCAGTGCGGAAGTGCCCACGGACTTTTCCATTGACTTGCACAACAATTTCAACTTCATCTTCAAGAAGTAGTGATTGATCTGCAGCTGGCCAAGAGGAAAGATGAATACTCTCCTTCTCACCGAGATTACTCCAGAGGTCTTCACTCAAAAATGGAGCAAGTGGTGCAAGTATTCGAGCAAGAATTGAGAGTTCTATTGTGGTGAACCCACTTTTTTTCTCGAGTGATGTACTCCAGAGATTCACAAGTTCCATGAGCGCTGCAATGGCAGTATTAAACTTTAACTCTGGAATATCATGACTTACTTTGTCTACTGCCCAATGCAACTTCTTTGTCAGCTCGAGTGAAGGGACAGTCACTCCCTGCGAAGCCAGATCAGCATTCTTTTCAAACAAGGCCTGGAAGCGCGAGAGGAAACGATATATTCCAATCAAAGAATTGGTGTCCCATGCTTTATCTGCATCAAGTGGTCCCATGAACATCTCATACATTCGTAAGGAGTCTGCACCAAATTTCTCAATAATCTCATCCGGATTAATCACATTGCCCTTACTTTTGCTCATTTTCTTCCCGTCTGGTCCCAAGATCATCCCCTGATGTCTCATCTTTGCAAATGGTTCATCAAATGAGAGATACCCCTGGTCACGCAAGAACTTCGTAAAGAAACGTGCATAGAGTAAGTGCAACACAATATGCTCAGGTCCAATCAAGTAGAGATCGACTGGGAGGATCGTATTGGTCACCTTCGTATCAAACACCACATCATCGGCATTTCTCGATGCATATCGCAGGAAGTACCAGCTTGAATCAACGAAGGTGTCCATCGTATCAACCTCTCGCTTTGCCTTCTCTCCACATTTGGAACACCTGGTATACAGCCAACTCTCATCTGCTTTTTCCAGTGGTGATTTCCCATCATCTGTTGGCGTAAAATCAGCAAGATCAGGAAGGACAACTGGTAAACTTTCCTCTGGCACTGGTTGCCATCCACACTCTGAACAGAACGTCATTGGAATTGGTGCACCCCAGTAGCGTTGTCTCGAGATAAGCCAGTCACGCAATTTATAGGATGTTTTCTTTTCAAAAGACTCTGGACTCTTCTCAAGCAGCGTCGTCGTTTCTTCTTGGGAGAGTACAGGTATGTCTTTGACTGGTAATGAAAACTTTGCTGCGAATGAGCCATCGCGATCATCGAGTGATGGAACGCCCATCACGACGCCTGTACCGTATCCACCTAACACATAGTCAGCAATCCAGACAGGAATAGCTTCGTTGGTGAGTGGATGAAGCACCGTAAGATGCGTATCAACGCCCGTTTTATTCTTCTCCCCTACTCGACGCTGTTCTTCCGTTTTGTGAAATGACTGCTCTAGGTATGCAGTGACAGCTTCTTTTTGTGATGCAGGGACTTTTTCCAAAAGACCAAATTCTTTGAATTTCTCAGGAGAGATCACCACAAATGTGACGCCGTGAATGGTATCAAGTCGCGTTGTAAAGCACTCAAGTTTGAGCGATGAATCCTGACTCAGTGAGAATCGGACTAAAGCTCCTTCACTCTTCCCAATCCAATTTTCTTGCTGCAACTTGGTTGCCTTTGGCCAGTCCACCTGACTCAATCCAGAAAGGAGTTCATCTTGGTATGCCGTGATTTTAAACTTCCATTGCTCGAGCTCTTTTTGTACCACTGCAGCTCCACAACGTTCACACTCTCCATTGACTACTTGTTCATTGGCAAGCACGGTCTTATCTTGTGGGCACCAGTTGACCCACCCTTTATCTCGATATGCTAAGCCAGCGTTATAGAGCTTGATGAAAATCCATTGTGTCCATTTGTAGTATGACGGATGACAGGTTGCCAGTTCCGCAGACCAATCATACGAGATTCCTAAACGCTTAATTTGACGACGAAATGTTGTGATTGCATTCTTTGTGGTAACACTCGGATGGATGCCAGTTTTAATCGCATAGTTCTCTGCAGGTAGTCCAAACGCATCCCACCCGACCGGGAAAAACACATTTTTTCCTGTCATGCGTAGGTGCCTCACCAAAATATCGAGTGCTGTTTTTGATTCCACATGACCAACGTGTAAGCCACTGCCTGATGGATATGCGAATGCAAAGAGCGCGTAGAACTTTTCCTTCTCCGCTTGAGTCAGATTCTTCGCAGTATCTTGAAAGAGTTTTTGCTCTTCCCAAGATTGTTGCCATCGCTCTTCTATCGTTTTTGGATCGTATGGTTTCATACACTGTATTCTACAGCACGACAGGAAAATGGGTAGAAAGGACAAGCGCCCCGTAACTAGTGAAGATACGGAGCGCTGATTTGCCCTAAAACATGAGTCAATGAAAGATAATGAAGTACGAGATCCCCCCTGCGAGTGATCCGATGGCAACAGCCAGAGAAAATTTTGTTCGGCTGTTTGCGAACAGGTCTTTCACAAAACCGATGAACAAGAATCCTGAGACTACTACCAATCCTCCGATTATGGCGAGGTCGAGCCGCCAAGCTGCGGCAGAAACGACGTACAGCGCCAGCGCGGGCTTTCGGGCCCACTTGTACTTGCGCGCGGCGAGGGCAGCTATGAGAAGAAGCAGTGCTAAGTGCAAAGCAGAAATCCCAAGCTGCGCCCCAATAACGTGAATATCCATTCTATCCCCCTGCCTATTAGCAGTATAAATGCTCGAGAGTTACGAGCGTTCATTGCTGCTAACAGCATCTTCATTGACTATGTAAAAGAGCTCCCTTGAGTCAGTTTGAGGAGAATCAAGCGTTGCACCTGCTTCACCTCGAGTACTGCATCTCAAAGTAGGTAATTATTATATGCTAAAAACCTCGAACTGTCAATATTATAGGCTTATAAATACTCTAGCAAAAAGCCCCGAGGATATACCCCGAGGCTTTCGTGCCCTTGATGTTCAAGATCGATTATTATGAGTGTCTACGCTGCTTAAACAGCTGCCAGACGATTTGACTCTGCTGGAGGAAGTACGACGACCCGATGGTCGTGATTGCTGCCAACAGCAAACCGGTGATAATGCCACCCAGTCCACCAATCGCGTTATATGGTGGGATGAGTGTGGCGAAAAAGTCGTACCCAATCGCTAGGAGAACGACAATCCAGAGGACAATGAGGATGACGACCTCTTGAGCTCGATCCTTCGGTGTCCTTCTCCAAAGTGATCGAACGATTCCCAGATATATTTCTGAAAATACCAAGACTCCGCCAAGTGCCCAGTGCCAGATGGTTGCGTTCTCCAGTCCAGCGCCAATATCCAAACTCTGGGTCAATGCCCAGACGTTTGTGACCCAGTCAAGGATGGTAAGTCCAAGACATAAAAACCAGAGCATCCACTGACCCTGCTCTGTCTCGAAGTACTCGTTCTGGACATCAATGGTGATCTTCTGGAATGTGACACTTTTGGGTTGGTCCGGTTGAGCTACAATCGTGGCCGGCGCTGGAGTTCGGTAGGTCGGTAGCGTTGGTGGCTGCAAGGTATGCTTTACTTGGTCGAGATAGTAGCCAGCATATGCTTGCTTTAAGATCGGGTCATTCTGAACAGACTCTGCGAGATTATTGTCGACAAGCCAATCCCTAAACTGATCAGATACCTCCTGATATCGAATGGAGTTTTCCGGCAAAAAAAGCCAGGACAACTCACCTTCCTGAAGCCTACCAAACAGTTCTGCGAATCCTACTTTATCAAAGTTGACAGACATTTTACTTCATCCTTCTCACTCTATGTGATCGATATGTACCCTGCAACCAAGGCTCTCAATGAGAAGAAAACCCTCGTTGCAGGCTACACAAACATGAACATGTAAAAGAGCGTCTTTAATCAAAAAATAGGTGGGAAAAGGTGGAACGTGCTGTCCCGACTTTCACCAGGTATTGCTTGATCCAAAGAGAGTTATACTCTAGTCCTGCACCCAGTCTTTGTCAAGTATTATAGGATAAATGACTGCGCGTTTTTCCCTAACACATGCTGCATGCGACGTTTATTCTCTATAACTTTCTCCGCCATTTCTCATCACACACCTGTTTTGATCACAAAACGCACTGAGTCTGTTCCACTGCTACGTCAAAAAAGGTTAAAATAGACGGATAGTAGAATGTTTTGACTTTTTCTTTGCGTCTTTTTTCTCATCTCACTTTTCCAAATCACTATTCGGGTTCTCAAAATAGAAATCCCCCAATTATGTCTCATATCGTTCACGCATTTCAACCATTTCACACCGACGCGTGGGACGCGTACAACGCATGAAATGCAAATATAGTATCTGCGGAAATAGGAAATAGCACAAGAATGACTGCGATAATACTAAAAAGATGGTAATACTTCCGCTCACCAAAAAGAATCAACAAATGTTGATAAACGCATTTCTCTCGGATAATATTCCTCAGGAATGGTGTCGGAGTCTCTCAATGCGGAAATGATATCCGCAAGGAGAATACCTTTGATTTTCTTGAGTGTGTGGCTCGTGCTTGAATATCGTCGTAGACTTCCACGATATTTTTGAGTGAGACCGGCAATCTTCTCTCGCTGTGCGTAGCACTTCTTTCCCTCCCGAGTTTGAAAAAGAAACGATTGAAATCCTTTTTGAGTCGCATCAACGGGAACAAACAATGCTGGATGCAGTGAAAGTGCGAGAAGCTTCTTCTGAAGCTCACGATCGATTTGGTTCAATACAAAAAAGCTATGTGCATCGACTGCTATGGAGCCCATGCGTGCAACGATTTTTTGTGCTTTCACACGTACGGATGAAGCATAACTTGGAAAAACGACGAGAGTCACCTTCTGTTGGCTTTCAGAATTCCAAAGAGGTTCAAACAACTCTCGCCCCTGCACTCGTCCCATAGCTGTTAGTTTCCAACCAGCCGTATCTTGAGTAAATACCTTTTGAATGAGCCGAACATGTAGGAACTCTTGAATGATCCCACGTATCGTACTCTCAGAGAGCGGAATGGCTGCGTAGAGCTGTTCATAGGAAAGTGTATTATCGCGCGTTCCTTGCTTCATTTCATTCTGCATGAAATACAGGAGGACCATCTTCTTCGCTTTTTTCATACATGTTTAAAAATGAATAATGAAGAGTGGATAACTTTACACTCAAATCAGATACTATAATGACGTTGTTGTGTTTCATTGTCAATTCTCATTGCAAACACAACAATCCACACAGCGATAAGAAGTTATAAACACCACGAGAAAAAAGGAACAAATGATTCACTTTGATCTCTTATATCCATCCGTGAAAACGATTTTTGGCTCAAAAAATGTGCAGAAGTGTTACAAAAAACCTTGATCGTTGGAGAGAAGCTTACTTATGCACGCCAATGTAAATCTCAACTCTATTTTCAATGACACGGAGGATGCCATTGTTGACTGTGACCTCTTGTTTGGTGCCATCCATACGAGTGAGAATAATGCGCTGTTCGATGAGTGTAATGAAGTTACTGTGGAGCGGTAGGATGTCAAAAATCCCCTTCTCATTGATGCCGCTAACAGATTGTACGTCGGAATTGATAATGACCTTCTCACGGTCCCGCAAAAAGAGATGAAGAGTGTTATTTGAAGCCATAGAACTCAGTTACTTTTTCAATGCATCAGCCGCTGTGCCAACAAACAAGAAGTTCTCATCGGGAACAGCATCATGTTTTCCATCCACAATCTGCGCAATGGATTCCAATGCATCTTTGACTGGAACGAAAACTCCCTTTTCCCCTTTTTGTCCTTCTGCAGTGAAGAATCGCTGGGTCATAAAATTTTTGAGTTTGCGAGCACGACGGTATGTTTTCTGATCATCAGCGGATAGTTCGCTCTCACCCACCAACGAGACGATACGCTCTAAGGAGTCAGCTGACTTTAAGAGGACACGCGCACGCAAGACCACATCATAGTGAAACGCACCAACCACATGTGGGTCGAGTGCTGCCGACGTTGATTGCAAGATATCAACTGCTGGAAGGATCCCTTCTTGATACACTCTTCGAGACAAGACGATGATTGAGTCAAGGTATGGAAAAATTGCTTGCACACCGTGATCAAGCAGATCGTCTGCTGGCACATAAATGGCTTCGACTGCACTGACGACGCCAGATTGCGTTGATACGAGTCGTTCTTGAAAAGCTGCCATCTCAGATTCAAGTGTGGCTTGATATCCATCTTCAGAGGGAATGATATTTGTTAACACCGATAGTTCGTTCCCAGCTTGCGCAAAACGAAAGACGTTATCGATAAAGAAGAGGACATCTTTCTTCATCTCATCTCGGTAATACTCTGCTAATGTTGCAGCAGCGTACGCGGAAAGGAAACGAATACTGGGGTTTTCTCCCATTTGTCCAAAGATGAGTGTCGATGATGGGAACACACCCGTTGCAGAGAGTGATTGATACAAGTCTAATCCTTCACGAGAACGCTCTCCGACACCAGCAAAAACCGAGACGAACTTCTCTTGGCGACCGACGATGTTATGGAGCACTTCCGTAAGCAGCATTGTCTTTCCGACACCTGCTCCACCAAACAGACCGGTCTTTCCGCCTTTGAGCAGTGGTGCGAAGACATCAATGACCTTAATTCCCGTTTCGATTGGTTCCTGTTGCGTGAGAATCTTATCTGGCATGCTTGTGCGATGAATAGGCCGCGTATCGCTTGATTCAATTGGACCCAACCCATCTTGTGGCTCGCCAAAGACATCAAGCACTCTGCCCAGCAATTTTTCTCCGACTGGAAATGTTAACTGACGGCCAGCGGAAGTAACCTTTGCCCCTCGATACAGCTTATCTGTTTGAGAAAGCGAGAGACAGTAGAATGCTGTTGGACTACTTGAGGCTGTAACTTCCAGGAGGGCTTTTGACTCATCTTGCACGACGAGGAGATCATGCAGTTTTGGTTTCTCTCCCAAGAACTCGACTTCAACAACTTGCCCACGTGCACTAATGATTGTTCCGCTCTGTATATCCATACGATATTTATCCTATGACTGCCATCACTCCTGAGAGTGTGTTTAATTGTTTTTTATTACTCTCACGATGCTGGGTCGCGAGTCGCTCAAGATTCAATCGCTTTCGTTCCACTTTAATATTCTCACTTGCCTTATCCATAGCCAAGATGCGCGATGCAAACTTCGCCAGCTGTGACTCTCTGACTGTTTGCTCAAAGAGATTTCCAAACATCTCAATTTCAAAGAAGGCTAACAGCTTTGGCAGATCTGGCTCAAACAAGAATTTTTTTGGCTTCTCCCCGCTTGGCTTCTTTGTGAGATCAACGTTCGAATTTAAAACACTGCGCTCCACATTTTGTACCAGCACATTCACAAACCGTCCAAAGTACAGATGTATCTCATCATACCGTACGATATGCCGAATTATTTTTGATATTTGATCAGAATTGTATGAGTGATCTGGGAGATCAAAGTAGGTATACGCAATATCAGGAGCCAATGATTGAAACATTGCGAGACCTTGCTTACCAATGATGGTGACTTCACTCTCACCTTGGACTGCTTCGCGTAAGAACTCAGTAAAGGTGTTTTTTAAGATCTCACCGTACAACCCTGTATTTGCAGAGAGAAGCACAGCCACTGAACGACCGTTATGTGACAAAATAGTGACAGGCTGACTCCCCTTTTTACGTGCAGACACAATCTCTCCAATCTGGAACGCGTAGGCACGACGAATATCATCAAAGATATCGTCAATGGCTGCCAAGTAATCACGTGACGTAATGACTGAGTCTCGCGTCAATTTCATTCGCGTACTCGCAATCTCTCCGAATGCTTGAGTAATTAGTTCCAGAGTTTCAAGTTCACCGATGAGTTTCTCAACTTGCAGTTTACTGGCCATGCGATTTCTCCTGATCTTTACCAGTTTCTAAGAAGCGAACTCCGAGGGCATCAGCATTCGTTTTTGCAGTAGCCATGAGATCTGTCAAAGCTTTGGACTGTGAAACCATTCCGTCAATTGCTTGTGTAAACTGCTCTTCTGCTGCATACCGTTTGATAATGGTTGCGACAGTCACTTTCAACGCGTTCATATCACCATCACTCCAGATTCGTGACCACAAGAGTGCAATGATAAAGAGATTGACATTCATTGGCACAATCTGATCTGGCAACTGCTGAAAGAATGCAACGATTTGATCACCGACTCGAAGAGAATCTCGCACTTCTTGACTGACTTCAGCACCAAAGTGGCTATACTGTCTGATGCGTTCATAATGCACTAAAAAGCTGGAGACTTGACGACTGACATCGCGAGTTAAACCAGTCTGAGACTGCAGTCCCACACGAGTCACAGACAGGAATGGATTGACTGCAGGTCGTCTCCCTTGATCGAATAGTTGGGTATCAAAAAAGATATGTCCATCAGTCATCGACATGACATTGGTCGTGATATACGCCGCTAGATCTCCAATCACTGATTGCACAACTGGGAGACAACTAATGGACGCAGTCTTGTCTCCGACTTTAAAGTTTCCTCCTCTTTCCAACAAGCGCGCGTGGGTATAGAAGATATCACCAGGATACGCACTGCGCCCTGGGAAACGTCGCAACAATAGGTTAATCTCTCGATAGATATTGGCGTGTGCAGTCAAATCATCAAAGATGACGAGCGTATCTTGTCCTTGATCACGAAAGTACTCTGCAATCGTCATCGCACTATACGGAGCAAGGAACTGGAGTCCCGAGGCATCTGTCGAAGATGCAGCCACGATCACCACTTTATCTTGAATACCTACACGAGTGAAATGTTCATGCAGATGATAGATGTCACTTTGACGTTTCCCTATCGACGCAAAGATACACAAGACGCCTTTTTTTGCTTGTGTTGTAACTGTTTGCAACAGAAACGAAGTCTTTCCACTCTTTCGATCACCAATAACCAGTTCACGCTGACCACGTGCCAGAGGCACCACGAGATCGACAATACTCACCCCAGTTTCCAATGGAGTGGTGATCGCTGATCGAGTCATAATTCCACCTGGTCTGGTGTCAACAGAACGATACTCTTTCGCATGAAGCGGCTCAATGGA
>CAZWYZ010000004.1:18911-27069 GCA_964638785.1 uncultured Pseudomonadales bacterium
TAGCTGATTCCCCAGTGGAGAGATCATCTTTCCTAACAGGTCCTCACCGACTGGAATTTGCACTCGAGCATTGGTCCGAGCGACACGCATTCCCATCTGTACTGGTGTATTTTCAAATAAAATAAGATCAACACTTTCTCGTGAAAGTCCGATCACTTGACCTAATGCACCATTCTCTAAGACAACGAGCTCAAAGAGCCGAACGCTTGGAAGCCCTTCCACTCCGACGATTCCAGGCTGAAGTCGGACAACGTAGCCAACTTCTCCATTTTTTGAGAGTGATTCTTCAAACGAATGCATAGCTTTCATCGTAGCAAATTGCGGTTCATGAAGAAAGGACAGGCATGTGGGTGTGGAGTATGGGGTGAAGATCAAATGACTTTAATTTGGTTGCAAGTGAAAGATCGATAATCTTGCCATCAATCGTATAGATGATCCCTGCTGACAACGATGGGACAACCTCGACTGAGAGGAGATAATTTTCCCCCAGGTTTTTACGAAAAACTGTAATTACTTTCTCCAAAAAAGGTCTGTCTGGTTCAAAAGCGATGCGCATGTGGATGACACGATAGTTCTGGATCTGCACTCGAAGTTTCTCAAGTGATTCGCGGGTTTGTTGTTCATCATGAAGCAGCTGTGACCAAAATGACTCTGATGTCGAACGTATTCCCAGGACTTGAAGATCATGACTTCCTGTCGACGAGAAAAAAGATCTGCTCACTGAATCAAGTTCTGAGAGCAAATACACTCGATCTGTGACGGTCACCAGTTGTGAAGATAGGCTGGACATCACTTTCCTCCCATGCCAAATGATCCAAGTGATTTTTCAAGCTGTTCGAGAATGATGCCTTCTTGATCTTGCTTGGAAAGCAGCTTCCCTGTTGACTCACGGACAACGCTCTCGACAATAGCATAAATATGTTCATGCAGTTCAGCCTTTGCCTGTGCCCGCCTGCTGGCCACATCAGTGGCTACATCGTCGTGTAATTTTTTTGCCTCAACACGAGCGTCATCATACAGCGTTCCAATTTTCTCTCGGATTTCTGCTTCACTCTCAATCACTTCCTTTGATAAATTCTGTGCAAATTCTTGCACTTGTACTTTGGACTCTCGCTCAAGTTCCTTCCCAACTTCTTGAACAACTTTTTCATATGCCCCCGACTCCTTTTGAGCTTGTGATTGCAACAGCTTCGCGAGTTCATTTTTCAGCTCAGTTGAGAGATCGTTTGAGTGGGTAATCAATTTCTCGATGTGCTGTTTTGATGTCGCCGTGATGATATTCCCATACTCATCAAGCTCCTTTTTCATCTTCTCGTGATCAACACGTAAGGAGTTGTATCCACGTAATAATCGGAAGTAAAAGATCGCAAATGAAATGACTGCTGCGACTCCGACTGCCAAGATAAACGACTCGTAGAGTAAAAGTGGTGAGAGCTCCATATCTTCATTATTGAGTAGCAAACACGATGTCGCAAGTAGCACGAGAAAAACTATGCCTGTGCGCTTTGGCGTTGCTCCTCTTGATATATCTTCAATAGATTCTTTCCCGTCATAACCGCAGGGATATCAATCTTCATATAGCTTAAAATAGTGGGGGCAACATCCGCTAAAGTTCCAGTCTCTAGTGCTGTTGGCTTCCCATGAAAACTATTTTCAATTAGCACCAGTGGGACGGGGTTATTGCTATGTTCCGTATTCATCGACCCATCATGCGTGGTGTAGTAAAAGCCTGACGGATCAAATGTCAGCAGCTCCTCTGCATTGCCGTGATCTGCAGTGATAAAGATGGCACCATCAAGCGTTAAAACTGCTTTCTTCATCACACCGAGTGCCCAGTCAACATGTTGGACTGCTTTGATTGTTGCCTGCAGCTTTCCACTATGCGCCACCATATCTGGGTTGGCAAAATTCAAGACAAAGAAATGATATTTATTTTGTGCCAGTGCCCACAAAAACTCTCGCACTAAACCAGGAAGAGACATCTCTGGTTTATGGTCATACGTTCCCACTTTTGGAGATGAAATGATCTTCACATCCTCTCCTTCAAATGGCACACCTCGCAGTCCATCAATGTAGTAGGTCACCATACGCTCTTTTTCACTCTCAGCCATGTGCATCTGAAGTAGTTTTTTCTCTGAGATCACTTGACCGATTGGGTGATCAATTGACTCGGTTGGAAAGCCCACCGCACTGACTGGAACTCCCTGTTGATACTCAGTCATCGTGACAAAGAACAAGTCTTTGATTACTTTCTTTCGTTCAAACGTTGGCGGAGGCGCTTGCCCTTTTAGTCCCATACTCCCACCCACTTCTTTTTTCAGGAACTCACCCGATTCAAAATCTGGTTTGGGGATCACAAATGCTTTGGTGAGTTGTCTGGGACGGTCGACACGGAAGTTGTAGAAGATGACCGCATCACCGTCATTCACTGTCGCTGGCTCTTCCCCCTCTTTGACGATCACCGTCGGCTCCACAAACTCATCTGTTTTCCCAGCTTTATATGAATCACTGATTGCAGAAACGGCAGAGGTCGAGCGCGGACCCACCCCAGAGGTAATTGCCTCATATGCTTGTTGCGTTCGCTCCCATCGGTTATCGCGGTCAAGCGCATAGTAGCGTCCAGCGACCGATCCTATCTTTCCAAGCCCCACGTCTTTAAGCGCATACTCGACGTTCGAGATGACATTCACCCCGTCGTGCGGTGGGGCGTCACGTCCATCGGTGAACAGATGTAAGACCACTTTCGTGACATTCATTCGCTTGCACATTTTTAGGAGCGCATACAAGTGTTCTACGGATGAGTGCACGTTTCCTGACCCTGCAAGCCCCATCAGGTGCAAGGTACTATTGTGTGCGAGGACGTGATCGACTGCTCCAGTCAGAGCTGGGTTTCGATAAAAGGTTTCATCCACAATACTTCGATTAATACGCAGCAAACTTTCAAAGATGACTCTCCCGACGCCCATCGTCAAATGCCCGACTTCTGAGTTCCCCACTTCATTTGCGGGTAGCCCAACTGACTCGCCTGAGGCAATGAGTGAAGTATTGGGATACTCTTTCAAGATAGATTCCCAGTTTGGAAGTTTTGCTGCAGTAAGCGCATTCCCATGACTTGGAGGAGCAATGCCCCATCCGTCCATCGAGATCAACACCACCGGACGAATACTGTTGGGACGTTTTGTAATTTTGGGATCAAAGAAACTGGAGAGAACAGGAATACGCATAGTGCTCTACGAGTATAATCAAACAGTCTATAAATTAATAGAACTGGAGACACTATGATCTGGCAAGAAGGAAGCATACTCGCCACAGGAATACGTGAAGATATTTTGAACGCACAAAAAATTACCTACTTTCATCCAGAAAAACCGATTGACTATGAGAACGATGTGCTCGTTGGTATTCGAGTGCTTGATTCAAACTCACAAGCTGTCTTCTCAAAACTTTTTTTTCTTGCAGTCGATAAATTTATTGTCACCAAACAGGATGGCACCATTAGGGCACTTGCTGCAGAAGATTTGTCTGGGGATGAGTTAATTCGAATAGCTGGGTTATTTTTACAGTACCAAGATTAAGTATGAGAGACCTAATCCTCCTCCAAAAATGATTGCCATTAAGATGAGGTTGATAAAAACACTTCCTTGGATTTGAAATCGTGCCAAGGGATTGCGACCGATCGCTTCCACACCTGCGCGTGCTAGCCGCCCAAAATGAACGAATCCTAGGACAAATGATGCAATGGTCACGATCGCAGCTAAGATGTATCGAAGCGCTGCCAGTGGAGTCAAAATTGGAGCTGACAAGCCCTCACGCAATGCTTCAAATAAGTTGCTGCGCACGTCAATGAAGATTGTCGTGGGATGAATATCCAGTGAGACTGCAATCACGCCTACATCACTCTTATTCGCTGGGGCATAGTCTTCTAATGCCATACCAAGAACATAGCCGTTCTTTGCTGCAAGTTGCGCTACTCCGGGAGTTTTTGAACTCGTGACTAAACTCCCTTTTTTGATATCTCCAGCACTTGCAATGACTCGTACATTTGCTTTCCCATAGGTCAGCGCTAAGTGTTGGTTTTCTTGTGGAGCTTTCTCGAATGCCGCAGCTGGCAGCTTTGTCGTGACACCAAAGATTGCAGTACTGAAGGTATCCGCACACATGACATAGCTACCTTTCCCCGTACATATAACTGATCCATCAGGCGGCTGCTGTCCCTCAATGGTCACTGGAAGTGCAACACCTGTCTGTGATGATTGAGCAAGTACCTGATCACTACAAATCGCCAAAGAGAGAATGAGGAAAGAAATGAAAAGGAAGACGAGCTTCATAGCTTTTTTAGTATAGAGGATGCTCTTTTAAAAGTACAAAAGACGATAAGACTTCACACTGTTTTTACCAATCAACAGTAAAGTTTTCCACAGTATGAACTTGGACATTTTCTCAAGTTACTAAAAAAATCGTAGAAGATTGAATACAAAAAGAGTCAGAGATTTTTGAAACGAAAGAGTGTCACTTTGCTACCAGTATTATTTCAACAGAAGCATCTTTTTTTTTAAAATGAGGAGACACACGTCGTACTTTTCTACTTCACCGAGTAGATGTCTCCCACTTGCACTGCTCTCTTCCACTGATGGAATGTGACACAGCGGTGCATGAAGAAAATTCTTTGAAAAACGAAAGAATGAAAAAAGGAATTCAGTAAAAGTCTGTGCTCGTTGTGTAGTGAAACGTGAGTGCGTCAAAGAGTAAACTCAGCGACAAAGAACTTGGACATTTTCTCAAGAATAAAGAAATTTATATGTACGAAGGAGCAGTAAGAATAATAAAAAGAATGCATTCCATTGCTGCCGAATTCTTCTTTACTCATTCCAATTTTTTACAACACTTCTATGTAAGAGTTCACTGTTCTCCGTTCGCTCCATGCTCCATGCTCCATGCTCCATGCTCCATGCTCCATGAAAGCATGGTTCTGTGGCGTTCACTACGTGTCAATGCAGAAAAGAGATTGCAATCAGAATGAAAAGTAGATGCGTTTTATTAAAAACTGCTACTGACAACTTTGTACTCAATGCTTCTAAAAGTAAAAATGATGGAAATAGTGATTGAGAGAAAATCACACCCTTTTTAAAAGACTAGAGACATGGACATGCAAATAATATTAACGCTTTACCTGATTCACATCGTGCGGAAATCGTCATTTTTTAGTTCAAAAAAACAGTGACTTGCGCACTCCCATATATTTTCAGATATCCGCTTGAATCCAGCATCGATAGACGAAGAAAAAGTGCTAATTTACCAGATAAAAACCGTAGATAACAGTGTTGCAAACCTGTAGTTTCTGTGAAATGAAAAATAAATAAAATTTCAGGCTAAATGACCACATTTTTGTACCACATTCCCTGTTGACACTGCATGCAAAAAAACCCATTATTGAAGTTGGACATTCCGCTTACAAAAAATGTAGACAAAACTAGAGAAAAAGTAAGAAATCACAACGAAGAAAAATCTTACCCAGTTAGAGTTATGGATCAGTTGAGCCTCCAAACATCACATCTTTCCATCCAAGAGGCAGCTCACATCCTCAAAGTTTCTGAAAAGACATTACGCCGATGGGAAGACAAAAATATCCTCGTTCCAATTCGTACTGCGGGTGGTCATCGCCGCTATACAATCGAACAACTCCATGCATTCAAACTGGGCAAAAAGAAAAACAAAGAAATTGCTGCGAGTGCTGCAGTCTTTGTTCCACAAACACAAGTAGAACCAATCCAAACCATTCAAGCCGCGACTGTCCGTCCAGTTACCCAACAAGTACCAAGAGTACGCGTTGAGTTTAAACTCCCTTCTCTCTCTGTTTCACCAACACTACGAAATGGCTTCGCACTCCATGCGAAAAAAGCGGTTCTCTTTACAGCACTTGTCCTCGCACTCTTTACATTCAGTACATTCATGGACCCAGTGATGCGTACTATCGCCAGTATTCAGGTCCCAAGTGTGAAGATTCCACAGATTGCTTGGTTGCAATCAAAAAAGACCGTGAACATCGCTCAGGCGGCTTCATCAAAGGTGCTTGGACTTGAAGATGAATACATTCAGTTCACCTTGAATGTTGACACTGTTATTAATGAGAGTTTGCGCGTCGTTCAGAATGCAAGTGTTGGTGGAACATTGAATGTTGATAGTGGGAGGATTGCAACAACGGCAACAACTGTGAGCTTATTTGATGAGAACGCAACAACACTCACCTTTGGTTCATCGGGCACTGCACTCACAATAGGAGGAACAACTGGAACGACTACTATTAACAACACGACAACTGCAATTCGAGGAACACTCAATCTTATTGGGAATCGAATTATCTCTGCAGCCGATCTCGTTATTGATCCCGGTGGAGGTGGAGTAAACATTGGGACGCAGACTCCACTGAGCATCGATTCCGCCTCTGGCGATTTGTTCGTTTCTGATGACTTTGAAGTTCTTGGGGCTTCATACCTCCCAACGGTTGTGACCAATGGTGATACCATCACTGATTTCACCGGATCAGGACTTCAAGTCTCCGGAGGTGTATTGGCAACGACACTTGGAACTTCTGTCAGTGAGTCGGAAATTGATAACAATGCGGTGACAGAAGATAAGATCGCAGACGAATCAATCACTGAGCCAAAACTCAACATCACCAATGATGCGAGTACAGGCTATGTGCTTTCATCAGCTGGTGATGGAAAGTTTACATGGACCGCTCCTAATAGCTCGGTTAACTTCTTCACTGATGGCGGAGCAAACATTTATATCACTGACACCACAGATGACTTGAGTGTGGGAACCACAAGTAACATTGCGAAGCTGGGTGTCAGCGGAGACAGTGATGAGATTCAACTGTTGGCCCGAGGGAACGCCACCCAAACAGCAAATATCTTTGCAGTTCAAAACTCGGCGAGCACAGATCTCTTCTCAGTCAGCCCTGCTGGTGTTCTCACAGCCTCAGCACTGAACTGTACGAGTTTCACCAACGGTGGAGCTTTAACGGCTGATGCATCTGGTGTGATTTCCTGTAGCAATGATGATGGCGGTGGAGTCGCTTCCCCGTTCCAGAGTACAGGGTCTGTAGCAAACTTAATTACATCAACAGACAACCTCACGATCGGTTCTGCAACGAATCTTGCGAAGCTTGGTGTCGATGGTGATACTGATGAAGTTCAATTCTTAGTGCAAGGAAATGGAACGCAAACCAGTTACCTTGGAGTCTTTGAACAGTCAACAGGATCTGACGTCTTTACCATTGCAAACAACGGGGATCTCGTCACCGCAGGTGACCTTGCTGTGAATGGTGGAGACATCACGACAACTGCTGGAACAGCGAACTTATTTAACACAAATACAGGAATCATTAACTTCGGAGGTGCGGCAAGTGATATCAACATTGGAAGTGTTGGAAATACTGTCACTATCACCAGTGACGTGACGATTACCGGAACACTCACGACTGCTGCGAGTGACTTCGCTGCAGATGGAGCAGTGACACTCTCACCTTCTGGTACAAACGACATTACCTTTAATCTCGATGCTGACTCTACATTCATTGTGAATGGTGCCCAACCAGGGACAGCAGCAAATGGTCTGTGTTTAGATGCATCAAACAACGTTATTACGTGTAGCACATCAGGGTCAATTACGCTGCAAAGTACATATAACAACGATGCCGATGGTTCGGACACAGTTATTGCTCTAACTTCTGCTGATGATTCCGTCGTTTTCCGTAACCCAGCTGCAAGTGGAACAGACTCTGGGTACACATTTTGGATCGACCAACAGAACACTGGAAATGTCGATGGTATCCGTATAAGTAACGCAGGAACTGGTGATAGTCTCCAGATAGATAATTCTTCAAGTGGCGCATTCATCAGATTGGATGCAAGTAGTATTGCAACCACAGCTGTTGGAATCATCATTGGAAACTCTGATACTGGTGTGATCACGACTGCTGTTGATGTTGCAGACGACGAGATTGTGAATGCACTCAGTATCGGAACAAACAATATCTTGACCGCAGCCACCACAATCTCTTCTCTTGAGCTTGATCGCTTAGATGGAAAAGATGCAGCCTTAGTTGATACCAACGATGCGGTTGCCACTGCAATAATCGGAACGGGAGCACTCA
>CAZWYZ010000005.1:0-12816 GCA_964638785.1 uncultured Pseudomonadales bacterium
GAGACTTAATGCCATTGGCATTTGCAATGGTGACCCATTGATATCCATCTTTGAGTTCCGATTCTGCAATTTTCCAAAGATGATCACCAGTCTTGACTGTGTATTTTCCTGCTTCTTCATCTTTCATCAAGTTCTCTGAGTTGGTTTGACTACCGGCATCAGAAATGGATGGATTTGGTTTCAAAGCAGTCCTTCGAAGGAGAAACAGAAGCCCAATTCCAATTGCCACGACAATGACAAATCCAAACACGGTGCTCAATTGTGATTCATACGTTTTGAGTGTGTCTACTGAAGTCTGTTGATTTTTTGCTGCCGCCATACGTTCTCCTTCCAAATAGGTGTGAGTGTGTTGAGTTCTCTCTGAGGGCAGCAGAGGAGTGTATGGAACAACGTACGAAACTTGACAGAAGTTGTCAAGAGGTAAGCGGAGTCATTAATGCAAGCACTCTTGACCAATAAGACATTTCTCTCGAGAGCGCGACAAACATCTCAACATTTTCTTGCAGTGCTTTCGTCGGTTTACTGATGTCTGCAGTTGCGAAAACTCCGCTAGGTGTCCATGAACAGTAGAGTCGAAGCAGCGTAGGATACAGCCCAACAAGTTCACCATTTGATGTCAATTCGCCAGAAAGCAGGACATTGAGTTTTTGATGAAGTTTAAAACTCTCATGTTCAGGAAACTTTTTTTTGGGAAAGATTTTCTCGTCTGCTCCCTGATCCAATACGCGAATCCAGTAGTTTGTAAGTGGACCGAGGAATCCTAGAGTATCTGCTTGTTTGCGTATGCGCTCACTAATTGGATCTTTGGTTTTTATAAACGCGAAAACTGGCTTGTATTCAGAGGAAAGATTGTTTTGAACCTGCCAGAATCGAACAAGCAGAAGATTCGAAACTGAGTCAAGGTGCTGATGGTTGCCAATATCTGTGATGAGCGAATCTGGCTCCAAGCTTGATTGTTGAATCTGATCAATGACAGATTGTGAAAGTGGTTCTGGCATGAGAAGAGTGTATCTGTTTGCTTTGTTGCGCTCCCGACCGGATTCGAACCGGTGATTTACTCCGTGACAGGGAGTCGTCATAGACCGCTAGACCACGGGAGCTTGGAGAGTTATTTTATCATGTCTGTCCCCCGTGAGACAATCTCTGGTTTTTGGACAGAACCAGTAAGCATTTCTGCAATTCTCTCTGAGATGAAACGATCTGCTTCATGGATTCTTTTAATTTCCTCATCTCCGATGTGTGTCCATCGTTCGAATGGATCATCTATTTTTGCATTCGTGATTGGATTCTCATGAGCTGTGGGCATAAGTATCCTCCTTTAGGAGAAAAGTATACACCCACTACTCAGCAACATCTCAGGTAAGCATTCTTAAGATTTGATACAATGATCAGGTATTACAAGGAGGACACTATGGAATTTCTATTGCCAGGTATTGTTGTGATCGGTCTATTACTCTATATCGGAAGTGTGTATAACACCTTCCAAACAACTGACACGCGCATCGAGGCAGCGCTGCAAGAAATTGGCAATCAGCTCAAGCGTCAAGCTAATCTGATTCCAAATTTGGAGGCGAGTGTGAAGGGGTACCTCTCCCATGAGAAGGATATCTACTCCTCGATCACAAATGCACGAAAAGCAGTCGATACAGCTGTAAGTGATAAATCTGGGAAGTCATTGGACAAAGTGGAAGCAGCTTTGAATGGAATGGCAGGAAAACTATCAATCATGGTCGAGAGCAACCCAGAGATAAAAGGCAACACAGTTGTCTCAGATTTGATGAATGAACTGCGAGACACCTCAGATAAGTTGATGTATGCCCGTCGTTCTGTCATTGATTTGTCACAAAATTACAATCAGATGCGTGTCACGTTTCCAAGTAATCTCATCGCCAATGCGTTTGGATTTACAAAGAAGGCTGGAATTGCAACGCCGATGACGGGTGCCCATGTGGAAGTCAGTGAAGCTGAAACACACGATGTTAAAGTGAACCTCTAAGAACAAGGCAGTTATGGCGAACGTGCCATTTCATTTTCGCCATGCCGCTCAATGTTTCTGATTTAGTGCACGAGTGATAGGAATACTGTTATGAATTTTTACGAGCAAATTGACAGCAACAAGCGAAAATCGTGGTTTATCATGTTTGGCTTTATCGCCTTCATTACAGCAGCTGTGTATTTCATGGTCCAAGGATTTGGGTTTGACCCCTCATTTGTTCCAATTGCACTCATCCTCTCTGGAGTCATGAGCTTTGGCAGCTACTATTTCTCAGACTCATTAATTTTGACGATGTCAGGTGCACGACCCGCTGATCGAAAGAAAGACTTCAATCTTTTCACGGTCACTGAGAACTTGTGTCTTGGTGCACAAATGCCAATGCCAAAATTGTATGTCATCGAAGATACAGCCATGAACGCGTTTGCGACTGGACGAGACCCACAACACGCCGTGGTGTGTGCGACGACTGGCTTGATTGATCGCTTGGATCGATCGGAATTGGAAGGTGTCATCGCGCATGAGCTTTCCCATGTACGCAACTACGATACCCGACTGATGTCGATAGTGACCATCCTTGTTGGACTCGTCGCACTTCTTGCAGACTGGTTTTTACGCATGTCGTTCTGGGGTGGTGGCAAAAAGCGCGACCGAGATGAAGGAGGCAATGGCCAATTGCAACTCATTTTCTTTGTCGTCGGCATGGCATTTGCACTGTTGTCACCGTTGATTGCTCAACTGATTCAGCTGGCAATCTCACGCAATCGCGAGTACTTAGCAGATGCATCAGCAGTCGGTATGACCAAGTATCCTGATGGTTTGGCACGAGCACTTGCAAAACTTGCAAGTGATAAAGAACCATTGGAAGCTGCGAATAAAGCAACAGCCCATCTCTATATTCATAGTCCATTCTCAGCAGATACACCAAAATCACATTTTTCTGGGGGAAGTGTTGGATGGTTCTCGGGACTCTTTAGCACTCACCCACCAATCGCAGAGCGAATTGCACGACTGAAGTCTGCGTAATTCGTTTCTTTTGTCGGAAAAAAAACCAAGAGAGTGTTCGAAAAAGAAACTATCTTGCTATCTTGTTTCCTTACTTGGCTTGAGAAGAATTGTGTCCTACAATACAAAGTATGATTGTTATTGATCCAAAACTTGTTGGTCACATCGCGCAATTAAGTGCCATTCCCGTTTCTGAGAAGGAAGCTGCCACATTGGCTGACGGCTTTACGACCACACTTGGTGTTGTTGAGAACTTAAATCGTATAGATACAACCGGCATTGAACCTACAAACCAGGTCACTGGACTTGAGAACATTTTGCGTGATGATGTTGTCACTCCTGAGCGTATGTTTACACAGGAACAAGCATTGCAGAATGCCAAGCGCACACACAATGGATATATCGTCGTGGATCAACTGATTGGTGAATAATATGTTGCGAAACTTAACATTAAAAAACTATCTTGATAAAGTCCAGGCAAAAGAGATCTCACCAGCAGATGTGTTATCTGAGATTGATGCAGCAATTGTTTCTGATAATAAGAAGTTCAATATCTATCTTGCTTCAAACCCGAACGCACATACAGAAGCAAACGAACGCGTGAGTCTTCCACTTGGTGGTGCTCCCATTGCAGTCAAAGATAACTTCTTAACCAAGGGAATTGAAACGACTGCAAGTTCAAACATCCTCAAAGACTTCATCCCACCCTATGAATCAACGGTCACCACAAAGCTTCAAGCTGCGGGTGGAGTCATCATTGGAAAAACGAACATGGATGCATTTGCACACGGGAGTAGCACGGAAACATCTGATTTTGGCGTCACAAAAAATCCACGCAATCCTGAGTATCTTCCTGGTGGTTCATCCGGTGGAACAGCAGCTGCAGTTGCAAGCGATCTCTGTATTGCGGGTATTGGATCAGAAACAGCTGGATCCATTCGTCAACCATCGTCATGGTGCGGCATTGTTGGCTTAAAACCAACCTATGGTCGCTGCAGTCGCTACGGTGTCGTCGCGATGGGATCATCACTGGATAGTCCAGGTCCAATGGGAAAAACAGTCGAAGACTGCGCAATTCTTTTAAACCATATTGCAGGTCACGATCCATATGATGGGACCACTTCAACCCAAACAGTTCCAGACTTTACCAACGCACTAATGCAAGGTGTTAAAGGAATGAGAGTCGGTATTACATACATTGATCATGCGCAACTTACAGGCACACCCGCTGCTGAAGCAGTGAAGAACGCAGGAAAGATCTTAGAGGCTGCTGGTGCGATTGTTGAGTACGTTCCATTGTCAGAGTCATTGGAAGATGGAAAAATACTTTCCCCAGATCTTGCCATTGCAGTCTATACAGTCGTCCAGCGATCAGAAGTCAGTAGTAACTTAGGTCGCTTTGACGGGATTCGCTACGGTCAGGATCGCTCGCATTTTGGTGCAGAAGCCAGACGACGACTGATGTTGGGAACATTCACCCTCTCAAAAGGGTATGCTGATAAGTACTACGTCAAAGGACAACAAGTCAGAACACTATATCGCAAAAACTACGAATCCCTCTTTGAAAAGTACGATATTTTGATCTCGCCATCTTCACCAGGCTACGCACAGAAAATTGGTGCCAGTGCAGATAATCCCATGTTTGGTGAGTTGGAAGATATGTTAATGGAGCCAAGCTCAATTAGTGGTCTATGCGGACTCAATGTTCCAATGGGTCATGATGCGACCACAAATCTCTATTTGGGTTTAAATATCGTTGCACCTATGTGGCAAGAAGAGCGAGTCATTCGGGCAGGGAATGTGTTTGAAGCAGCGACAAACTTTAATTCCTGGAAACAAAAATAAAGACATATGGCAGATACAACCTATACATTGATCGTTGGAATCGAAATTCACGTGGAATTAAAAACCAAGTCGAAGATGTTTTGTGGATGTGTGAATGACCCATTTGGGGCAGCAAAACCGAATATCTATACTTGTCCTGTATGTCTTGGTTTACCAGGCGCACTTCCTGTTGCGAATAAACAAGCAATTGAGTGGACCATAAAAATCGGACAGGCACTAGGATGTGAAATTGCACTCTTTTCAAAATTTGATCGTAAGCATTATTTCTATCCAGACCTTCCAAAGGGATATCAGATCTCACAATATGACCAGCCACTCTGTGTGAATGGTCTCGTGAAAACTGATCTTGGGGACATTCGTATCACTCGTGTCCATTTAGAAGAAGATACAGCGAAGCTTTCACATCAAGAAATTGATGGACAAAAAGCATCACTGATTGATTTCAACCGTTCCTCCGTCCCATTAGTGGAAATTGTGACAGAACCCGATATCACTTCACCTGAGCATGCAAAAGCATACGCAAAAAAAATTCACCAGTTAATTCGCTATCTTGATGTCAGTCTTGCAGACATGGAAAAAGGGTCGATGCGATTGGAAGCAAACATCAGTGTGCAGACTCCACAAGAAAAAGCAGCAGGAAAATACCCTGCGTATAAAGTAGAAGTGAAAAATCTCAACTCATTTAGATACATAGAAAAGGCGATAGCGTACGAGTTTAAACGTCAGTGTGAAATACGTGAAACGGGAGAGTTCCCAACACAAGAAACACGCGGATGGAATGAGAATAAAAACCAAACCTTTTCACAGAGATCGAAAGAGTCTGCAGAAGACTATCGATACTTCCCTGATCCTGATTTGCCACCATTGCGATTCACACAAGAGACGCTTGATGTGCTCAAAGCATCACTTCCTACGCTTCCCGATGCAGTCATCTCTACCTGGATTACAAAAGGGATGAAGCCGACAGAAGCGGTTATCCTTTCTGACGATCCTGCAAATGTCCCAGTTATTGATACCTTGCTTGAAACGTACCCAGAAGCACTCAAAGTTGTGACTCAGATTGTCAATAAAAAGATTTCAATGCAATCCAATGTCGAGAAACTAATTCAGGACTCAAAAGCACTTGCGCAAACAACCGCACTGGGCGATGATGAATTACAGAGTGTCATTGCAATAGTTCTTTCTGAGAACGCAAAAGCAGTTTCAGATTATAAGTCGGGAAAGACACAAGTTATTGGTTTCTTACTGGGCATGGTGAAAAAGAAAGTTGGAGCAGTTGACACCCAAACAGTACAAAAGGCATTGGAGCTCGCACTCCAATAGGTGAAAATCTATGGCTGCAGAGATGACGCGTGGTGCAAATGTGCTTGATACGCTCTCGAAGATGGATGGCGCTGTTCGTCCATATGAAAATGTCATAGACATCCATGCTCTTTCAGGATCCCAAGAACTCATTGCATTTCTTGATACCGTCAGGCAAGACCATCTTTTCTACCTCAAACGTGCAGATCAAGAGGTCTGCGTTGAAGAAAATGAAATTCTCCAAGAAGTGAAAAGGCTTTTAGCACAGATACAAAGTGGTAAAGATATCTCCACTTTCAAACTCGTTTTTCAGAAAACACGTGAAAATCATTTCGTGCTTTTTCTTCAAAATGGGAATCAATCGTCACGACCAATTCTTCTACGCAGTGAGCGTAAACAACCTGAACCGACCGAGCTTCCAGAAATGCAAATAATCAATCAAAGAGAAGCAAATAGGCGGGTCATTGAGGATGTAACTGCACTCCTGACAAAACAGCTTGAAAAATACAGCAAACTGTATATTCCAGACTCAAAAGTAGTGGTCACAAGTGTTGAACGTATCAAGCAGGCAATTCAAATGCATTTCGCATCGAAGGTCGGTGATGGGGATGATGCAAATTTTTCAGTTTCATATGATCTTCACCCTCTCTCAAATACAGTAAGCAACTCAGAAGTGGATACAGAGAACCCACTGTACGCTGTCAGTGTGTCAGTCAAACCTTTTAACGCTCCAGAAGAGCAAACAGGTATCGAAGCAATGTCTGATGCCTTGGATTCACAGTTATGGATTCTTCCCGACACGCATGAAACAGATGATGATGCAGGAGAATTTACCTTTACGGGTCTTGAAGCTCGACACTTAGTCGAACTCATTCAACTGTGGCCTGATGAACTTTCTGATGCCTTTCCGGATAAGTTAGTTTTGAATAAACTCAAAAATGGATTGAAGGATTTTCCATGGGAGAGTCTTCATGATATCTTTTATGTAAGTTTCAGCGTCAAACAGAAAAAGTTATACATTTCTCACCTCCTGGGTGATGATGATAATGACGGTGTGAGCGTTTTTACTGATGTTGGCTCGGCAACTTCAGATCATCCTGAAGGCAAGTGGGTCAATACTCTCAGTCTCCTGCTTCGAAATCATCAAAACGTCGAAGAGTTACTCAAAGGTGATACGTTGCAGCGTGCCCGCGAGCAGCAGAAGCTGCGTGAAAGTCCTGGATACTCTCAACAAGATCATAATCTCTTCCCAGTGCCAGACTCATTGGGACTACCAAACAATCCAAATGAGGTCATCCCCAATGCCGTTCGAGAAATGACTCGTCGGTATCGTACGCGTCTCAACGCCATCTTAAATGAGGTTTTAGCAGATGGAAAAGGGGATGTCTTAGGCGCTATTCTTGATGCATATACAGCAGTTACGACGGAGTTTACTCGATTGTCAGTGGATGGCATCCCATTAGATGCAGATCCAAACGACCAAGAGCTCAAGTCTATCGAAATCCCAAGGGAAAAATTCTATTCTGTATTTGGAATATTGGATGATGAAGAGGTAAGTGCAGCAACTCCAATAAAGAATGGATCAGCACTGGAAATGACTTGGGTAAAAACGGTTCAAAAGGTAAAAGAAGAGCTGCAATATCAACTGAAAATCGATATTCAGTCACAGTTTGCTGCGGAAGCGAACTCACGACTGAGAGTCCTTTCAGATAAGACAAGTGAGCAGTTACGTGAGGAAATCCAAAAAGTACTGCCAAAGAAAAGAAAAACGATCTACACAATCAATGGACGTGAAGTCAGTAAAGATGAGTTTGAACAGCCTGAATGGAGAACCTGGTTTAAAAAGAGGGACAAACAGGTGACGAGTAAAGAAGAAGATGCAATTTCGATCAATCCGCAAGAGATCTATCGTTTGTGCTTGGACTTCTTGAATATTCCAAAGAATGTTCGTCAAGAAGACAAGGCGACTGTGCAACAGAAATTGAAGTCGTATGAGGATGCGTTTCAGGTCAGTTCACAACAAGAGCAACTTGCGCGAGTGCAACGGCAGTTTGCTGCTTTTGCCGCATTGATGCCTGATTTGCATTCATCCCATAATCTCACCGACTTTCCGGAGGAGTTTATCCGCTATGGTGGTATGGGAGCGGAAGATGTGGTCATAGAGCTGCTGCAAGCAGATGAGGACACACTTTCACAACTTGCAGATTATCTCGAGAATGGAGTGTCTGGTGAGAGTGCAGAAGCGTTTCAGAATACTGCTTTGTGTTCCGCAATACAGCGTAATGATGGTGATGCAATACGCGCGTTGTTTCTACAAACGCGAGAGCCGTCGGAGCGAAAGGACGTATCCAAAGCTAGCTTTGACGCGTTTGTGCAAACACGACCCCAATTTGTTGCAGAACTGTTTGCCCTTCAATCGGCAGAAACTGCTCGTCAGCAGACTCCGGTGATAGATACTATGTATCGAGATGCGCGTGAGTCACGACGAATCCAGCTTCAAAAAGAGTTTCTTGCGTTTGCAAAAACATTCGCTGCTGCCGATGTTGCCAAAACGAAAGAAGGAATCCTCCCATTACAGAACACGTTGCGTGCCTATCTTGAAGATGAGGGACTATCAGAACAGGAAGCACGTGCTATTACCGAAGATGACGAAGTGATTGTTAAGATTTTGCAGTACAGTGCGTTGGAATGCCTGAGTGATTTTGCACAAATTGATGAGCTTCATACCTCGGTGATGGATAGACTGCGAACTTTGAAAGTACATGTCCAGATTCCGTATACGATTGCAAGGCCACAAGAGCATGCACCTTCAAAACCAACACCTGAGCAGCTCAACAGAATGAGAGCCTTTAGCTATCTCATGCGGTAAGCGTGTCCACCCCTTCTCTTTTCACCTTTTTTTTCGTAGGATAGGCAGATGTCGACGTTTACCCACCTGCATGTTCATACTGAGTACTCGCTTCTTGATGGTCTTTCAAAAATCCCAGATGTTCTTGATCGCGCTATTGAAGATGGACAAACAGCCATTGCCATTACTGATCATGGAGTCATGTATGGTGCGGTCCACTTCTATAACAAGTGTATCGAAAAAGGAATCAAGCCAATTATTGGTCTTGAAGGATACATGTCCTCTGGATCCATGGAAGAGAAACAATCAAAACCTGGGAGTGATCAGTTCCATATCCTCGTCCTTGCGAAAAACTATGTCGGGTATCAAAACCTCTTAAAGCTCACAAGTGAAGCTCACTTACGTGGCTTCTCCTACAAACCACGCTTTGATTTTGAAACACTCGCAAAATATAAAGAAGGTTTGATTGTCACCTCTGGATGTTTATCAAGTCGATTCAGTAAACTTCTCATGAATGGGCAACGTGATGAGTGTGTGAGTGAACTTGTAAAGTATCGTGAGTTGTTTGGTGAGGATTTTTACATCGAGATTCAATACCATGAACAGATACCAGAGGTCACAAAACATCGAATTGAAATGATTGCACTCTCAAGAGAGTTAGGAATTCCTTTAGTGGCAACCAATGATGCTCACTATGTCAGTGCTTCCGATGCTCCTGCCCAAGATGCACTCATCTGTGTCGGAACACGTAAACTAATAACTGATACTGATCGCATGAAGATGGGGGATCAAGATTTTTTCCTCAAAAGCCAAGAACAAATGGCAGCAGAGTTTGCAAGTACGCCTGACGCAATTGAAAATACCATGAAGATTGCCAATGCGTGTGCACTCGAAATTCCACTCGGAAAAGCACATTTTCCAATCTTTGAGATTCCTGAGGGTGATACTCCACAAACATTTACGCAAAAGCTGGCATTTAAAAAACTGGAGAATCGCTATCCAGGAATTTCAGAACATATTGATTTTCGAGATGAAAAGCTGCGTATAACACCAGAAGGACGAAGTTTACAGTCTGTTGCTGCACGTTTAAATTATGAGATCGATGTCATTTCTGAAAAAGGCTACCTCACGTACTTCTTAATTGTCCAAGACTTTGTGAACTGGTCAAAGAGTAATGGCATTTTTGTGGGACCTGGTCGTGGATCTGCAGCTGGTTCCATGCTTTCCTATGCACTCAACATCACAACACTTGATCCATTTGTACACAATCTGCCATTCGAGCGTTTCATGAATCCGGAACGATCAAGTACGCCAGATATTGATATTGATTTTGCAGATAACCGACGTGATGAAGTGATTGCATATGTAACCGCAAAGTATGGTGCAGATAAAGTTGCACAGATCATTACGTTTGGACGTATGGAAAGTCGAGCGGCATTGCGTGATATTGGTAGAGTCATGGGACTGTCATTTACGGAAACAGATCGAATTGCAAAGTTGATTCCTGATCCTGTTCAAGGCCATGTGGTTCACATTATTGATGCCATCAAAAGCGTTCCTGAACTCCAAGCATTTTATGGTGAACCAAAATATAAACAGCTTCTGGATCTTGCAATGCGCGTGGAAAGTAACGCTCGTCACACGAGTGTCCATGCCGCCGGTGTGCTGATTTCTGATAAGCCATTAATGGAGTACACGCCAATCCAAAAAGATAATAAGTCAGGAAAAATCGTGACGCAGTACGATATGCGTGTATTGGATTTAAATATCAGCCCACAAGCAATTGGGGTTCTCAAAATGGACTTCTTAGGCTTGCGAAACCTCTCGATCCTTGAAGAAGCCATTCGTGTCATCAAACAAACCCAAGGAAAAACAGTTGATTTGTCGATTGTTCCGTTAGATGACAAAAAAGTATTTGACATGATTTCATCTGGTGAAACAACCGGTGTCTTTCAAATGGAATCCGGTGGAATGCGTAAGCTTGCACGTGGACTCAAACCAAGCGTCTTCTCGGACTTAACAGCTATGGTGGCACTCTACCGTCCTGGTCCAATGGCGCTGATTGATGACTTCATTAAAGGGAAACAAGATCCATCATCAATAAAATATCCTCATCCTGATTTGGAGCCAGTGCTCAAAGATACCTACGGAATTTTGTTGTACCAAGAGCAGTGTATGCAAGCTGCCAGCGTCATGGCAGGATTCTCGCTTGGACAAGCCGATGAGTTGCGTCGTGCCATCGGAAAGAAAAAAATCGAGATCATGGTCAAAGAAAAAGAAAAGTTTGGCAAAGGTGCAAAGGCGAAGGGATATGACCAGAAGACGATTGATATTGTCTGGGGATTCATTGAAAAATTTGCTGGCTACGGATTCAACAAGGCACACAGTGCAAGCTATGCCATGATCTCGTATTACACCGGCTGGATGAAGGCAAACTATCCGACCGAGTACATGTGTGCAGTGCTTTCTGTTGAGAGTAACTCATTAGGCGCTGGGAAAGAGGAAAAAACGGCACAGGCAGTGGCAGATTGCAGACGAATGGGTATTGCGGTCCTTCCTCCAGAAATAAATAAGTCTGCGGTGCAGTTCTCAATTGAGACAGATACCGATACCAAGATACCCAATGCGATTCGATTTGGATTAAGCGCCATCAAAAACGTGGGTGAAGCAGCAATTGAAAGTATGGTGGAGGCTCGAAAAGGTGGTCCTTTTGTGTCCTTTACCGACTTCTTGCAGAGAACCGATAGTCGAAAGATCAATAAGAAAGTCTTAGAAAGTTTGATTCGTGTCGGCGCGTTTGACGTATTCTCGACGCGTTCCTCCATGCTTGAAAACCTGGAAAAAATCCGCAGCACAGTTGGGGCACTGACCGGAGATATTGAAGGGCAAGATGGATTATTTTCAGGAATTGAGGAAAAACAAAGTGCACAAGACACCTTTGAACGTCTGCCTGAGTACCCACAAGGTGAACTCTTATCTTTTGAAAAAGAGCTTCTTGGGTTTTACCTCACACGTCACCCAATGGCCGATGCTTTAGAGGAAGTCAGCAAGATGGTGTCACACAAGATTGAAGGTCTCGATCCTGCTTTGGATGCTGAGAAAGTCGTAACACTCGGTGGATATATATCGAGTGTTCGTACCGTGTTAACCAAAGTGAAACAAGAAGAAATGTGTTTTGGAACTCTAGAAGATGGCAGCGGGCAACTTGAGTTTGTTGCCTTTCCGCGCACGTTTGCCCAGTATAAAGACTTATTTAAAAAAGATGGAATTGTGATTTTGAAAGGGAAACTAGCGCTTCGCGATGAAAAACTATCAATGCAAGTCGATAAAGCTCGAGAACCACAAGTCATTATTCCTCAAGAAACTGCCGGAGCGGTGCTCACAATCCCACGGGGAATACCCAAAGAAGTGTTACAAAAAATTGGTACCTATTTGAAACAACGACCAGGACCGGATATGCTGTCCGTTGTTATCCCAAATGGAGATGCCCAAACGGTCATGCGATTACCCTATACAGTTGCTTGGAATCAGGAAACACAAGAAGCTGTACACAAAATCCTGTCTGCTTGATACAATACCCTATGCCCCAAACAGATAAACCCAAAAACCACAAAGATTTAAAATACATTTTTATATCAGGCGGAGTTCTTTCTTCGCTCGGAAAAGGTGTTGTCACTGCCTCGCTGGGATTACTCTTAAAAGCCAAAGGTTTTCGTGTCACTGTCGTGAAGTGTGAAAACTATCTCAACATTGATTCAGGCCTCATTAACCCAATCGAACATGGCGATCCATTCTTGTGTAATGACGGGACTGAGTCTGATAT
>CAZWYZ010000005.1:12826-22756 GCA_964638785.1 uncultured Pseudomonadales bacterium
GAGAAATTCTTAGGTCAAGAGCTTGGAAAAGCCAACTTTGTGACCATGGGACAGATCTACAAGACTGTCATTGATCGTGAACGTGCGTTTGGATATAACGGTGAAGATGTCGAGATGCCACACATTTGTGATGAGATCATTGCTCGTATTAACAATGCAGCACAAAAAGATAATGCTCAGATTGTTTTAGTTGAACTGGGTGGCACAGTCGGAGAGTACTTAAACATCTTGTACTATGAAGCATCTCGAATGCTTCGCTACGCACACAAGCAACGCGTCATCCATGTACATGTCAGTTACTTGCCAACTCCAGCCCATATTGGTGAACCAAAAACCAAACCAACACAACTGTCTGTCCATACACTCAACTCGCTTGGTATTCAGCCTGATTTCATAGTCGCTCGTGCTGCAAAAAGCATGGATCAGCGTCGACGTGATCGCTTTGCATTGTTCTGCAATGTTGAGAGCTCGCACATCATTGATGCTCCTGACGTAGAAAACGTGTATCAAATACCACTTACTTTTAAAGATCAACAGTTTGATGATCTTATTTTGGAAGAACTCAAAATCAATGCCGATCAGTCACAGCAGCCACTCGTCTCCTTACCTGACTGGGAAGCTATGGTTACAAAAGCCATGAGTCCAAAGAAGCAAACCCTCAAAGTTGCAATTGTTGGAAAGTATTTGGCAACAGGTGATTATCAGCTCAAAGACAGTTACGCTGCCTTAATTGACGCGATAAACCATGCAAGTAGTGCACAAGGTGTGGCAACAGAAATTGTATGGGTCGATGCAGCCAAAGTGGAGAAGATGCAAAAAGAAGGAAAAACAACCAATGCAGATCTTCAAGCATTCTTTGGACCGCTCAATGGTTTGATTGTCCCTATTGGATGGGGTGAACGTGGTGTGGAAGGGAAGATTCGCAGCATCCAGTATGCGCGTGAAGAAAAGATCCCGTACTTGGGACTCTGTTATGGAATGCAACTGGCGATGGTAGAGTTTGCCCGGACAGTCGTTGGCTGGAAAGATGCACACACACAAGAAGTGAATCCAGACTCTCCTCATCAGGTTGTCCATATGATTCCTGATCAAAAGCGCGTTTTGGAAAACCGGGCATATGGCGGAACCATGCGTTTAGGAGCTTGGGACTGTATTGTCAAACCTGGAACCATTGCATTTGATGCCTACAAGAAACATGGGCAAATGATTGATGAGAGTAAAGGTTTGACCTCAGAACGACACAGACATCGCTACGAGTGTAATGATGAGTTCATGCCAGAGCTTGAAAAAAATGGAGTGATCGTTTCCGGTCGTTCAGTGAAAGAGAACCTGGTTGAACTTATTGAACTCCCTCGAAGTATGCATCCATTCTTTGTGGGAACGCAGGGACACCCAGAATACAAGTCTACGCCACTGCATCCACATCCATTATTCTTGGAGTTTATTGAGGCTTCCAAGAAGAAAGAAACGTCAGTCTAAAAACTGTATGATCTCGATCACTATTCATGACCAACCCTACGAAGTCCTCTCTTGGGATGATGTGGGGAGCATGACGCTAAATCTTGCCCAAAAGATTCTCACCACCAACCAAAAATACGATCGTTTGATTGCCTTAGCTCGGGGTGGAGTTTCCATTACCCAGACGTTAGCAGATGCGTTGGCAGTTCGAAAAATCAGTATCATCCAGACTGAGATGTACACGGGAATCAATGAAAAGAATGCGACACCAGTAGTGACACAAGCAATGGCCGCCTCCATTAAAGATGAACGAGTCCTGGTTGTTGATGACTTGGCTGACTCTGGTGAGACCTTGCTTTTTATCTCCCAGTATCTTGCAGCCCAAGGACCAAAAGAAGTGAAACTGGCAACCTTGTTTCGAAAGCCATGGACGAAAGTAACACCGGACTTCTTTGTGCAAGATAGTGGCGCCTGGGTGATTTTCCCCTGGGAAACGCGTGAAACTATTACGACACTTCGTGCACTCTGGACGCAAAAAGGGGATGATGCAGCAAAAATAAGTGCAAATCTTGCTCTTTTAGGCTTCTCGAAGCTTGTGATTGAAACCTACTCCAAGTCTTGATATAATTGCCCCTCTATGGCCAAGTATTTTACCTATAACAACCAATCTATTTCTGTCGGCGACTCAGTCAAAGTCGGCTTTCACGTCAAAGAAGGCGAAAAGACTCGTCAACAGTATTTCGAGGGAATCATCATTGCTGTTGATAACCGAGAAGCTGGAAAAGCATTCACTGTCCGAAAAATTGCTGCCGGAACAATCGGTGTGGAACGTATCGTCCCACTCGGTTCGCCAGCATTGGCAAGTATTGATATCTTGACCAAAGGTGATGTCCGCCGCGCCAAACTGTACTACATGCGTGATCGTATCGGGAAGCGCTCGATGAAGATCAAGAAGCAAGTGCAAAAAGCGGTGACAACTGTTTCAGTCAAAAACTAATTCTCCTTCCGAAATCTCTGTGGCTGTAGGGTATACTACATGTTCTTCCTATGAAACAGAACATGCATGGCTTTACGCTAACTCGAACCCAAAATATCCCTGAGTTGAAAACGGTTGCAAATCTCTACCTGCATGAAAAAACGAAGGCACCACTTCTCTCGCTGGTGAACAGTGATGAAAATAAGTCTTTCGGAATCACCTTCAGAACTCCACCAACCAATTCAACAGGAATTGCACACATCTTGGAACACTCTGTATTATGTGGGTCAAAAAATTACCCGCTCAAAGAGCCGTTCATTGAATTGGTCAAAGGGTCGCTCAACACATTCTTGAATGCGTTTACCTATCCAGATAAGACATCGTACCCCGTTGCCAGTACCAATGAGAAAGACTTCTACAATCTTGTGAGAGTCTATTTTGATGCGGTCTTTTTCCCGTTGCTCTCAAAAGAAACATTGATGCAAGAGGGATGGCATATCCATCAGGAATCAACAAAGGATGAGCCACAGTATCGCGGGATTGTATATAACGAGATGAAAGGGGCATATGCCTCTCCAGATCGCGCATTGTGGGACACCATCCAAGCCTCACTGCTTCCCGATACACCGTACAAGTTTGACTCTGGTGGAGATCCATTAGAAATTCCAAATTTGACCTATGAGGATTTCATAGCATTCCATAAAAAGTATTACCATCCAAGCAATAGCATGATCTATTTCTCGGGAAATGACCCAGAACTCAAGCGCCTTCAACTCGCTGATGAGTATCTTTCACAATTCTCATATCAAAAAACAAATGCAGAGATTCCAGTTCAGCCATCTTTTCAAACGCCACAACAAGTAGTTGCTCCGCTTGCAATTTCTGCCACAGAAGATCCTCTCAAAAAGGGAATGGTAACACTCAACTGGGTTTTGCCATCACCAACCAAGCGTGATCTCACCCTGCGATTAAAACTCTTAGCACATATCATCAGTGGCACAGCTGCGTCACCTCTTCGAAAGAAATTGATTGAATCTGGGATTGGGGAAGATATCGCTGGTGGAGGAGTGGAGAGTGATCTGCAGCAAATGATCTACTCCATTGGGTTGCGTGGCATGGATGAGCGTCAAGCAAAACGAGTTGAGACATTAATTCTTGATACACTCCGAGGTCTCGTTACAAAAGGTATCTCTCAGGATGCCATTGATGCGGCAATGAACACTTTGGAGTTTGCTTTACGTGAGCAGAATAGTGGGTCATTTCCACGAGGACTCTCAATGCTGTATGGAATCTTGCCGACATGGATGTATGGTGGCGATCCAATCGATGCCCTGGCATTCGAAACACGACTTACCCAGCTGAAGGCTGACCTTGCCAGTGGAAAGAAAGTGTTTGAAGAGTTAATCACATCATATCTTCTCGAAAACACACATCGCTCGACCGTCATTTTGCATCCCGATGCAGATGAACAGAAAAGACGTGATGCCAAAGAACAAGAGAATGTTCAAAAGAGAGTTGCAACACTGAAAGCGTCTGAGAAGAAAGAACTCATCCCATTCACCAAGAAGTTGATCACACTGCAAACAACCAGTGATAGTGAAGAAAGCTTAGCGACACTTCCAAAGTTAGCCATTGAAGACTTACAGAAAGAAAACAAAGAATTTGCGACAGAAATAACGCGACAAAGTCATTTTGAACTGTTAACCCATGCCGTCGCAACAAATGGAGTTGTTTATCTTGATCTTGTCTTTGATCTCCGATCAGTTCCTCAGTCTCTTCTTGGATATTTGCCACTGTTTTCGCGAACGTTAACGGAAATGGGAACAGCCCAAGAGTCATATGACTCCTTCGTCCATCGAATCTCGAAACAAAGTGGTGGAATCTGGACGCAAATATTTACGAGTACAAAGGTCGGAAGTACCGAGCCTGTCGCCAAACTCATTGTCCGGTCGAAGTGGCTCAAAGGGCAAGCAAAAGATGTTACTGCATTACTCTCAAATGTGTTGCTTCATGCGAATCTGGGAAACAAAGAACGTCTCACTCAGATTGTCTTAGAAGAGAAATCAGACTATGAGCAAGAGATCCTTGAAAGTGGTCATCAATTTGCTGATTCACGACTCAGACGACAATTCAGAATCTCCGATCAACTTGATGAAGAGTTATCTGGCGTGCATCAACTCTTTTTCTTGCGAGACCTTATTGGTCGAATAGCAACTGACTGGAAGTCTGTGAAAGCTGATCTTGTGAAGCTGAAAGAACTGATCCTTACCCAACACGACATGCTGGTGAATGTCACAAGTGATCCAGAATTAACCTATCTTGGAGCTGATGTCGCTTCATCAGTCGCCGCAAAACTTCCGACTGCCTATCAACCGGTTGAAAACTGGAACTTTGGTGTGGTACGAGCCAATGAGATCTTAACAGCCCCAACAACGGTCAATTATGTGGGTAAGGGGATAAATTTGTACGACACAGGATACAACTTGGATGGCTCAGCAATCGTGATCTCAAAGTATCTGCGAACATCATGGCTCTGGGAACAAGTTCGCATGAAGGGTGGAGCATATGGCGCCTTCTCATCCTTTGACACCATGACCGGTACGTTTACGTTCCTCTCCTATCGTGACCCACATATTGACGAGACCTTAGAGGTTTTTAATAAAAGTACATCGTATTTGCAAAACCTTGCTGTGAATCAAGGTGAGCTCACCAAAGCAGTGATTGGTGCTATTTCAGACTATGACCATTACGTCTTACCTGATGCAGAAGGTTTAATTGCCCTCACTCGTCATCTGGTTGGATTGACCAATCAGCGTCGTCAAAAGATCAGAGATCAGATTCTCTCTACGAATGAGAAAGATTTCCATATCTTCGGCAAGGTTTTGGAAGCAATCCACAACGGACCTACCGCTATCGTTACCAGTCACAAGGATGCTATACATGATATGCACCCAACCGTGGTACCGGTAGTCTAAAGGAGCATCTATGGGAGAAAATGGAAACATACTCGATTCTTCAAATTGGGGATTAGGAGATGAAGGCAAAGAACCAAAGGAACCTGTGACATTGAGTCCTGAGATTCTTGACGATCTCGATCAGGCAGAGCAGATCCAAGATGAAATAAGAACTGCATTTACAGCAAAAACTTTTGGTCAGAATCCAGAGGCTGATCTTGAGAAGTGGCAACAAATGGAAGCAAAGTTTGGCATGGGACAAATGGATGAGATTCCACTCAGTGATACGGTCGGCGAAGAAACAGTAATCCCAAGACCAAAAACAGCTCGACTTATTGATGGTACTGAGCCTCGAGAGTAGGGAGAATGTCCTATGGACTCATTCGAAGAGACCTCTTTTCCAGCTCTTGAACCATTTTTCTCACAAATTGAAGATGAGTTAAATAGGCTACACCTCTCTGAACAAGACAGAAACATCAATGTAGCGAAAATTTGGACTCGAATGGAACTTGAAGCAGGTAGCTTTCTGGAAGGAATAAGCTTAAATAATGGAAGGTATATCCTGCGCCCAAAGCTACTGGATAATCCAACAAGGCACTAAAGCTTGGCATCCTATCAGAGATGGAGTGTTGGTCGGTGTACGGCTCATTGATCCATGCCAGTACCAGATGGTACAATATCCTACTGTGTCATGTTATTTGGGACCGTAGCTCAGTGGTAGAGCAGGAGCCTTTTAAGCTCTGTGTCGTGAGTTCGATCCTCACCGGTCTCACCAGAATCCAAATGAACATTAGAGAACATATTGTGACGGCCCCATCGTCTAGAGGCCTAGGACACCTGGTTTTCATCCAGGCAACCCGAGTTCGAATCTCGGTGGGGTCACATATACAAAAAAGAACTGAAAGGTTCTTTTTTTGTATCTAACCTTCTTGTTTTTGAATGAAAGCTTGATAATGTAAGGTAAAATACAACATATGGGACGAGAAGAAGACAAACCATCACTTAAAAAACTCATAAACACAGCTTGTCCAAGAACGAACATAGGCTTGATAGATCACACTTTGGGATCACTTGAGATTGTGTTTGCTGATAATCTTGAGAAATTAGATATTCGAGCGTTCTCCTTTCGATCTGGAGACCAAGAAGTTCACTTCTACGCAGAGAGTGCAAATCCGTCCGTCTTTGTGAACAGTGACTCCTTACAAATTAAAGATAAGGCTGACTACGCAACAATCAGGTATACAGATAGTACTGGAGCAACTTGGACAATAGAAGCATTCCACCCAAAGTTTCAAGATCAAGATATCGGTATAAATCGTACTGATGGACAGAGAACAGATCGATTCATGTACTGTTATTCTCCAGATCAAGAATCGCTGTATTTAAGTAAGATCAATGTTTCGTTGCGTGCTGATTCAACTGATCGTTTTAACCATGACACAGTGTCTGTACGAATACCTGAAGATTCCAGCAAAGCAGAGGTGAGGTTGCGAATTAATCAAAACACCACCTTTCAAAGAGATCCTGCCAAACAAATTCGTGAACATAGTACAAATTATCATGATGTGACCCAATTTGATGGTTCTCATGTATTAAGTACCTATGTCAATATCGCAGCGAAAATTGTCTTAGGGTATGCAGTGGATTTTCATGAAGAAGCCGATCGGTTTGAAGATTATGTGGCAACTTTCGAACTAATGAAGCATTTTTATCTGTTCCCCAAAGATCAAGAATTCACACGTCAACTCGTTCCAGTAGCACTTCACTATTCTGGAGAATTGGCCACTATCATTGATCACCATGATCGTGTCTTGCGACTCGCAAACGATGTAAAAACTCTTCTTCGCGTTGACGGTACTGAAATTGTGAATACGAAATTTATCCCTGTTCCACCTGAAGACGGTCAAAAAAAGGATATTGAACGATTGTTTCAGTTTGGACGAGCACAAATAGAAGGTGGTTTACAGCAGCAAGTTGCACGTGTTATTACTACTGAATAGTTTCTAACGGGAGTCTTTACATGGATAACTCAATACAAGTGCTTAATTTTCTTTTTGAACTCGGCGCCGCTGAACGAATAAAGCGAACGGGTCCTTGGGTATATGGGATCAAAGATCCAGAAAATATTGCAGAACACTGCTACCGTGTGGCCATCGTTACCTTCATTTTGGCATCCTTGGAGAAAAAACCACAAGCTGATGTGTTCCGTTTAACAATGTATAGTCTCTTTCATGATGTGCATGAAATCCGATTGCTTGATCGAAACGGAATCAGCCAACGATACATGGCTACCGATAACGCCGTTGTTGATGAGATTCGCGATGATCAATTTATGCCACTCGGCAAAGAGACATATGAAAACTTTCAACGAGTGATCGATTTAACAGAAGAGGAATTTTTGCTTGTTAAAGATGCCGACTTCATTGAAGATGGACTACGAGCCAAAGAGCATACGGAGAATGGATTTAAAGGGATGGAAGCGTGGATTGATGATATTTCTAACATTATTCAAACCAAAAGTGCCAAGCGACTCTGGAAAGATATTCGAAAAGTCTCGTATCTTGATTGGACCAAGACTGCTCGTCAAACCCTGGAAGAAATGAAAGTTGATTATCTCAATAAAAAATGAGTCGAAGGCGGTGATGAGTTCACCACCGCCTCCAATTACTCAATACTGATTACCCAATGGTATCAAGAAGCACAAGCCCCTCTCCATCTGGGCTCTTCAAGCCTAGGCGATATTCTGGTTCGCCCCAGAATCCTGTTTGGTTTTCACACAGCAGGTACCGATTATCACGGCGATGATGAATGGCGTGCATCCGCCGAACAATATCGATCAGCGGTTCCTTGTACACATTACCCATCACCCAGTTGGGTGTTTGGAGCGCGTAACACGGAGTGATCGTCCCATTGGGATTGATGTTAATGCGATCACGACCTGCTTCGCAGAATGTTGCCCCATTTTTATCGAGGCAATGATACATCTGGAAGTCACCCAGCTCGTCTTTCAAATCCAAGATGCGTGCCATCGCGGCCTGAACTTGCTCCAAAGAAATGACGATCCCTTGGTTTTCCTGTGTCATCATAAACACCGGGCGCAGTACCCCTATGATGAATTCATGGGTGTACTGGGTCACAATGAAACGAACGGTGTCTTCTATCGTTTCGACGTTTTTCCCAGTGAGTGTGACTGCGGCACGGAAGCGAATGTTATGGCTCTTTAGTAGCCGCATCGCTTCAAACACATTGTTACTTGCAGCTCCCGGGCGGCTATATGCATTAACCTCCGGAATATGACTATCAAGACTCACACTTAAAAACAGGGTGTCGGGATACATCGCATTCAACCGATCCAGTTCGAGAATTGTGTGTGCATTGATGAGCGTACCATTTGTATTGACCGCTACATCTTTGCCCGTTTGAAGGAAAGTTTCAAGCAGCTCTGCCCAGTTGGGCATTCCCATGATTTCTCCACCAGAAAGGTCGAAGAAATACTTGGGAAGATTCAGTGTTGCTACTTGTTCGACAATGCGCTGCGCGTGTTCGGTCTTCATACCACTTCGTGCTTGAAATTCATCATAGCAGTGCGGGCAGCGAAGATTACACCAATGCGTGAGCGCAATATAGATGGACACAAATCCTTGCCGATACAGATCGAGATCCGTGATCGGAAGGTCCGACAGACTCAGATTTCCAGTCATTCTTGCACCTCTTTAAAAGGGCTATTTATCCGTTGCCAAGAATATGCACCCAAAAAAAGGATACACATTACTGGCAACGGAAAGTCAGTATTGAGTTGTAAAAGAACTGCGACCGTTCTTTTTCTTGCAAAAAAGAAAACAACGATAGCGAGACAAAGGATTATATCAAATTACTATAGAAGACCCAAGGCAATCGCCTGAGAAAAGAAAGAAACGCGATCATCTGCACTAAAATGACCCCCGACTGTTTGCACAGCGAGTGCCCCAGAGAGGGAGGCCAGTAGCGCACTCTGCTCCTGCGAATATCCTTGGACTATCGCCCAAAGAAATGCAGTTGCAAAGGCATCCCCAGCCCCTGTTTCTTCCACTGGGGTAATACGGAGAGCCTCGATATGACTTTCAACATCCTGGGTATAGAGATCCGCACCATCTTTGCCTCTCGTCACGATGACAAGTTGTTCTGGTCGAGAAAGAAGCTCAGTTGGTCTCTGTACATACCCTTGATTCTGAATGAATGCCAGCTCCATTTCATTCAAGAATAGGAATCGAGCACTGGCGTGGGTCTGGGTGAACTCTGCGAAATGAGTTTCAATCCACCCTCCAGGATTGTATGAAAGTATTTGTGATGGCAAGACTATTTGAGAAACTCGATATGCATACTCTGCAACACATGACCCTAAATGAACGGTCGGATAGTTCTGAATCAGTGAGGTTGGGACGGACGACGAGGAAAACGCGTGTTCCAACCCATTTTCATACCATCCCAGATCAATTGTGACGCCATTCTCTGCGACTGAATAATCAGAATACGTCATACTATCTGCCCGACCTTCAAGTGTAT
>CAZWYZ010000006.1:0-15594 GCA_964638785.1 uncultured Pseudomonadales bacterium
ACCAGTGAGACTTTGCGTTCATTGTCCCACACATGGACCCCCAGATCTGAGATCGTACCCGCCGCCGGGTTAAACCGCTGCGACGAATCGACTGCACCATTACTTGGGTTTTCAAGCCCGAGGCGTTCCAGATTGATGCACAATGAATACTGGCCAGCAGATGGCCCGAGCAGAAACGGTAACACCTCAATCGAGTACCGATTATTGGATTGCGCCTGCTGAACAAAAACCCGGAGACTTTTTGGCACAACTGCCACTCTAAAGTCAAACTGGATACACTGCCCGGACCGAACGCTTTGGTCCGAGTAGGTGTGGTACTCCTGCGTGTCTGAGTCGCCACCGGGATCAGCTCCCCATGGGAGGCCCTGAGCAAGAGTTACGCTGGTGGCAAGAAGTGCCAACAGCCCGATAATACCGATCAGCTTCAACGTACGCACGATTGTGCTTTCCCCCACCAACTGGTGGGCTATTGACTGCCGTTGATTGCGGCGGAAAAACACGCCAGCAGAAAGCGAGGCTTTCTGCCGCAATCAGAAATATCTTTGATGATGTAAAGGAGCGAGAGTTTAAAAATGTTCAACTTCCTTTCGTAGAGAAAGGAGGATCAGTCTCATAAACTAGAGGTGGAGTATACCAGAAAAAGCCTATATTGGTTATTTTGAATTGATATTGAGTTGAAAAAAGCCACTTTTAAAGGTGGCTTTTCTCTTTTTCCAATTTACTGCTTGATACTAATCGACACGCTTGACCTCAACAAGCATGTTGAGCCTATTAATGACGAGTGTATAGGTCGCCTTTTCGTCATACTCGATCCATTCACTATACGACACGTCGCGAGAATAGCTTCTGGGCTCTTCTTCCCTTGTGATGTACCGGATAGTATAGACTTCTGATCTTCCGGACTCTTGCTCTGGGAGTCCAACTGAGCCAAGATTTGTTTCTCCCCAGAGTGGTTTGCGATCAGTGTTTGCTGTGCGAACATCTCGGCTATATACCCAGCGCTGGATTTGAAAGTAATAGCGATACCCATAATCAGGTACTGTTTTGTACTTTTGATCCTTGTGCTTGACCTCTACACAAACATTCTCATACACCGGTTCACAGACATCATCACACGATTCACTTCCATTTCCATTGGAAACGCACTCTTCACGGCACGTCTTATCAACTTCCTTATCATCGCAAGACTGTGTCGTGTACTCGTTGAAGCCGTCTTCTTCTTGGTGGCTCCCAATCTGCTCATATCGTGGATCACATCCCCTACTTCCAGCCGGGCAGCCGACGAGGTTTGATTCTTCTACCCAAGCATATTGTTGAATGGTAATTGTTCGTCGCCATTCAAAGCCGGAAACTGTAGCGGTTACCTCCTGCGTGCGTGTCAAAAAGTACACGACGCTGCCAACGATGGCCATAAAGATGAAAAAGAGAATTATCCCCCGATTTCGTTCCCAGAATGATTCTCGCGGTGCCCATGGGCTATCGCGGTTCTGGACGGATCCAGAATACGATGGTGGAGTATAGCTTGGCCGTGTGTCCACACTACTGGGAATACCTGATGTTGTGTATTCAACTCGCTCCTCACGATTTGGTGTGAGTGTATGGATAGCAGTCACCTCCCCCACACGTTCATCTGTGAATCCGAGTGAAACACCAGAATCAAAAGTTGATCCTTTCTCATGCGCACCACCGCAATTTCTACACGTCTGTGTGCCGTCTGGATTTAATGCCTCGCAATATCCACATTTCCAGTTTGGGCCAGACTCTGCTTCCGCTAGCTCAGTAGGATCAGTGATAGTAGGGTTTTGTGGGTTGCTTATCCACTTGCCCTCACTATTTGCTCCGCAATTTGGACACTGCTTCAGTTGCCCAGAAATCTTCTCCTTTCCGCACTTTGGACAGGTCCACATCATCCAACGCGTACGCTTCGCCATTTCGTGTTCCTCTTTCTTGATTGAAAAAAAGATCGATAGGTATCTTGTGATGCCCGCACAATATCACAGGCAGATTGATACTCTGCGGGCATCACAATTTGACAGTAAAATGTAAAAGAGCGTTTGGTCAAAAAATGAACCAGGCGTCATACCTGGTCATTCAAGAGACCTATAGTAGTATATCATTGGAGTGCTAGGCAGGGTCTTGTTCGTATGATGCACCAGCTTTAATGGACTCTTCTGCTTTCTGCAGTTCAAGCCCGATGTACATCAGGTGACCTGGGATGGTGATGTAGTTCCAGTCAGTAATCTGCCAAGCAACTTCTTGTGCAGTTCTTCCTTCAAACATCTTGAGTGCTGGTCCACCATTGGGTTCATAGATGGTTGCACGAATAAGCTTCCCACCTTCTTGAGGCATCTTTCGCAGCATACGTTCAACAGCCATAGGTACTGACTCCGTTTCATACCGCTTTGACCAAAATGGCCAGCTTTGGGCATCTGATTCATTGATCACTTCAACAATCGCATTTCCGCGCATATCGAAATCAAAATGCACTTGCGGGGTGTATCCAAGCTCTTTTTCATAGTGCTTCATGAGAAGTTCGTCCACGAGTTGGAAATCATCTGCATACATATGCGCACTGTGAGTGATCATGGTTAGTGGTCCCATCTGCATACCAGCACTGTCAGCTATATCTTTTTGCAGTTTCCGTAACGCAAAGGTGTTTCGCGGCCACCCATGGACCATGTCCTGACTCCGAAAGTGACAGGTGAAAAAGAATCGGTCATCTTGAACGGAACCAAGCACCATCGTCAAACATGGAGTATCTCCTGCATTTGCTTCAGCCCAGTCACGTTTGGGATCTATGGTGATTGCAACCATCTTCTTGCTATCTGGACGTAGTTGAATCAGTTTCTTGATCTCATCAATTTGATTGACACCCAGGTCTTCTCGGAGACGTTTGCCATAGTTATATGCAACACCAGGGATTTGCCGAGCCGTCATCATCTCAGCGTAATATGCTTCCAATTCAAAGCGCGCAAATGGCAAATATTCTGGAAAGTACAAATCGTCTGGATTCTCATCAGTGATGACTGCAGTGAGGTTTAATATTTCTTTGAGACTGTTGTCTTTACTGTATCTCGTATGTTTCGGTCTGCCATACTTTGATATCTCATTTAGTAGTTTGAGCCAGGTCTTTGCAACCTTTGGACTGCCGACGCGGAAGCCTGTTTGTTCACTTGGAAGCAGTTGAATTTTCGGTTCGCTGCGTGGGAACTCACGTGAGCGTTTTGAGAATGGTTCGATTGATTTGGCTGAGAGTTCTTGGGCAGTTGCTACCATGTCCACTGCACTTTTCCCTCGCATGTCCACAACAGCAACCATCTCACGGAATTCTTGGAGCATGTCATCTGGAAGCATGTCTTCAATTTCACCTCTGGCACCAACAATTCGTCGATTCTCATCAACTCCATTTTCGATAAACTTCTTGAGCGATTGACCTGACTGACTCATTTCTGCACCCCAGATGAGGATAACGCGAATATGGGGATTGGCGAAAATGTTACGGATCATCGCATTGATCCCTTGTGCACTGTAGAGGTTTCCAATGGTGTTGTACTCCACATTCTTTAAAAGCCCTTCCACAGCTTGTCGTTCCGTCCAGAGACAGCAGATGGCAAGATGATGGTTGGGATTTTTTACTTTGAGAACGTCTTTGTAGAAAAGTGGCCAGTGCGAAAGATCTATAGGCATAAAAGGAATCTAAAAACTACCGTACAAGAGGTGAACATAGCAAAGCTATCTGTAAGATGCAAGTAAGGAGTATTAGACTTTTGCACTATATGTCACGCCACGAGTCGTTCCATTTTTTACAACGAGGTCTTTTTTGAGTAAATCACTCACATCAAAACTCAGCGTTCGTCTCGGGATGGTCGGAAACCTGCGCGCGATGAGATCGAGTGAACAGTACGGATGATCTTTGATGATCTCAAAGATCTCTTGGCGACGAGGCAGAAGATTGAGGGTCTTACCCGCTTGTTGTGGAAGCGTCGTATGTTGGATCTCATCAAGAACCTCTTCAAATCCCCAGATGATACTGTCAAGCAAAAAAAGCTGGAACTCTTCAAGAGTTTTGTTGCTTTGATCGAAGTAGAAGTAATACTTTTCTTTGTATCGCTCAAAGTATTGATCAACAGGAATGATGACATTTTTGGGGGAAATCTCAAATCGATGCATCAACAGATGCATGAGCACTCTCCCAACGCGTCCATTCCCATCCACAAATGGGTGTGTCTTTTCAAAAAAAAGATGGAGTGGTGCAAGAGCCAGTAACGCTTTTTTTTGTGTATCAATAGCATTCCAAGTGGTAAAAAAGGCATCAAGCATTGCATCCATTGTTTCTCGATCAGGCGTGAGATATACCGCATTTCCAAACGCATCAAAGATTGCTGTTTGTTCACGTCGAAGCTTCCCAGCATCGGTATCAATTCCCTGCATGACCATGGTATGAATTTCTTGCAAAGAGATACGAGATAGCTGATCACTCCATCGTGGCAAGAGAGTGAGCGCACGCATGATATTGGCAAGCTCTTTTTTCCCTTTTTGCTTTGGGTTTTTCCAATCAGTGGGTGAAAGGTCGTCGAGCGTGAGAACATTTCCTTCGATACGAGCCGAGAAGAGTGATGATTTTAAGTATTGCGCATGAAACACACGAGCCGATACTTCTGATGGAATTGGTAAATGTTTGACTGTTTCAGAGAGGACAGCAATACGTGTACTCTTTTCTTCAGTTGCCACTGTTGGCTGGAGTGTAGCGATGGAAAGCATTGCCTAATACTGCCAGATGTTGCGCAATCTTGCAAGATACTGCTTAATGGGCTGTTGTTTTTTTTGCAGTCTTTTTAGTAGGCTTCTTTGCAGGTGTTTTTTTCTCAGGCGTGCTGGCTGGTGCTTCCCCAGTCCCTTCTTCAGGTTTTGGTGCATTTGGAATGTATGTCATCACCACTGGGTTTTCATCAGTTCCTGGTTTTTTCCATGAAGTGAACCTGCACGATGGGTAGCGTGAACATCCGTAAAATTTCCCGCGCTTGCTGTTCTTTTCTCGAATATCACCTTCCGAACAATCTGGACACTTCAGTCCGTCGACGCGAAAGATAAGTTTCCCGGTGAACTTACATTCTGGGAATCGATTACAACTGACAAACTTTCCAAATCGTCCAGAGCGGATGACGAGCTCTCCTACATTACAAGTTGGACATTTCTCTTCTCCCATCTTCTCAACAGGTACTTGAGCCCGTTCCCCTTCATCAGTTACTTTCTTCACTTGTTCATCAAACGGACCAAAGAATGCTTTGAGTGTTTTCACCCAGTTTTTTTCACCGCGCGCAATCGCATCCAGATCATCTTCTAAGTTTGCAGTGAATTGATAGTCAAGTTCTTTCGGGAAGTTTTTAACCAAGAAATCGGAGACAGTCGTTCCCACACTGGTTGGTTTGAATGCTTTCGCTTCACGCTCAACATATCCTCGAATTTCAAGCACGTTGATGATTGATGCATACGTACTTGGTCGACCAATTCCAAGTTTCTCAAGTGTCTTCACGAGTGAGGCATCGTTAAATCGTGCTGGTGGTTGTGTGAATTTTTGAAGTGCTTCCAGATCTTTGTATGTGAGTGGCTGGCCAACTGTCAGTTTTGGCAAGATAGTATCATCACTCCCTGGAAGGATTTTCATCCATCCATCAAAAATAAGAACTGACCCATTGGCTTTCAGTTGATAGGTTGTGGTGGCCGCTTTTGCATCGACGACAACGAGAGTTTGGTTATAGATTGCTTCAGGCATTTGTGTCGCCAAGAATCGTCGCCAGATCAGGTCATAGAGTCGTGTGTGTTCATCTTACAATCGATACGTTAATTGTAATGTTTCTCCAGTGATTGCGACGTCAGTTGGTCGAATGGCTTCGTGAGCTTCCTGCGCGTTCTTACTTTTTGTCGTAAAAACACGTGCTTTCTCAGGTAAATATTTCGCCCCAAAACTAGCACTTATGTATGATCGTGCTGCATCCAATGAAGATGCTGATAAGTTCACCGAGTCGGTACGGTGATACGTGATGATTCCCTGTTCATAGAGATCTTGAGCAAGCTTCATCGTCTTTTTACTACTAAAGCCAAGTCGATTTGCCGCAGCTTGTTGAAGCGTACTGGTCGTGAATGGTGCGTAGGGTTGTCGCTTCTTCTGCGTCTCTTGAATATCAGCGACTGCATACGAACTCGTTTTTAAATCAGCGACGATTGGATCTGCTTCTTCTTTGGTATGAATAACAAGCTCTTTCCCTTCTTTCTTCCAAAGTCCAATCGCCAGTTGATCATTTCCTGTGGTGACTTGTACGGTGACCTCCCAGTATTCTTCTGGAACAAATGCTTCACGTTCTTTCTCGCGCTCGACAATTAAACGAAGAGCAACAGATTGCACCCGACCGGCAGAGAGTCCTCTGCGTACTTTTTTCCAAAGAACCGGTGAAAGATAGTACCCGACAATTCGATCCAGCACACGACGGGCTTGCTGCGCATCCACCAAGTCCATATTCAGTTCAATGGGATTTTCAATTGCATGGAGAATTGCAGGCTTCGTAATCTCATGAAAGGTTGCGCGGACAAATCGAGTGTCTTTCGGTTTTGCCTTGGTTGCTTTTTCTTCCAGCAGATTACGGATATGCCAAGAAATTGCCTCTCCTTCGCGGTCAGGGTCAGTTGCCAAAAAGATCTTTTCGGCATCTTTGGAGAGCTTTTTTAATTTCGTAATGACAGCAGATTTCCCTTCACTTTTTATGTATTCAGGAGTGAAGTCATGATCAATATCGATACCTAGTTTTGACTTTGGAAGGTCAATAATATGCCCCATAGAGGCTTCAATGGCATAGTCTGCTCCCAAGAAACGCTTGAGGGTTTTTGCTTTGGTAGGTGATTCGACAATAACAAGATTTTTCATATGGGCCAAGGGAGTATTGTAGCAGGTTCCTTTTTTAGAAGTGCAATTCATCTACAATATCATGAATAGAAGTCACTAGTTTTGCTCCCTGATTAACGAGCTCCTTGGTTCCTTCGGAGTATAGGGAATCGAATGGTCCTGGAACTGCAAAAACTTCTCGTCCTTGTTCTGCTGCCAATCTTGCAGTAATCATCGTCCCAGAACGGACAGCTGCTTCAGTCACCAATACACCCAACGACAGTCCGCTGACAATTCTATTCCGCCGAGGAAAGTGGGATGCATGAGCGTGCACATGCGGGGCGTACTCGCTCACAAGACAGCTACCATGTGCCAACAGTTTTTTCGCAAGCAGCGCGTGTGAGCGAGGATAGTAAGGTGCATCCAAGCCATATCCTAAAACGGCGATTGTTTTCCCACCATTATCTATACACGTCTCATGAGCAACCGCATCGACTCCATACATAAAGCCTGAAACTATGACAAAGCCCGCAGCAACGAGTTCTTTGGTAAACTGTTGCGTGACGTAGCGGCCATACGGAGTGATTTGTCTGGTCCCGACAATCGCGATCGTCGGAAGTGACGGATCAGGAAGTGCTCCTCTCCGATACAGATGCATGGGGGGATCAGGAATGTGCTGTAGCAAAACAGGAACATCACTCACCTCTTCATACTACTCCAAAAAATATTTGCATGCACATCAGTGTTGCTTGGTACGCTACAATGAGTAGTATGACTACTTCATCCTTCCTCATCCTCATCCTTTCAGTGTTTCTGCTTAGTGCCTGCAGCAGCACGCAACAACCTGCTACACCACCTCTTACCGCGAGTCCTGAAGCAGCTGCTCCAACAAATCCCAAGAAAGCTCCGTCTGATGCGGTGCAAGTTGCATTTACCAGCGAGGCAGATGCGCAAGCACTGGTTGCACGAGGTCCTGTTGTCTACTTTTTTAAAGCAAACTGGTGTCCAACTTGTCAGGCACTCCAAAAAGAACTCGATACCGGCATCAACACACTTCCTAATGGAACGACGATTGTGACCGTTGATTATGACAATTCCAAAGCGTTACAAACAAAATATGCGGTGACCTATCAACATACACTTGTCCAGATTGATGCTACTGGGGCTGAGATTACAAAGTGGCAAGGTGGTGGAGTTGTACAGATAGCTGAAAAAATTATTCAATAACCTATGCTCATCCTTATTCTCTTTGCATTTATTGCCGGCATTGTGACGATACTGTCACCTTGTATCCTCCCAATTTTACCGATTGTCTTATCGAGCTCACTGACAGGTGGAAAGAAAAGACCATTTGGAATTGTGCTTGGCTTTATTGCCAGCTTTACGTTCTTTACACTCCTTCTTTCATCGCTTGTGAAAGCTACTGGCATCGGATCAGAAATGCTGCGAACGAGTGCCATCGTCATGATTGGGCTCTTTGGGATAAGCTTGCTTATCCCCGCAACACAAGTTTTGCTTGAAAAGGTCTTCTCACGAATCTCAGCATTGGTCCCCGTTTCAAGGAATACAGAAAATTCAGGCATTGTCGGTGGATTTATTGTTGGTTTATCACTCGGACTCCTGTGGACTCCTTGTGTTGGCCCCATTCTTGCCTCTGTGATTACCTTAGCCTTAACAGGAACGACCACTTTTTCTGCCATCTTTATCACACTGGCCTACTCAATGGGAACAGCACTTCCAATGCTGGCAATTATGTATGGTGGTCGTGCTCTCCTGCAAAAAAATCACTGGCTCCTTGAAAATACGGCTCGAATTCAAAAGGGCTTTGGAATCATCATGATTGCAATGGCAGTCGCACTCTTTTTTGGCATTGATCGAAAGATTCAGACTATTTTGCTCACCGCTTTTCCAGAGTATGGAACAGGATTAACTGCAATTGAAAATAATCCTTTGGTCTTACAACAACTTGGAATTGTTGGGGATAGATCAGGCAGTCCTACAGTTGGGACACAGTTGTCTGCCTCACTGCTTCCAGATTTGGGACAAGCACCCAATCCCGAATTCATTGGAGCCACCAAGTGGATTAACTCAGAACCACTCTCACTGTCTTCAAACCTGCAAGGAAAAGTTGTGCTTGTCGATTTCTGGACATATAGCTGTATTAACTGTATTCGTACCTTTCCATATTTGACCGACTGGTATAGCAAATACAAAGACAAAGGACTGGTAATCATTGGTGTGCATTCCCCTGAGTTTGAGTTTGAAAAAGTTGAGAAGAATGTGCTGCAAGCGATGAATGACTTCAAAATTGAATACCCTGTTGTCCAAGACAATGAGTTTGCCATTTGGAAGTCATATCGTAACCAATATTGGCCAGCCCACTACTTAATTGATAGCAAGGGGCATATTCGTTCCACCCATTTTGGCGAGGGTGCATATGCAGAAACTGAAAAGCAGATCCAGGAACTGTTAAAAGAAGCTGGAGAACAAGTTGATGTTCCAGTGACGCAAGATCCATCCAGTCCACAGTTTCGCATAGGTGCGCGCATAACTCCGGAAACATACTTAGGATCAGCACGAGCCCAGTCATATATAGAAACGCAAACACCAGTGCCGACCCAAAGTACTGGTAAAAGTGCCACCTTCACATATCGTGGCAATCTATCGGCAGGAGAAGTAGGACTTTTGGGAGACTGGTTGGTTGAGGAAGAACGTGTGACCTCACGCAGCCCAGGTGCGACTCTCTTCTTGAAGTTTCGTGCGGGGAAAGTGTTTTTAGTTTTGGGGGGCACTAGTGAAGATGGAAAGTCAGTCAGCGTCAAGATTGATGGAGAATCCATCCCAGAGAAATATCAGACGAGTGATTTTCAATCAGGAGCGATTCCAATTACCATGGATCGTAAGTATGATATTTTTGACTCACGTACCAGCGTTGAGGAACATACACTTGAGTTACAACTTCCACCAGGAATCTCAGCCTACGCATTTACGTTTGGAGAGTAGATTACACAGTTCCACCATCAACTAAAAATTCAACATACTCTTTCCACGACACCCATTGGTCACTTCCTTTACGCTCAGTGTCAAAACGATAGTCTTTGATAGTTCTTCCTTGTGTGGATTTCCACGTTTGCGCCAGCTCGTAATAGCTTGGAGGAATCTGCGTTGAAACGTCAAGTTTTTTGCGAGCGACCATGCGAGCAAGTCCTAAAATCTTGTCACCTTGATCAGGATCTCCATGCAAAATTGGTGGTCTGATGTCACCACACTGATTGCAGACTGTCACGGCGCATTCATTATCTCTGCCACAAGGACACAACCATTTTGGTGTATAGTGTGATTCTTCTTCATACTGTCTAAAACTGCGCAAATCTTTATTCACCTCATCTCGCTGAAGCGCCAGTGCACTCATATCAACATCAGGTGGTCGTCCCATCCAACTTGGCATACATTCTCCTTCTTATCTGTATTTTCTCTACTGTAACACAAATGAAAATGCAACGAGATGTGAAAACGGCCACCCGTAGGCGGCCGTCAGCGATGAGAAAAAAATGATCAGGGTCTAGATGTGCGAGCACTTACTACCAATGACATTCTGGTGCGCCGCATGTTTGGCCGCAATACCCAGCACTACAAACGTTGCTCTGGAATTCGGATTCTTGGGGCACGTCTCGATCTGGATCCGGTGACCAGCTTCGACAGTAGTTTTCTTGCCGTTCACGTCTGCGTCAAATGGCTGATCCACGTTCAAAATACAATTCGGACTTAGATCTAACATTTTTTCAACATCTCCTCAATAGTCCGCAACCACAAGTACACCGTTTTGGCATACTCAGAGTCTTGGATAAAATGGTACCTGTATTTTCCTCCCGATATAGGACGTAATCAAGAACCAAATCAAAGATGCGAATTATTCTGTACAATAGAATGTGTTGTGAAAAAAATACTCGTACTCCTCACCTTTTTCTTCTTGTGCGCTCGTCCAGCGTTCGCACAGGAACAGAGCGCCCCTCCTCACTTAGTTATCAACTTTGCACAAATGAATGAGTTGGATTGGGCAGCATCCGAGAGTGTGTGGCAATCGGAAATCAAACCAAAAGTCATCGCAGAAATCCTGCAAATGAAATCATCATTGACTCCTGCCACCCAGTCAGACTCTACGCCAGTGCTTTCTTGGTCGACTCTGCTTGAATACATGAACTTTCCAATGGATACCCCATCAGATCAGTCAGTATATGCAGTCAAGATGCGACGCATTTTGGAAATTGCCGAAGAGTTAAATTTTCCAGTCTACGTTCCACTGAACGGCTATCAGTGGTGGGACCATTTGCCGGAGCTCTACAACTGGTGGGATGAAGACGGAACGAAAACAGATCCAAACTTTTTTTCCCGACAAAAAAACCCAGAAGAATTTAAAGCTCGCTTCATCGCAGCGTTTGACCCAGACAATGTGAAGAATGTTGAATGGCAGTCACTACGCACGCCAATGAAGCTGGGATATCGAAACTGGGGTGGCGGAGGTTTTAGACTTGCTCCCCCACCTAATCTGCTCTCACCTGCATTTCAGAGGATCCAGCGTGATCGCCTGAACGTTATTCTTGCAGAGATCACCACAAAACAGACACAGTGGGAAAAAGAAAATAAATCACATCTTTTCGTGGGGATAAGTATTGGGACTGAGATCTCTTTAAATGCGTCGATTACTCCAGCTGATGAGTTCAAGCCATATGGATACCGTGGGATGCAAGATCTTGGATGTCAGGAAACTCCTGTGTCATGTCGAACGCAGGTCCTGCAAAAATACTTGGAAACAACCAGTCAGTATGTGAATCGCAGTGGAATTTCAAAAGAGAAAATCTATACCCATGTCTATGGCGAGACAGATCCAAGTGACTCACATTACGCACTCTATGCAGAGTCTGCATTTAATCTCTACTCAAATCCTGGGAGCAGTTTTTATGGGCATAAGGATAATCCTCTTGGTTCTGCCCAGTGGAATGCGATGATTCAAAAATATAACTATCCCAACTGGGGAGCAATAGAATATAGTGATACTCCCACAGCAGCAGGATTGACTCGGACACTCTCCCAAGCATCGTTGGTTGATATCTATAACTGGGACTCGCTTCAAAATAATACGACAAGTAAACGAGCAATAGTGGCTGCTCTTTCCACGCCGATGACGACCAGCACCTATTCGTGCCAAGAAACAAAAAAACATATCCAGTCCGGACTCACTGCACGGCTTGGAAATGCTGACGTGACCGCTCCAGAACGTCCACATGGAATCTATGTGACGTTTACTGAGAGTGATTGCGGGAGAGGGAAAAAAATTTACTCCACACCAACAGTCTTTTATGTGCCTCTTCCAGAAGCTGAAGATACTACTCCCAAATGGGTGAGATGGATTATAGAAGTAGAAAAAAAGCTGAGAAAAAGCCGTCCCTAGGATACAGAGACGGCTTTTGGTGCCATAGATCAGCCGTTTAAGGCAAATCGCCGCGCGGTGCGACGATCCACGTAAAGGCCAACCTGCCTTGGCGATGGCTTTTCTTGCGGTGGAAGTCTGACCAGATCGACACCAAACTGAATATCGCCATCATGTGCAATCCCATGATCATCAAGAAACTTCTCGACGAACGCATACGTTGCATCGAACAATGATGGGGCAGCCACTGGTGGCTGCACTGGGACTTCTTCGAACAGGACTTTTTCAGACACTTTTCACTTCCCTCGCTTGAAATCACTTCCCACTCTCCCCATATGGGAACTTTTTATGATTGGGAGAACATGGGTAGTATATGCGAATAACGAATAATTTTCAACACTATAGGATATATTGTTTTTTTGATATAATAGACAGTTAGAACCAGAAATTGGCTACTTCTCGTATTTCTTCTTCCATTCCTCAAAGACTTTCAGAGCCACTGGTGCAGCATCTTTACTGCCCTCAAGAAATGGCCGCTCTTGTGATGACTCAACAAAGACGGTGATCGCCACAAGGGGTTTCTCACGCGGATAAAACATTGTGTACCAGCCATGGGTTCGCTTATACCCTTTCTCTCCAAATCCACCACCAAACTCTGCGGTTCCAGTTTTACATGCTATTTTTTTCTCATCGGATGCTGCTTCATTGAGGGGGAAGAATGGGAATGCAGTTCCTCCAGGATCACAGGCTTGGACCATGCCATCGATGATCGTTGTGTAGTACGCCTGATCAAGCTCATTCTCGCTACATGCATCTGAGTTTTGAAAGAGGAGTGTGACAGGACATAATACTCCTCTCCTGGCAATGGTTGCGGTCATATTATTGACTTGAACTGGGGAAGCTAGAATATATCCCTGCCCTATTCCCATGTTGTAGGTATCGCCTGTATACCACTTTTCTCCAATTACTTTTTCTTTCCACGCACTATTCGGGAGAACACCAACCGCATCTCCAGAGATCTCAATACCTGTCTTTTTTCCATATCCAAAATCTTGGGCGATTTCATCGATTTTGTCAGGACCAACGGTCGCTGCTGTTTTGTAAAAATAGATGTCATTACTACGGGCAAGCGCTCGAACGACATTGAGTGTTCCCTCCTTGCGACCGTATTGACGCCAGTACCAGTTCCCAAAGACTTGTTGTCCAAGTTTTATCTCTCCTTCATCTTCGATTGTGGTCTCAGGTGTGATCGTTTTTTCGCGAAGCGCCGTAAGAGCTGTCATGAGCTTAAATGTACTCCCGGGTGGGTAGGCCGCTAAGGCTCTATTGAGCAGTGGTTTTTTTGGATCTGAAAGTGCGCTGGAGAGTGATGCAATGGTATATGAGGGACTGCTTGTGAGGACGAGGAGCTGATTTGTTTCAATATCACTCACAACGACAGCACCCAGATTTCCCTGCAAGGCTTCGTACGCAATAGTGGAAAGATCCAAATCAATTGAAAGTTTTACTTCTTTCCCTGTTTGCGCTACAGACTCCATCACGATGCTGCGTTGAGGAACTCCTTTTGCAGATATTTCTAATACTTCTTTTCCAGGAATCCCAGCAAGCTCTTTTTCACTGGCTCGCTCAATTCCCGTTCGACCCACTCTGACTTGTGTTGGTCGACCTGATGGACCAATATCTGAAATATATCCGGTATATCCCACCACATGACTAATCGATTCATTCACAAAATCTCCTCGCTGTGGACGAATGAAAACAGCACTCGGACTTGAAACCATATAGCGAAGGGCTTCTTCAGCCGGCACATCAGGAAGAGACCATTCATTTCCAAAAAGCAGTTGTGCAGAACTTGTTGCTAAGAAGTAGTGTGGAACATTCTGCGTGAGCGCTCGCCCAGTTCGGTCGACGATCATTCCACGTGTCGCGGGGACACTTACGCGAAAGAGTCTGTTTTCATCCGATTGTGCCCGATACGTGCTGCCACGGACAATCATAAGATCGATGAGACGACCAATGCTCAGACAGAAAAAAAGCATTGTTACACATACAATCCACCATATTGCTTGATTGCGTTTGGGAGTATTTGGATTCATGCGGTATGACGATTGATTATGCATTCCCTATCTCCTCAATTGATGGAGTTGCTACACGGATTGAGTGAATAAGAAGCATACATATCCCAGTAGCAAAAACGAGCTGCAACGAGAGATTTACTGTGAGCCAACCGTAGATAAGACCGAGAAATAGCCCTATGGCTACATAATAAAGAGATCTCAAGATGCTATTTTTTGGACTATAGTCTCGTGTTGAAAGCAAAAGAGCCATGACAACTGCAGTTGTCCCAAATGGCAGTCCAATCGCAAGATCTGCAAGCAGAGCTATACCAAGAAGAAAGAGAAGCTGAACTGTCGTATGGAGTGAGAATAGACTGAGAATAATCCATGTCACTGGAACAATAGGATACTGACGTTCAATCGTGAGGAGAACGAGAAAGAAAAGACAATGGAGAATTATTTTTTTGATTCGCATACTTACTTTCGTGATCCAAGGACGTGAACCCATGACCCAATAACAGGAACTGCTATTGGCGTACTATGAATACGAGTGACACTATCTGCGTTGTTGGAAATAATCTCACTGACAACTGCAATGGGATATGAACGTGTCGTTGTGGCTCCATCGGGAATGGTCACTAAGACATCGCCAGTAGTAACTGTATCGATAAGTTTTGAAAACTGGACAGTCATTTTTCCTTTTTCGGTACGCGCTATCGCAGAGGCTTTACTTTTTTCATGTTGAACGAGCAGGGGCACAGGTGATGTGAGTGCGGTGACCACTTCACTATATGTTGTATGAACGCTTGCCACGACTCCAAGAAATACCTCATCCTGGATGACGATGTTTCCCGTTTGTATGTGCTGAGCTGACCCTGAAAGAAGAATCCATTGACCACCAGCAAACGAAAGTCGTGAAGGTACTGCAGTTTCTTCTGGCAACACAGATCGTGTCACCGCGCTTTGACTCGCTGCTGGAACATTCTCGTTACAAGCCGCGAGCTGTGCATACAACTGCCTATTTTTTTGTTCAAGCAAGACGATCGTTTGGGCATACTTGGTTGTTGGAACAATACCTTCAATGAGACTACGCGTCGTGTTGACCGGAGCATACGCCGCTTGATCAAAGAGAATTGCTGCCTGTTGTCGAAAACCGACCAAAAGTGTTTGGATCGCAGTGAGTGATGTCACCACGACCAGAATGACACCAACCACCCCCATCAAGAGGAGCT
>CAZWYZ010000006.1:15604-17689 GCA_964638785.1 uncultured Pseudomonadales bacterium
GAGGAGCTTTGATATAGCGGGCAAAATAAATTGTGTCTTCATAGGCTTATGTCATCTTGGAGACAATACCAAGCAACGAGGCCACAGTCGGACGACTCACCAGTGTCACCTTCTGTTGAATAATCGCTTCAAGAGATTGCTTTGCTTCTGGGAAAAGGCTGAGTCCACCACTCACTAAAATTGTCGTATGTGATTGATTTCCCGTGTAGTGAAGTGTGCGAACCATTGTTTCAAACACAGATGCTGCAAGCGACTCAAAAAAATGTGTATAGATCGGAAAGAGATCTTGCTGACCAAGCGTCACGGACCTGACATCACTACTCTTCACATGCTTCCCTCGCACAACTGCAGAGAAAGGAGTTTTTCCAAAGATTGCTTTTGTATATGCCTCTTTTACGAGAATACTTTGGCTTACAGGAAGACTCATCTCATACGTTCTGCGAACATATCGTACGAGTTGTCTATCAAGATTTTCACCACCAACTGCCAAGGTTGCATGACTAAGGACCATTCCATTTCCGATGGCTGCGATCTGCGTTTGTGTGGCACCGATTCGAATCACAATCGTGCGTTCCTCTTGTGTACTCTCACCCAACTCCATCCACGCATCACCCAAGACAGCTTCCGTTGCCTGGAGTGGAAAGAAGTGGGCAAAGCGAAGGCTTGATTCATACAGCTGTTTGTATGGCTTTGGAAAACCAACAGGAACAACACAGATGACCGGATATGGCAGGACGTGACGCAAGCGTGTGGTTGTGAAGCTTGCACGCATCCAGAGAAGATACTCACGACACAGCTCCATATCGACAGGAACACCGTCACGGAATAATGGAGACACCTGAACATCTGGAGCACCCAATGATGCAAGATCCAATGCAGCGCTCCCGAACGCAAGGATCTTCCCTGTTGCAAGCGAGGTTGCGACTCGCGCAGGTTCCTCAAAAATTATTTTCTTTGAAGTCGTCATCACGACTGCTTTTGAAGATCCAATACGCAAAACAAGTGGCTGAAGAAATGAGGATAAGGATTTCATACTGGAATTTGCCCATCATAGCAGATGATCCGACGGTATCATCTCGTGCATAACATGGTATATCATACCTATCATGATCGATCGAATTCAAAAGCGATTACCACTGTTCACACTGCATCTCCTTTGTTTTGTTTTGCCGCTCTTATTTACGGCAACAACAGATGAGCTGTTTGAGTTTCCAAAAATGCTTGCTGTCTATGCAGCAGCGACTGTTTTGATGGCATCATGGCTTTTCCAGTCAATCTCACAGCGAAAAATTGTGTTCCCAAAAACTGTCTTTACGTATCCGTTGCTGGCATTTGTTGGAAGCCAAGTTTTGTCGACTCTCTTCTCGATCAATGTCCATACATCACTCTATGGATATTACTCAAGATTCAATGGTGGACTCTACTCACTCTTTTCGTATGTCGTTGTATTCTATGCCGTTCTTGTCTTTGTGAAGAAAGAACATGCGTTCTCGATTCTGCGCAGTTTGAGCATTGGTGGAATTTTGGCAGCGCTCTATGCGTTTCCTGAACACTTCGGTCACTCTCCCAGTTGTTATTTGATTACTGGACAGTTTACTGCTGATTGTTGGGTGCAAGATGTGCAAACGCGCATTTTTGGAACACTCGGTCAGCCAAACTGGCTCGCTGCACTCGCAGTCGTTGTTCTGCCAATTTCACTTGCTTTCACCATGGTGAACCAAGAAAAAATACTCTCGCAGGTGAAAGCAAATCTACGTACGTATCTCCTGTTTGCTGGATGGGTTCTATCATTTTTATTGTTCTCTTTTGTGATCGTGTATACCAAATCCCGCTCAGGTATTGCTGGAGCAGGTGTCGCAACAGGTCTATCTATTTTGTGTATCTACATTCGATCCATACGAAACAGCAAAGCAACGACAAATATGCGCGTTTCGTCAATACTCCTTCCCACGATACTTGTATTCATCTTTTCCCTGCTTATTTTAACGATTAATAATCCGGTGCGAGAAAAGATTGCGCAAAAAATACGTATTCCCATCCTCAGCCAGACAGCACCCAGTGCTCCAACACCGGTCAGCGGCACAC
>CAZWYZ010000006.1:17699-19122 GCA_964638785.1 uncultured Pseudomonadales bacterium
TGGTGTGGAATGGAGCACTTAAAGTTTGGGTTCGCTACCCTCTCTTTGGATCAGGTGTTGAAACGTTTGCATACGCATATTACAAAGATCGACCACAAGAGCACAATCTGCTTTCGGAATGGGATTTCTTGTACAACAAAGCACACAACGAGTTCTTAAACTACCTGGCAACGAGCGGTGCAGTTGGATTGATAAGCTATGTCCTCCTCTATGGAAGTTTCGTTGTCTTCCCCCTGCTCTGGGCATTCAAAGAGAAAGATTCAACTCTTTTTCAGTTTCAAATCGCGATATCTGCTGGATTAACAGGTTTAGCAGTCAGTAATTTTTTTGGCTTTTCAACCGTTGTTGTCTCCATGTATACCTTCCTCTTGCCTGCTCTCGCAGCGGTGCTCAGTTCACGAGTCGTGGTACAGACAGTATACATTCCTCGTCTCCTTGATAAAAAAATATCTCGTACAAGCAGTATGGTGGTCGTCTTTGTGTGGATGTGTTCAATGCTCCTTGGGTTGTACCAGCAGTACAGTATTGATCAGTCATATGCCGCAAGTAAGCTCATGATTGGTCAGCAAGATGTGGAAGAAGGTGTTGCGCTGCTTCAAAATGTGGTTGACTCTTCGCCGGACGAACCAGTGTATCGCGATGAGTTTGCCTACACCGCTGCTCGCTTATCCTATGCACTAGGCACTTCAGGAGATAGCACATCGGCAGCTCGCCTCGCACAAGCAGCAATCGATCAAAGTGATGAGGTCTTGCGTCAAAATAGCGCAAATGTTAATTTCTATAAAACGCGGGCAAGAATCTTCACACTGCTTGGCCAAATGAGTCCTGTTTTTTATGCCCAAGCAATAGAAACACTCCTCGATGCGCGCGATCTTTCACCAACAGATCCCAAGCTCACCTACAATCTGGCAATCATCTCCCGAGCTCAGTCAGATGGAGAGGCATATGAGAAGTACCTTGTCGAGACACTTCGATTACGCCCTATTGACTTGGTTGCTCAGATGGAGCTTGCAAAATTCTACGATGAGAACAAAAAAGATGAGGAAGCAAAGCGAGAATATACACAGGTGCTAAAATTAGATCCAACGAATCAAATTGCCAAAGACCGGATCGCGTCACTGAGTGCCAGCAAGAAAAAATAATATGTCGAAAAAACCGATTATCCTCGTTCCCAATCAACTGCTGCGAGCAAAATCCAAAGACGTTTCTTTTGATAAGAAGCTTGAAGATCTCGTGACCGCATTACGAGATACGTTGTTTGCAAAAACTGACCCACAAGGCGTCGGTTTATCCGCTCCACAGATTGGAAAGAATGCAAATGTCTTCGTCACTTGGCTTGCGAAGAATCTTGAAGATGATCCTACCGCAAGTGACTTAAAAGTATTTATTAATCCTCAGATTGTTGATCACTCAAAAGAGACTA
>CAZWYZ010000007.1:0-18803 GCA_964638785.1 uncultured Pseudomonadales bacterium
CAGAGTGGTTGCCAATCAGTCATAAATCCTGGGTAGATTGCGGTATCGACGTTTGTGGCATGGAGTGGACCTTTATAGTAGAAGCGAATCCCAAAATCGCCTACTTCAACACCTGCACCAATCTCTTCTAGTTTCTCTAAAAATGCTTCCAGATCTTTTTGCTTTGCATTCTCAACGACAATATCTCCACGAGTTGCCAGAGCTGCCACCGCAAAGGAAACAATTTGGTTACGATCAGGCAAAATCTTATGTGTCGCTCCATGAAGTGAATCAACACCAATAATCTCTATGATTCTATTCGGCTTACGAGTGATTTTTCCACCCATGGCATTGAGGAATAAAATCAAATCATCAATTTCAGGTTCTTCCGCAGCATTTTCAAGTACTGTTGTTCCCTTTGCTTTGACTGCAGCAAGAATGAGTGTCTCAGTTCCGGTGTGGGTATTTTTCTCAAATCGGTATCGTGTACCGACTAGTTTGTCAGCCGAACAGATAATAAGTCCATTCTCCTGTTTAATCGTTACTCCCAATGCAGCGAGCCCGTCAAAGTGACGTTCGAGTGGACGTTTCCCAATCTTATCTCCACCTGGCTCTGGAACAACTGCTTTTCCAAAACGATGTAAGAATGCGGGAATAAACATTGTTGAAGCACGTGATGCTTCGCCGTGCGTTGAGTCTACTTCAAACTGAGCAAGACCTTCTGGGTCAATCACATAACAGCGCTCACCCACTTCTTGAGCACGAGCACCAAGAGCATTAATGAGACCGGCAACAAGTGAGACATCACTGATATGTGAAAAGTTCAAGATTCTTGAGGGACTATCTGCGAGAAGTGCTGCAATCATCAATTTGTATGAGGCATTCTTTGCACCTCCAACACGCACAGAACCAAAGAGTGGTGTGTTTCCCTGGATGCGAAAAGACGGCATAGGGCTCTATTGTACCCTCTTTCATACGGATTTGTAATCTTTCATTCATTCATACTCGAGAAGAAATAAGTCCGATGTACCTTGAAATCCCAGAAGAAAAGGCCTATAATCCACATCCTAGTATCGAAAGGAGGCCACTATGGCAAATCCAGACAGAGAAACAGGTGCACAAACAAGTATTGCTGCACAGGACGCAAATTGGAATCGTGCATTTCAAAGTGAGTACCATGGGGTACCTGTAGCTTTAATTCTTGACGCAAAATTGCGCCAAGTGAATGCAGAGAAAAAACCAATGAAAACCGATGAAGAGAAGTTAGAAGACCTTGGAATTATTCTTGATTAAGTGTCTTTGAATTGGATATAGAAGCCCCCGGTGAAAATCGGGGGCTTTTTTAAAGCCCTTGCGCGATCAAACGTTTCAGCTCATCAAGTCCTGTTTTCTCTTTGGCGCTGATGAACACACATTTTTTCCCCAGGTATTCTTTGCGAAGTTGAGTTTGAGCTTCCGCCGATAAACGATCGACTTTGTTGAGGACTAGGATTGGCTCCTGAATGGCTGGTAAATCTTTTAAAATGTCATTGACGATTGAAATTTTCTTTTCTACTTGTGGATCACTAGAATCGATGACATGCAGTAACACATCTGCCTGGACACTTTCAAGCAACGTTGAGCGAAATGCTTCAATCAGTGCTGGTGGGAGTGCGTCAATAAAACCAATTGTGTCAGAGAGCAAAACATCGCTGGTAATCTTTGGTAGTTTGATCTTCCCCACGACACTATCCAAGGTGGTAAAAAGCATTGGGTTTTCTTGTTTCTCTTTCCCTGTAAGTGTGTTGAATAGCGTTGTTTTCCCAGCACTGGTATAGCCTACTAGAGCTACTGTACTGACACCACGGCGTTTGCGATCAGTGATGCGCGATTGCGTCATCTTTGTACGTGTTCGCAACTCCTCTTCAATTTGTTGTACCCTGCGGCGAATATGGCGTTTTTCATACTCCATGTTGGTTTCCCCAGCACCTCGTGTTCCAATTCCACCACCTTGCTTTGAGAGTACAGTTCCACCTAGTCCATACACACGAGGACCAATATGTTTTATTCGAGCGAGTTCAATTTGCAGTTTTGATTCGCGTGTTTTTGCATGGAGATCAAAGATAGCAAGAATGATGCCTACGCGATCCCAGACAATGATGCGCTTATTTACCTCCCACAGTGCTTTTTCGAGACGGAAGAGTTGGCCTGAGTTCACGATGTCATTCAGAACAATGACATTGATTTCTTTTTCTTTCACAACATCAACGAGCCATTCAAGTTTCCCACCACCAATATATGTGGCTGGATTTGGAGTGCTTCTATGCTGAATGCTCCGGTCAATCACTTGACCACCATATGTCTTCACTAAATCTTCCAGCTCTTTCATGTTTTCAAGAGCTTCTTCTTGTGAAAGTCGTGGTGGTGCCACCTGTAGTAATACAAAACGAAGTTTTTCCATGTCTGCCTATAATAGCAGATAGGCGCTACTCTCCCCAACTTGGGGAGTGTACGAAACACTGTACAGTTATGCTTCTTGCAAAAAAGTTGGAGTGGAAAACACCTTCTGCTTTTAGTGAAGGAAGAAAACTTCACGTTCAAGTTTGATACCAAACTTTTTAAAGACGTTCGATTCGACTTCATTTGCAAGCTCATCAATGTCTTTCGCTGTGGCACTCCCAAGATTCACAATATATGTTGCATGTTTATCGCTGACTTGTGCACCACCGACAACAGTATTCTTCATGCCAGCTTGATCGATGAGGAAACCGGCAGCTATTTGGGTCACATCTTGTAAAGATTTCACCGCCGATTCAGGCACGCTCAGAATGCCTTGGAGTGAAGCGAGCTGTTGAGTCGATATCTTTGGATTCTTAAACATGCATCCAGTACTTGGAATACCAATAGGTTGCGTACGTACACGCTTTTGTGCTGCCTGCATCATTTTCTCTTTGATATGGACTTGATCACCTTTATAGAGTTCAAATGTCGCTTTTAAAATAACTGCCTTTGTCGTGTGAAAAATTGAGTAATCGTATCCAAACTGCAGATTTTCTTTCATCCAGACAGCACGTGTTCCCTCCTCAGTACAAACCTCAACTGAAAGAATACAGTTGCCAATAAGCTCATGCAGTGTGAAATGAGAATTATTCACAACTGCTCCTCCAATTGTTCCTGGGACGCCAACAAAGTATTCTAGTCCCGTTAAATCTGCCTTCATTGTTTCATTTGCGAGCATCGCGGTAATAACACCAGAGTCAGCGACCACTGTCGCTTTTTCTGAGCCATCACTCTTTCGAATTTCAACCTCATTTGTTTTGTTGAGGATCACTAATTTCTGAATTCCTTCATCCGAAATAACCGTGTTGCTTACTCCGCCTAGAACTACGAAAGGGATAGCATGCAGAAAACAAAAGGCTGAGAGATCAAACAAATCATCGGTGAGTGTCACTTCAATAAACAGCTGAGCGGGCCCCCCCACCTTCATATATGTATAGGGAGCGAGTGTCACATTTTGTAGAAATGACAGATGTGGAAATGCTTGGATGAGTGAATCAACAACTGATGCGTTCATAGAGTTTCTTTGTATTCTTTTCTTCAAAGGAGTACTAGTGCAGTCCTTCCATTTTCTCATAGACTTTGTAGATATCACCAGCGCCCATGGTAATACACACATCATTGTCCTTCAGAATTTCTGGGAGTTTTGCTGCAAGCTCATCATAGTCACGCAGTTTCATCGGTGAGTTGTGCAGCTTACTGCGCAAGAGATCAGCGCTAATAGTTCGATCTACTGCTTCTCGTGCGGAAGCAAAAATATCAAGAATGAGTACGCTATCTGCTTGTGAGAGCGCATGCACGAAATCATCAAAGAGGGCTTTCGTTCGTGAGTAGGTGTGCGGTTGAAAGGCAACAACTATTCGATTCGTTGGAAACTTCTCACGCACTGCTTGCAGTGTTGATCGAATTTCATCAGGAGTATGTGCATAGTCATCAAAAAACTCAACTTCCCCTAGCTTGCCTTTGTATTCAAACCGACGCATGGTGCTTTGAAAGATCTTGAGGGCTTCGAGTGCAGTTTCCTCATCAACTCCACAGAGTTTTGAAACACTCAGTGCGAGTTGGGCATTCTCTTGATTGTGTATACCTGGTAGTGGCAGTTCGATTCTGGTGTTTTCTGGAACAATGACTCGCACGCTAGGCAAAATCGATGGGACATTCTCACTTGTGATCAATGCACCATTTTCTGGAATCGTGTTAAAAAAATCAGAAAAAGTACGTTTCATTGTTTCGAAGTCCGGATAGATATCTGGATGGTCGAAGGAAAGATTGGTACACACAATAAGCTCTGGATGTTGATAAATGAATCGTGGACGATGGTCGTCGGTAGGATCAACTGCATACTCATCTGCCTCAGCAACAAACCACTCGCTTTCCACATCATAGTGACCGGTACTGCCAAGATTAGGTACATTTCCAACTCCAATTGCATAGGAGGGTTTCTTCCCCGCATAGTGAAGTATCCAAGCTATCATTGCACTGGTTGTACTTTTCCCTCCGGTCCCACAGACACTAATTCCTCGTTTTCCTTCCATACACACTCCCAACGCCTCTGCATGACTCATCACAGGGATTCCACGTTCCCGTGCTGCTTGGACCTCGATATTTTGTTTTCCGTTGTGCGCACCTGTATACACTACCAACGAACAATCGGGAGCAATGTGTGCTCCATCAAAACCGACAGTGATTGTGAATCCTCTCGCACGCAAGATTTCTGCTGTCACAAAATCTTCTTTTACATCGGATCCGGTTACGGTTTTTCCAAGATCGGCAAGAATTTGAGCAAGTGACGCCATTGCGACACCTTTGATACCGACCAGGTGAATTTTTGAATAGGTAGAAAAAGGAATCATACAAGTATTACGTCAAAGAAACTGCCACTATAAAGTTACCTTTCGCTTGTGGATCTTGAGTACGAGTTGCACGCTGATGCGAGAAGAATACTTCGTTTTCACTGTACGTATCTCTTCCATCATCAATAATCCGCTCTGGATCTATGCCAAATGTAGCACATTGCGACTTTATATACCCTTGCAAGTCAACAGACCAATGAATCTCTTCCCCGACTTGCACGTCACGCAAAAAAGGTTCCCATGACGAGAGTGCTGCTTGCATTGGTTTACTGGAAAGCACATAGGATTCTTTGCGAATGCTTGGTCCAATCCATACCCATAGATCTTCAACCTTTGTTCCAAACTGTGCTTGCATCGCGACACTACACACTTGAACACCGCCGGTCACTAACCCACGCCATCCAAGATGCGCAAAGCAAATTGTTTTTTTCTGACGATCAACAAACAGGAGTGGCACACAATCGGCAAATTGGTGTGCAATGTGTGACCCTTTCAGATCAGTCAAGACAATATCAGCAGCAAACATCACCTGGTCTCGATTTTCTTTTGATATCGTTCGAATGCCTGTGCTGTGTTCATGTGTGGGAAGGTACACCAGCTGGTCTGGTCGTGTTTTTAGGGAAAGATTGGAGAGCTCTTCGTAGGTGTGAATTGCCCCATCTTCTATGCTTGAGATCGAGATTGAACACTCTGGGAAGATCGACAGTGTTTGCATACCATCATATTATCACAGTAGACAATTTACTCCCTGTTCATGATAGCTAATCGTGCGAGAGGATACCCTGCCTTGCCAAGAATGCCCATGAACGAATATCCTTCTGCCAGTCGTTCTTGGGAAAAGAGTGAGGCTATGCTCGATATGTCACTACATGCACCCGCGACCGCTGGAACAGGAATACGATGTTTTTCTACTGCAAGACCGCTCCCAAGATACTCAATTTTTTTGCCTTTGACCAAATCAGCAACAGCGGAATGGAACGCATCTCCAGCTGGGTTAGTACGTGGATGAATCTGCACACGAAGTCTTGCAATATTTTCCATTAAATAAGTATTTAAATCTGCCAACATACGGAGATCGAAGGTTTCCTCTCTCAAGACTTTTTGAATTTTGCGGACATAACTTGGGTCATTGCGATGTAGACGTTTAATAGCCTCTAGTGTTGATGCTCCCATCTCTGCAATTGCAAACGCAACAGCTTCTGAAGATTCACCAACTTTGGTCCCTATAAAATACCCTTCAAAACCCGTCACTTGTCCATACGGATTCATTCGACGTGTTGCATCCCAAGCTCTGTATCCTTGCTCTATCACGCTCAGTACTTTCGTTTGATCGGTAGTTGGGAGTGGAAGTTTTTGTGCAAACGGAGCTGGCTTTTCAGTCAATACCATCTCTATACCCATAGTTGCCCTCCATATTGGACTATTAACTATAGGATCATATACCTGGTACCAAGGGGTTTCTGTGAATTACATCACGTGCAGACTACAGGATAATCTTTTCGAGCACTGCACCAAGTTTTTCTTGATCATGACGGATGACACTTCGTTTGAGTACATCAGCTTGTACAGTTTGAGCTTCTTTCTTTGAAACAACTGGGGCACGAATGATCTGTACAGACTCTGGAAGTCCCATCTCATCTAAATCATCATGTATTGGCTGGGCACCTTCTCGTGTATAGGCATCGATCGTTTCCTGCGAAAAACTCGTATCATTATTGATGATAATTGCGGAGAGTCGTGAAACGGGAATATACTTTGAAAGTTTTTCGATAAATGTCTTTGCGGTATACCCTTGAGAGTCACCAAATTTTGTCATAAGGTTGACGATGAACAACACCTTTGCCTGAGAGGAAATGATTGCATCGCACACTCCTTCAACTATCAAGTCCGGAACAGTATTGGTGTAAAAATCTCCTGGTCCTAAAATAATGCAATCTGCGTTCAAAATAGCTTCTTTCGCTTTTTCACTGACAGTCGCTTTTGGCGTTGTCCAGACATCAACAATTTGTGCAGTTGATCCTTTCTCTGGCTCATCAATTGCATGTTCGCCTACCACCTCTCGTCCATCACTGTATCGAGCCACCAATCGAACATCATCATACGAAATCGGGAGAATGTGCCCTTTCACAGAAAGTAACTTACACGTTTCTTCAATCGCTTTTTCTTGTGTACCAACCATATCTGTCATTGCAGCGAGAAATAAGTTGCCAAAAGTCATTCCTGTTGTCCCACTTCCTTGATGAAACCGATACATGAAAAGCTCTCGAAGTAGTGATCGATTGTGTGATAACGCCACGATAGCTTGCCGTACACCAGATGTCGGTAAGAGACCAAACTCGTCTCGCAGAATTTTATTTGAGCCACCATCATCAACCATTGTCAGTAACGCCGTTAACATTACCGGTTTGTCACGAAGTGACGAGAGGAGTGTGTACGTACCTGTACCTCCACCGATAACAACGACAGATGGATTATTTTTTTGTTGATTCATAGTCTTTTACGCTACTATTTTAAGAATAGTCTCTTGATCACTATATGGGTACTCGACCGTACCATAGCACATACTCTTTTCATGGCCTTTCCCAGTAACCAGGATGGTATCACCTGATCGTGCCAGATTGGTATACGCAAATGCAATGGCCTCAGCCCGATCAGCAATACTCAGGATTTTAGCATGTTTGCCAGTTGAGACGCCTGATTTTATTTGTGCGATTATTGACCACACGTCCTCGGTTCGAGGGTCCTCAGCAGTCAAGATCACGAGATCTGCGATCCGTGCTGCAATTTCACCCATGAGTGGCCGCTTTGTGTGATCACGCAAACCAGCACAACCAAAGATTACCAGCAACTTTCCTTTCGATTTTTTGGTGTGGTTTTTTTGCACAGTGAGAGCCTGCTCTAGTGCTGCAGGAGTATGAGCAAAATCAACGATAAAGCGAATCCCTTTTGATCGCACCACTTCTTCCATACGACCAGGAACTCCTGGAAACTTTGAAATCGCTGCCACAACATCCTTCTCTTTGACACCAACTTCTCGAGCAATTGCAGAAGCAATTGCCACATTCTCATAGTTATATGATTCGTGACCAAAACGAGTATGGATGACTGATTTTAATTTCGATGATAACTCAGATGCGCTAATCACTTCATAGACATGTGTCTCTGGCTCTGGTTGTACTGTTCCCGATTCAATACGGGTTACTCCATTTTCTTTGAGAATTGCTTCAAGCAAGTGTGCGGACTCTTTCGCATCTGCATTAATGTAGGAATGTTTGGCCAACAACAGTAATCTTGATTTCGTTTCAAGATAGTTTGCATACGTGTGATGATAGTCTAGGTGTTCATGGGTGACATTCGTGACTGCAGCATAGGTTGGTTGAATACCCCATATTCGATTCTGATCGATTCCGTGCGAAGTGGTTTCCAGAATTACGAACTCGGAGTCGCTGTTCACTATCCTCTTCAGTAGTTTTTGGATTGCGAAGGGACTGGGTGTTGTGACATGAAAACCGGTATCAATCTGTTCCGTATTGATATATGCAGCCACTGTACTAATTAAGGCAACTTTATAGCCCGCACTTTTTAACATGTGATACAGGAGAGTGGTTGTCGTCGTTTTCCCATCGGTGCCGGTTATAGCGATCACCTTGAGCTTCTTTGAAGGAAAACCGTAGATACAGTTTGCAAGTACTGCCTGCACTAAGTGATAGTAATTTTTGAGAACTTGAAGCATAGAAGTAATTATAACTATACTCCAGTCTTTGTCATCCTGATGCAGTTACTGCACGTTTGGGGCAATCCCGTACTGAACAAATAAGTCTTTGGCAATCGTAAACCAGAGTGGAGCAGCAGTTTCAGACCCCCACTGCGATGAGGATGGCTCTACCAATCGAACGAGCATACTAAACTGCGGGTTCTCAACAGGAGAAAAACCAACGAATGAAGCGATTGTTCTTGCCTCGTCATAATGCCCTGCCACAGGAATTTGGGCAGTACCTGTTTTGCCTGCAATCGAGTATTGACGAGGGAGAGTCCACTTTGCATCGCCTTGCGATGCAGATGTTTGCATCATCTGCGCAACGATACGTGCTGTTTCAGGTTTAATCACCTGTCGAATTTCTTGCGGTTTGGTGACAAATTCTTGACCGTTCCCATCTACCTTATCCACTACATAGGGACGCATAAGGCGTCCTCCATTGGCTATGGTGTTCACAATGTTAAGCATTTGAATAGGTGTGAGCGCAATTCCTTGTCCGAATGTAGCAGTAGCTGTATCAATCTCTCCCCAATCCTTTTCGGCACGAAGTTTAGGTGTACTTTCATCTTGCAAATCAACGCCTGACTTACTTCCCAAACCAAAGCGCTCAATGTACTGCAATAATTTTTCTTTTCCAACTTTATTTCCGATATACACCATGGCTGTATTATCTGAGTGCGTTAGTCCTTCCTGAATAGTCGTGTTGGCATGGTACTTGTTGTCCCAGGTTTTAATTGTGTACTTTCCAATTGTCACTGGGCCACTGCACTTATCACAGATCGTATCTGGTGCGATTGCCCCAGTATCAACTCCCATGGCAACAGTCATCACTTTAAGGGTACTACCAGGCTCATACGCGTCAGCAACGACTGGGTTTTTAAAAACTGTTGGGTCTGCTTTCGCATACTCACCCGGATCGTAGGTCGGGTACGATGCCATTGCAATGATTTTTCCAGTTTTTGGTTCCATAAGTAAAACGTCACCAGATTTTGCACCATACTTTACGATTCCTTCTTCTAAATGCCTCTGGATGAGAAACTGTAAATCTCGACGAAGCGTTAATGTTAAGTTGCGACCGTCATTGGATTCTTCATCCACAGTTGCGGACAAACCGATAGGGTGACCTACTGCATCTGTTTCTTTTACACTTTTACTATCTCGTCCAGTGAGCTCAAGATCGTACTCACCTTCAATACCAAAATACCCTTTTGGATTCCCATCGGTATCTTTCCCAACAAAGCCTAGTAGTTGTGCGGACAAAGAGCTTTCTGGATAGAGTCGCTTCCATCCAGGTTCAAATTCCACTTCAGGAAGTTTGAGGGCTGAGACTGCTTTCTTTTGATCATCTGAGATGTTTGAAAATAATGTAACCCATTTCTTTCTTTGATCCGATATCTTTTGAATGAAAGTCTTATCCAGTTGGGGATCAAAAAGAGCCCCAGATTTTGAGGCAGGCACGGATCGCAAAGCAGAAAGAATTGCTGCACTTGAAACTTCTGCAGAATTTTTCATAAGGTTAGGACGCCCAACTAAAGAGTAAACTTGGGTGTTCAAGACAAGTGGATACCCATCAGCAGTTTTGATCACACCTCGCATACTGACTTGCGTACTTGGCCGCTCATACTGTTTGCGTGCTGCCAATTGCAGTTCACTCGCTCGGATTCCTTGCCAATAGAAGAGACGTCCACAAACGAGGATAAACCAAAAAAGAAAAAAGCTCCGCAAAAAGAAAAATCTATTCATGCTAGTTCCCAGATGAGACCTGCAGCGCCATCTTGGTATCCTGCAGTGTAACACGCGTCAGCTGTGCGACAGGAATAAATCCCTTGCTTTCAGCTTGTGAAAGAGTGGTTTGAAGTGACTCCTTTTGAGCAAGTGTCTCAGTCAGTTTTCGATTTTGTGACTCCAACTGTTCTGTTTTCACAGTCATTGCATACATTTCACCACCAACTGTGCCCAAACGTGCAAAAGAAAAGACACTCACAAGAACCCCAGCAACCACAAACAGGAACGGAAGGACAATCAGGATGAGTTGCCCAGCATCAAGATGGGATGGCTGTTTTTGGTGTCGTTGTATCATAGTTTTTCAATCGCCCGCAGTTTGGCACTTCTAGATCGTGGGTTCATTTTTATTTCTTCAACACTTGGTTCTATCGGTTTCGTTGTCAGCGGCCTTGCTTGTGACGCTGCAATCAAGTCCTGCTCATAATGCTTCACGAGTCTGTCTTCACCTTCGTGAAAAGCAATCGTTACCAATTTTCCGTTCACCGATAGCGCTTCAAATGCTTTCGGAAGAAAGCGTTCAATGCTCCCAAGTTCATCGTTCACGACAATTCGCAACGCTTGAAACACTTTTGTTGCAGGATGCAAATGTCCTTCCCGACGAACCACCTTCCCAATCATTCGAGCCAACTCTTCAGTGGTTTCAATTGGCTTCACCTTGCGATTTTGTACGATCGTATCCGCAATAGTACGTGCGTGATGCTCACCACCGAATCGTGTGAATACATCAATCAATTCATTCTTTCCAAGTGCATTGACCAAATCCTTTGCTTGTACTCCGAGTCTGTCATCCATTCGCATATCCAAAGGAGCATCTTCTTGAAAAGAGAATCCTCTGTTGCGATCGTCAACTTGCGGACTGCTAATTCCAAAATCAGCTAAAATTCCCGCTACTGCTCCTTTTTTTCCATGTTTTTGTACAACCTCATCAATATGTTCAAAGTTTTCCCGTTCAAAAATTATTCTTTTTGCCTCAATTGCCTGTACAAAGTGACGCATACCGTAGTTGATTGCTTCTTTGTCGTGGTCGAGGGCAATGACACTACCGCCTAAACTTAAGATTTCACGGGTATGTCCACCTCGACCAAACGTTGCATCAACGTACCATTGGTTGTCTTGAACATCGAGGAATTCGACAGCCTCTTTGAGTAATACAGGTATGTGTTCAAATTCCATTTCAAGACTCTAGCTTTCTATGTTTTCAACATCTTCCTCAATTGTTGACTCGACTGACTCCATGTATGTAGCGTATGTTTGTTTATCCCAAATCTCGATATGATCGAGACTACCGACAAATACAACTTCTTTCTGTAGCTTTGCTCGTTGCTGCAGTTGTTCATCAATTCGAATGCGTCCTTGGCCATCAATTTCTAGCTCGTTTGCATCATTTGTGACGAATCGAACATAATCTCGATTCACCTTTTTTGTTTGACTTAGATTTTCAATTTCATGTAGCTTCTTTTTCCACATTTCTTGGTCAAAGATTGCTAAACATCCATCGAGACCTCTGGTGATGATTGCACCCACCAAGAGTTTCTCTCGAAATTTTACTGGAAGACTTACCCGGCCTTTTGTTTCGAGCCGATGGTAATATCTTCCAACATACATATTACAAGCCTTTTTACCACTATTCACCACTTTATACCTATTTACTTAATATAGATAGCAACGAATCGAGAGTCAATACACAATAAAAGATGAAGAGAAAAAGTGCATAAAAAAAGGATCGTACCGAAGTCCGATCCTTTTTCTGCTACTACTATTTATTTTTTACTTTGAGACAACAACAAACACTTCGTTCATTGGCCCACTTGCACTGACAACTTTGTCCTTTGTTGTACTTGTCCATTCTTTCCAGACTTTCCCGTCCCATCCCATGAGGACACCGTCTGTGGCATCAAGTGGTAGACGGATTGAGGCAGTCACTGTTCCCGTGATCTTTGCTGCCGGAGCCACAATGTAGGGACCTGCAACCACTGTTTTGTCCAGAGTGCCTGGATAGCCAGGTCCGAGGTGAACAACTGCATAATTGCTTGCATTTTTTGCTTTACTGATATCAAGTGTAAACTTTGCATCTCTTGATGAGATCGTTTTTTGCTTCAGTAAACCCTCTGTAAAGGACCACTCAGATTTCAAAGTGTAGTCAGGTGTTCCAAAACGCAGGGTTAAGTCTCCTCCAGTAACATTGGTGTTGTACGTACATTTCCCACCAGTACTGCAACTCCCAAGAAGAATTTCTTTTTCAATGGGCAAGGTTGAGAGTGAATCAATTGAACCAAACGCACCTTGTAGGAGTGATCCAGACGAATACTCAATTTCGTACTCAACATCAGCTGCTTGTTTTTTAAGTTCCACCAGTGACATTTGAACTGCTTTCCCATCTTCACGAGGAGAAAGTCTGACGAATGGTCTATTCTCCAGCGGTTCTTTGTTGACATCTTTGTCGACTTTTCGTGGTTTTTGTGTTGGAGTTGGATTGGCAGCTGGGTCAACTTTCTTCTTACATCCTGCAAAGATCAGTCCTGCAGTGAGCACGAGTGCCAGAAGTTGCATTTTTTTCATAGGAGTCCTTTCAGTTCGCTGATCGCTACGCGTTGTTGACTGGCACTATCCCGATCGCGGATCGTAACAGTATCATCTTCTAGTGTTTGATAGTCAACCGTAATACAGGCGGGGGTTCCAATCTCATCTTGAGAGAGATAGCGTTTCCCAATGTTTCCACGATCATCCCAAGCAGTTCGCATTGAGTCAGATAGCATGTCGAAGACAAGCTTCGCCTTGGCGGTAAGTTCAGGTTTATTTGAGACTAATGGAAAGACTGCAGCTTTGTATGGAGCCAAGTGTTTTGGCAGTTTTAAAACAATCCGCTGTTTTTCACTATCCACTGTGTAGGAATCACACATCACCATCAAAAATAAACGGTTTATACCAACTGCTGGTTCTATCACATGAGGAACAAATTTCTCATTTGTCTCTGTATCGAGAACCGAGAGATCTTTCCCACTGTGTTTGATGTGTTGCTTCAAGTCATAGTCAGTTCGATATGCAAGTCCCCATAGTTCTTTAAATCCAAATGGAAACTGATACTCTAAATCTTCCGTTCGTAAACTGTAAAATGAACGTTCTTCATCACTATGAATTCTCCAACGTAAGTTTTCTTGAGTGATCTGTAGTTTTTGTGTGACAAAGTTCCACATCGAGTCTTTCCATCCTTCAAAGAGCACCTTCCAATCAGTTTTCTCTGGATTAAAGAAGTACTCTATCTCACCTTGTTCAAACTCAATGGTACGAAAAACTGAGTTCCCAAGTGTGATCTCATTTCGAAAACTCTTTCCGACCTGTGCAATTCCAAAGGGAAGTTTCACTCTGGTGCTGTCCATAACGTTTTTGAAGTTAATAAACATTCCTTGCGCAGTCTCACCACGCAGATACGCCAATGACTGGTCACCTTCCACAATTCCAAGCTTCACTGGAAAGAGCAAATTGAATGTACGAACATCCGTCCAGTCAGACATTCCGCATTTAGGGCACTTTATTTTGTTTGTGGAAACAATGGTTGTCAGTTCCTCTGGAGTTTTCCCCTCAACACTGATTTCGAGTGCATCTTCAATGAGATGGTCTGCTCTCGTTCGCATTTTGCAGTTTTTGCAATCAATCAATGCATCTGAAAAGCCTGCAGTATGTCCTGATGCATCCCAGACACCGTGGTGTGAGATTAACGATGCATCTATTCCTACCATATCCACACGTTTATGAACGAACTCGTTCCAGAATGTGTTTTTAATATTGCGCAACAACTCGACCCCAGCTGGACCGTAGTCATAGGTATTTGCTAGTCCACCATAAATATCAGATCCTGCGTACACAAATCCGCGTCGTTTCATGAGGGCGACGACTGCATCAATGGTAATTTTTGGTTGGGTTTTTTCTTCAGTCATTTCCATATTTTTTTCTTTCAAGTAACAGTATACGTTATTTTCTGCTCCGAAATCAGATTCGGAGCAGCGTACCCAATCCACTGCGTGGGAATGTATGTGTAGATTTTTCTGTCATAGGTAAGTCATTCGTTTGCTACTAAAAAACCGCCTCTATAAAACATGTGTGTACATGGTTTATAGGGACGGTCTAGATAGTTCTATTAGATCGCGGTTCCACCCTATTTTCTCGATTTTTTAGTCTCGAGACTGCTTTCATTGTGCGTAGCTCGTGTCGTGCCAAAGACAGTCAATACTACCTCATAACTATACCACAGTTGTTCAACCTTGCGTTAAAAACGAGTACGCTCGCATCTTTCTTGAGGTTAACTCTTCGACGTAATCACGAAACGGTTTCGATCCTTCCATGTCTTCTCTGTTTGCAAACCCCAAGATTTCAACGACAGCAGTCAGATGCGCACGCACAAAACTACTCTTTGTTTCTTCTCGAGCGTTCATATGCTCAAAGATTGCCAATGTGTGCGAGAAGACCCTATCCTGCGCGTCTTCTTCGATGAGAAGTGAGTCAATAATTTCTAACACTTCAAACACCTTTCGCATGCTTGTCAGATCCTTCTTTGCATGAGAAAAATCGTTGAGCAACTGTGCTTGTGTCAGAATGGGAAGACTTTTTGTCTCAACAAAGAAGACTTTTGAGAAGCTGCCTGGCTCTAATGCGGCAGCTCTTGATGAAGTAAGTTTTCGACACCCTTTTGCAATCGCAGCAACTTTGCCTCTTTCTCTTGTAAAAAGCGTAATAATTCGATCTGCTTCACCAACATCGGATCGTTTGAGGATAATTCCGGTAAGACTGGAAGAACGCATAGATATCCTACTCTACCTGCAAATCGAGAAAATGTGTCATGGGCTGTGCACCACCACTATGCAGGTTGAACAAACCTTGAAAGCTTTTAGTCCTTTAGAAGGAGAATGAAACTTTCTTGTCTTTGTCTAAGATTGCTTCATGTTCCTCACCATTTACATCAAATGTATACTTCCAGTTTTCAGTACCACCTTGCTTCTGGAGGAAGAGAGAATAGTTTTTGGTGTCTGTGTATGGCACATCATAGACAAGCTCAATTTTTGCTTGACCTAATGGTTGAAGTTTGAATACGCCTTCAACGACATGATGTTCGAGATCTTCTGATTCTTTGACACTGCCTTCATCAAATCCACGCGTACTTGCAAGCTTCGTGCCTTTTGGAAGATACACGCGCACCCAGTCATTTAACGTACCATTCAGACAAAGCTCACCCGCTTCTAAATTACAGTTACTTGGTTTAAATGGATTTTTATATGTCACAGTGACAGAGTGCTTCAGCATCCCGTTTTGAGGGACATCGATAACATGGTTTACTTCACTGTTCACAAAGAAGTTTGACTTTGCTCCAGCAAGATTTGTGTCAACGATAAGGAAGTAATCACTGCCTTCAGGTGTTGGTTTGACAATACCAGCAGCGTTTATGCTTTCGGCTGCAGTTTGAAGCTTTTCATCAAAGAAATACATTTGAAGATGCTTTGCTTCGATATTGCCCCAGCCAGTCTGGAACAGTTGCGGCCACATGTTTTTTGGCGCACTGTAGGATTTCTGCAAGATTCCAGACATCATAGGTCCTAAGATTCCCTTACGATCGGTACGAATGTAGTTTGTCGGTCGATCAATAATTTCAGATAGTGCGTAGATGATCTGTGGACAATCACAGCGCTTATCATTTTCTGCTGAGAATGTTCCATATCCTGGAACTTCAACTGGACCGATTACTTTGAGCAAGCTTTCTAGGAAATGGGTGTCGACTGTGATAATTCCATCAAACTCCGATTTCTGACCTCTAATTGTCTGGTAGTACTGATTAAACGTCGTCATTGAGACTTTAAAGTCTGGTGAGATGTTCATGTCGCGTAAGTTCCATTTTGTTTCAGACGTCAAGAATCGCTTTAAGATTGGTGGGATGGCTGGCTTGGCAGTGAACTTTTGATCGAGCTCATAGATATCACCAGAACCTTCTGGCTGAACTTTCCCTTTATCGATATTAATGACTGCATACGCAGTCAAGAATCCACCAGTGGGTCGCAACTCACCAGAGTTTTGGAAAAGGACCAGATACTTTTTGCGCTTTGTTGCACCTGCAATCTCTGGCAAAAGTTCGACTGCTTGTCGATTTTCAGAGATGAATATGTACGCATCATGCGTCACTGATTTTGCTTGCACTATTTTTGATCGTACTTGCTTGTCTTTAAATGTCTCTGGATATCTCTTTTCATCAATTTGGGCAAGTTCATCATTCACAACCTTTAAGTCACCAGAGATCGAGTCAATTGCTGGACTCACTTTTTGAAGTGTTTCTAAGATTTTTGCAAGTCGCTCTTCAGCTGTTCCACCTGTAAAAGAACCTTGTCCTTTAAATCCGAGCACATCTGAGTAGGGTTCTATTTCTTTGACAAGTTTTTGGGCTGCTGACAAACCAGCAAAGCCAGCTGTAAAGGCATGCTCACTATCTTTATAATATGCTCCTACAATAGGTAGATTTTTTGTCCATGCATATGCTTGAATTTTTGTTTGGAGTTCCTTTGTTTTCGTCTCAAGACTTGCTAGCTTTTCATCTGCTAATGGCAAGTTTTGTGTTTTCAATGCATCGTACGCTTCTCGTCCGATGACCATGGTTGCGTCGACATCTGCACGCATCGCAGCAACACTACGTGCAACAAAGAAACCAACACCGACTGCAAGAAGGATCAAAACTGCGAGCACACCACCACCAATCATGGCAAACTTTGCCCATTTTTTTTGTGTGAGTTTTTGTGCCTGTTGAGGTTTTGCTGCAGATGCAAAAGCAGAGGTAAAATCTTTTTGTGAAGAATCCATTGGAACATTGTACTAGAACCGGTGTGTAAATGTCTACCCTATCACCATTTTGAGAGCATTGCTTGAGGTGTGCGACACAAAATCAAGATGTCATTCATAATGTTGCGCTGCTTGGCATAGTCGGCGTCCATGCGAGCACGCACATTGAACGGAACCTCATTACGACCAGAAGTCTGCCATGGACCAGTTATCCCAGGTTTCACTGACAAGATTTGCGTAATGAGTGGTTTGGTTTCTGGATATTTTTGTTGCTGTTCTTCCAGCTCTCGAGCGACATATGCTCTTGGTCCCACCATACTCATCTCACCCTTGATCACGTTAAACAACTGTGGGAACTCATCAATGGTGAGCGCGCGCAATATACGACCAAGTTTCGTAATACGGGGATCATTCTTGAGTTTCCAGTCACCATTCTTAAACTCCTCCAAGAGCTTCTTATCTTTTTGGTGCAAGATCTCATCGGCATTGGAGACCATGGAACGAAACTTAAAAATGTGAATTGGTTTCCCATTTTTGCCCACACGTTTATGGGAGAAGATGATTGGACCACTCGAATCAAGAGCGATAAGTAACGGGATCAAGATCCAGATCGGAAAAAAGGCGATAACCAAGCCAAAGGCCACGATTAAGTCGAGTATACGTTTTTGTTCTGAGTATGTGATCATAAATACTCTGGGTGACCCTCTTTGATTTTCTCAACAATTTTCTTAACATCTTGCGATTTGTCTTTTGGCATCACAAGCAGGATTTCTCCAGTATCAACGACAACAGTATCATGCATCCCGACAAGCGCGATTAAGCGATCATGTGTATGGATGAGATTGTTGTGTGAGTCGTGTACAACAACCTGTCCCTTAGGGTCTTCTGTGAGTATGACATTCCCCACATCGCTTTTGTTGCGGAGTTCATAGACCACTTTCCAGTCACCAATATCATTCCATCCAAAATCACCAGGAATTAAGACTAAGTTATCCGCTTTCTCTGAGATCGCATAGTCGATGGCAATTTTTTCGACTGCCCCGTAGCATTCTTCGGCAACTGACATGAAGGAGTCTGTATCAACTGCATCAATAATTGGGCGCATGGTATCAATGATGTTTTTGCTGTGTTTCTCAAACGCATCCATCAGTGCTTGTGCACTCCATACATAGTTACATGCATTCCAAAAATATTTTCCAGTCGCAATAAACTCAATAGCCTTCTCAACACTTGGCTTCTCAGTGAAGCTGTCAACGTGAAATACTGGCAATCTACTCACATCATCCTGCTTTGCTCCAATCTTGATATACCCAAGTCCCGAGTGAGGGAAAGTTGGTGTAATACCGACTGAAACGAGTTGCGTCTTATTTGCAGCAACTTTTGCAGCTGTTTCCAAGACATGCACGAACTCTTCCTCATTGGTTGCAATATGGTCACTCGCAAGGTTGATAATTACCGCATCTGGGTCTCGCTTATATGCAATGAGTGCTCCGAGTAACATTGCGGGAGCAGTTTCACGCTTTGCAGGCTCACCAATAATATTTTCAACAGGGACGTCTGGAAGCTGCGCGCACACATCG
>CAZWYZ010000008.1:0-4887 GCA_964638785.1 uncultured Pseudomonadales bacterium
CAGAAAAAGATACTATTTGATCCTTATGATAGGTACTGCAATGTAGATATTGGCATAATAGATGCCGATATTTTAATAAGTAGCAGCACTTGGCATGATCATGGCCATATTGGTGCGTCACCGGGTGCTTGGATATTTTCATATAAAGGATCTGAACTAAATTCAGGCTTTCAAATAACTGGAATTGAAGCCAAAGAAAACAGAGGCAGTCCTACCGTAGTTTTTAACCTACGATATGAGGATATTTCAATAACAAACTTTGCAGATTTAGGTGCTGAGGAAGATAAATATTTTGAAAACAGCTTAACGCCTGAAGAGAGAGCCATTTTGAAAACCACCAATATTGCATTTATGAGGCCGAGCATAGAAGGAGAAGAATTATCAGAGGGGAATGTACACAATGAGACAGCTTTAAAATACTGCAGTCCAAGTATCATCTTACCTGAGCATTATTTTCCTGAGAGTTTTATTCAAGAACAAGTCCCTGAAGGTAAAAGGTTAGAATTCTTAAAACCTAATAAAATAGTCGATGAAATGCCTGATGCTATTGGATATCCTCTTGAAGTTGTTGATGATTTCAGAATCAATATTACAACGGAGGACTTGAAGGGTAGAAAACTAATCAAACTGTTGCGTCTCCATCCAGACGTTAGGTATAAAACTGAAGACGAGATATTACGAAAGTGGTGACGCGTTAAATAAATAAAGATGAAAACAAAAAAAGAAAAACAAAAATCTTTTACTAAAGAAATGAAGAGGCTGAAAAAAGAAGATCTATTAAAAGAGGAGAAAAGTTCTTTTATGTCAGTGTTAAAGAAAGCTATTAAGCCTCAGCCAACTTCACGTTAACTATTTGGTTTAAAAGAGAATAGAACATTTGTTCTCCACCGAACTTTCTGTGATTGTACCTAAATGCATATTCATCTGCGTACGCTTGCAAATATTTTTTGCTTACAACGCGGTACACTCCGTTTATGCCTCGTTTTAAATGACTCCAAACATTTTCAATATTTTGAGTGTAGATATCTCCTCTCACATATTCAGACAACCCATGATTTACTGCCTCATGCAAATATCCATACTTGTGTAAAGTTTTATACGAGGCAAATTCATCTGTGTGAATTCTTGCTTTTGGATCTACATGCTCTTTTATTTGAGTAAGAAGACTGTATCTACTGGTATCTGGAATATGTTTTATATATACATTTCCTTTTCGTTGAGCCATTCCCATCAAAACTTGCTTTGGTTTGGAAGGTCCCCATTCATTTCTTCTATTTACACCCCTGCCACCTACAAATGTTTCATCAATTTCAACGTCTCCTGTAAGTAATCCACCCCCAGTTTCAGCCATGAGCATTCTAATTTGCTTAAACATTCTCCAAGCAGTTTTGTATGTAACACCTAACATTCTTTGTAATTGTTTAGCAGAGGTTCCAGAACGAGTTTGAGTCATCAGATAGATTGCATAGAACCAATCTGTAAGTGAAGTAGAAGACTTATGAAAGATAGTTCCTGCCAGAGGACTGGTCTGTGTGCCACAAAATTCACAAGAGTAAGCCTTCTTGTCTTTAATCTTGTAGTGTTTTGTTATTTTCTGACACTTCCTGCAGGTAATCCCATCAGGAAACATCATATTCTTTATTTCTTCTAAGCACGCTTCATCAGTACTAAACTTCTGGAGTAAAACTTTGTAGGTGAACTTACCTGACATAATTCATATTAAACATTTAACTACGATATGTCAAGGGATAGATGCCTGATTCTCTTGCTTGATCTCATCTCGGGAAGAATGTAGAGTAGGCAAATAGAAGAAGGAGCACAAGACCTATGGCACTCACTACAGACCAAGTACAGACACTCAAAGAAAAGCTGGAAGTCCAAAAAGGAAAACTTGAAGATGTGTTGCGTTCGTTGGTCAACGGAGACCCAAGTCGAAACGACACACGCACAACTGATAATGCGGATGTCGGAACGGAAGCTACAGAGAGTAACGAACTTGTCATGTATGAATCGTTAGAGGCCGAAACAAAGATTCTTCTCGAACGTACAACCGACGCACTCGCTCGTATCGATCAGGGTACATACGGTATCACTGAAGATGGTGAAGACATTCCATTTGAGCGACTGGAAGTTGAGCCAACCGCGACAACGACCGTGCGCTAGGTCCATTTCACTACACGAACTATGATCACACGACCAGTGCTTGTAACTGCGCTTTTTTTCTTGCTCACCATAGCGGTTGACCAGGCTACGAAGATGAATGCAGCCCTTGTTACGCTCAATACGGGTATATCCTTTGGCTTGTTCCCATCATCGCTTTTAACCTTTCTCTTAAGTGGTGTGTTGCTTCTGATCGCTTACCAGTTTGGCAAGCTCTTTTTTCAAGTTTCACCAGTGCTGACGGGGATCTTTTTTGGCGGGAGTACTTCGAATCTGATTGATCGAGCGCTGTATGGGGGTGTCCGTGATTTCTTGCCCATCCCATTCTTTTCGATTCACAATAACCTGGCTGACTGGGCAATCATTCTGTCCCTTCTGTGGCTCTTTTGGCAGCTGCACCACAGCAATTTCAAGAAAGAAGGTATAATGAGCCAGGAGTCAGCATAAGCTGAGACCTCCGCTATCGATAGAGTTCCCATGGATTTTCAAGAATTAGAGCGTTCCATCCTCTTTGAAGACGACTCACTACTGGTTATAAACAAACCAGCAGGGTGGGTGGTTAATCGTGCCACCTCGTATGAAGGACTCACCGTTCAGGACTGGACTGAGGAGCGATTTGCGGTCAAAGACTTTCCGTTCACGGCTGCTGATGAAGTTCCCAGTGAGTATGGAAGTCGAAAAGAAATCTATCTTGACCGGGCTGGTATTGTTCATCGATTGGACAAAGACACGTCTGGCATCTTACTCCTCGCAAAGACTCCTGACAGCTTACTGGAACTCTTACGTCAGTTTAAAGATCGTGAAGTATCTAAAACCTATCAAGCCCTCATCCACGGAAAGTTATCGCCTGATGCAGGTATCATTCGTCTTCCAATGAATCGAAGCGATCATGACTACAAGAAGTTTGAAGTCAGTATCGATGGGAGACTCTCTGAAACGCACTACAAAGTTCTGCAGTTTTTCCCCGGACTTCCAAAAGGGATGAGTGAGAAAAAAGGGAAAAGCTACCAGGGTTTTACTCTTGTTGATCTCATGCCAAAAACTGGTCGAACCCATCAGATTCGTGTCCATATGTCTGCACTAAAACACCCAATCGTCGGTGACGGGACCTATGCAGGTAGAAAGCGAATCATCCTGGATAAGGAGTGGTGCCCCCGACAGTTCTTGCATGCAAAGTCAATTGAGTTTGTTCACCCCATCACAAAAGAAGCACAACACTTTGATGCTCCACTTGCACCTGACTTAGTTCAGACCTTAACATTTCTTCAATCGTAATATACGGTATACTCATAGAAATCTATGAGTCCTGTTCACGGTATCCATCACATTACAGCAATCGCTAGGGACCCTCAAAAAACGGTCGATTTCTATACCCACATTTTAGGTTTACGTCTCGTTAAGCAAACAGTGAATCAAGATGATACAGCAACGTATCATCTCTTCTTTGGAGATAAAACTGGCGAACCTGGAATGGATCTGACATTCTTCACGTTCCAACCCGCCATGCAAGGCAGTCGCGGAGCAGGGCAAGTCACCACTATATCGCTTGCAGTTCCAGAAGATTCACTCTCCTTTTGGCTCGATCGCTTTGGAGAATATAAGGTCAAACATTCACCAATCACAGAATTTTTTTCAACCAAGCGAATTACATTTTACGATCAGGACGACCAACGATTGGAACTTGTAGGGGTGGGAGAGTCAATCGATTCGATGGCAGGTGACGTGTGGACAAAAACAATTCCACACGCACAGGCAATTCGCTCATTCTATAGTGCTCGATTAACACTTCCCAAACTCTCATACATTGAAGCAATCATTACCTTCCTGGGATATGAAAAGAGACAGACGGAGGGAACATGCACGCAGTATGGACTCAACCATACGACTCGAGCATCACTGCTTGAAATTGAAGCGGGGTCACATGAGGAGGGCATTGGAGCAGCAGGGACTGTCCATCATATTGCGTTTGCAGTCACTGATCTAGACCATGAGCTGTCACTTCGGCAAGGTCTCATCGAACTTGGCTTTTACCCGACTCAAGTGATTAATCGCTTTTACTTTCATTCAGTTTATTTTCGCACCCCAGGTGGAATCCTGTTTGAGTTAGCCACCATGGGACCTGGCTTTATTGCTGACGAGGATGAATCCACGCTGGGAACCAATCTCTCTCTTCCACCATTCTTAGAAGATCAGCGACCTACAATTGAAGCAGGACTTCCACCACTGAAACTATGATCGCACCCAACGACGAGTTTCACTCAATCTATATTAACAATAACGCCTCCAAAAATTTGGCACTTTTTCACGGGACAGGAGGGGATGAGAATGATCTTCTCCCACTTGTTGAAAACCTTTCAGCGCACTACAACTTCCTAGGCATTCGTGGGAACATCCAGCAGTCCGGAATGAACCGCTACTTTATCCGCAACGCCGATGGAAGTTTTGATCAAACCAGTATTCAGACAGAAGCAGAGAAACTTCTGAGGTTTCTATCCGATCATCCAGTCGATGCGTATGTAGGGTACTCAAATGGCTCAAACATGATTCTTGCACTTGCGCTCTTATACCCAGACCTTGTGCACACGGCAGTCTTACTGCATCCAAAACTCCCGCTCATGCCTCAAAAGTTGGATCTGTCATCTCAGCGTTTTTTGATCTCTTACGGTGAGTCTGATCAGATGATCACGATGCAGGAAACGAAAGAAGCGATCGACACACTCAAGGATC
>CAZWYZ010000008.1:4897-9382 GCA_964638785.1 uncultured Pseudomonadales bacterium
GGTGCAGCTGTTGAAGTGGTCTTTCATACCGGTGGCCATGAACTGCATCGAAATGAGATTGAAGCGCTCACCCTTTTTCTTGGAAAATAAAGCTCCAAACATGTCCTATAGTATTGAGATTTTGCCCACCCTGACGTATAATCGCTAGTCTATTGTCTAGACTGGCTGCAATCCATCACGGATGTGCAATCGAGACAGTGGATTTTATCCGTTGTTAATTGGGAGGAAAGTAGAGAAAGATGGCAAGCACGAGGGTATTTTCAAGTGTGAGCAGTTTACACAATGTGGAGGTGGTTGGTATCTTTGCAGATTACGAGGCGTTTTTGAATAATGATGAGTGTCGTGAGATATTCCGACTAGCAGGCAATATATATCACGGGCAATTAGACTCAGTTCATAAGAATGGTCACTTTCGTTCTGGTTCAGTGGTCATCGCGAAATGCCTGATTGAACGGACTTGGCCATTTGAAACAGTATCCTTCATTTGTGATGACCTAGCCAAGCCATTCACAATTGAGGAACTTGTTCGGATGATGCTTACCAAGGTTTCTGAGCAAGGGTACAAGAGTATTGCGCTTCAAGTGCCGCGCACGGACATGCCGGGTCAGTTTCCGGTTCCTGATCTTGTAGCGCAGTTTGCTAGCGCGCTGTCGCGAGCGAAGTTTGAGTTCCCGCAACTGGACATCTCAATCGTCTGCTGCAACGAGTCAATCTTTCCACATGTGGAAGCCTTTTTTACCTAAAGTCGACCATGTACAACGAAATGGTGCTCACAATCCGTGAGCACCTTTCCTGAGATCATTTGTTTTACACCCAAGTGATTTGAGGAAAGGGAAGAACCAAGAAATTACTGGATCCACATCGCATCACCAAAACTATAGAAGCGAAAATTGGATTTGAGGGCATGCTGATACGCCTCACCAATGAGTGATGATTGAAATGTCGTGAATGCTGCATCCCTTTGATTTGGCGAACAGGTAAATGCTGAAACCAACATCAACAGAGTAGATTTTGGTGTATGAAAATTGGTGATGATGCTGTCGACAAACTTGAATGCATATGGGGGATAGATAAAGATTGATGTCGTCCCACGTTTGGCAACAACACTTCTCACATCAGCTTCAATGCTCGCGCACGACTCTAAGACTCGAACAACTGTCGTCCCCACCGCAATAATGCGCTTCCCAGCTTTTTTTGCTTCATTGAGACTGTATGCAGTCTGTGCTGATAGTTCAAACCACTCACTGTGCATGCTGTGTGCGGTGATATCGTCACTCTTGACTGGAAGGAATGTCCCAAGGCCCACATGCAATGTAACTTCTTCTATCTGGACTTTACGGTCACGTAACCTTTGAAGGAGTTCCGGCGTAAAGTGCAACCCCGCAGTTGGTGCAGCTATGGCGCCAGTATATTTGGCAAACACGGTTTGATAGACCGTGCGTAGATGTATCTCATCCTCACTATTCCAGCGAATGTAGGGCGGAATCGGTGTTTGTGCCCAACGATCCAATTGTGAGAAGAAATGTTCACGATTGATATGAAACGTTACCTTGCGTGTATAGGCATGCACCTCCTCACAGACACCTGTAACATGACTTCCTGGAATCTCAAAGGTATCACCAACTTTTAATCCAGGTTTCGTTAATGTGTCCCATGAAATCGTTTCTGATGTAACACCGACTTCTTTTTCTAAAAGAAGCTCAATTGGCTTTTGAGTGTTTCCAGATGTTTTATGCACAAGCAGTCGTGCTGGAAAAACCTTCGTGTTGTTTAGAACAAGCACATCATTGGGTCCAAGCATTGCTGCAAGATCAGAAAAACGAGCATCAGTTTGTGATCCTGACTTTCGATCAACAATGAGCAATTTTGAAGAGTCACGTGGACTCGCTGGCGTCTGCGCAATTTTCTCTGGTGGCAAATGGTAGTCAAAATCGGATAGCTTCATGGATACTCTCCATTATACCGTACTTGACACAAAGGACTAGAATAGACTCGAGGAGAAATTCTATGGCAATTGAAATATCTATTGGTGAGTATGTTGTATCGGTTGAGAGAAAACGGGGCAGTGTCGTCACCTCAGATGAACTCGACCATGTTGGCGATGAAATGAAGTTGAACGCACGGGAGCGAGGATTGCGACTGACACAGATCCTTCGTGAGCTTCACTCAGTCTCCGGTCTGCAGGTAACTGTCTTACTACACGGTATTCAAGTGAGTGAAAACGCATTGTAGCGTCTACCCTGTACAATACAGAGATGGATTCTTTTTCCTTTGATCTTCACAAAACCGTTGGAAAATCTCGAGCTGGTGTCATGCACACTCCGCATGGAGATGTTCCCACACCTATTTTTATGCCTGTTGGAACGCAAGCGTCGGTGAAGGCAATGGATGCAATCGATGTCAAAAATACCGGAGCACCCATCATGCTTGCGAATACCTATCATCTCTATCTTCGACCAGGGGATGAGGTAGTGGCAAAGCTCGGTGGAGTTCAAACACTCATGCAGTGGGAAAAACCTGTCTTAACTGATAGTGGTGGTTTTCAGGTCTTTTCATTAGGCAAACAACTTGAAGGAAAGAATGCAGGCGATATGAAACCTGCAAAAATCACCGATGCAGGTGTTGAGTTTACCTCACATCTTGATGGGTCTTCACATTTTTTCACACCTGAAAAATCAATTCAGATTCAACAAAACATTGGCGCTGATATCATCATGGCTTTTGATGAGTGCACGCCGGATGGTGCGGATGAGAACTATACACGAGAGGCATTGGATCGAACCCACCGATGGAGTAAACAAAGTAAGGATGAGTGGGAACGAAACGGAAGAAAATCTTCACAAGGGAAGTACCAAGCCCTCTTTGGAATTATCCAAGGAGCAATGCATGAACACCTACGCAAAGAATCTGCAGAAGTGATTTGTGCAATGGGATTTGATGGAGTTGCTGTTGGTGGGGAGACGATTGGCTATAACATGGAAGGCACTGGAGAGGTCATGTCATGGATTGAGGAAATGCTGCCTGCAGGTAAACCACGCTACGCCATGGGTCTGGGAAGTAACCCGCAAGATATTATTGATGCCGTCTCGTATGGATTTGATATGTTCGATTGTGTCGCTCCGACACGATTGGCACGCAATGGGGCACTCTACAGTGCGACTGTTTCAACAACCTCAACACTCCCAACCTTATCCTCTGAGTTTGAAAAGAATAGACTCTTGATTGGAAATAAGCAGTTTGAGACTGATACGTCGATCATTCAGGAAGGGTGTGATTGTTACACATGTACAAACGGATTCACAAAAGGGTATCTCCATCACCTCTACAAAACGAAAGAGCTTTCCTACTATCGTCTCGCCAGCATTCATAATGTGCGATTTATGATCCGCTTAAGTGAAATAATCCGCGCACATATACTTGCTTCTACATAGTTTTTTTTAAAGGAACTGTTTGGCATTGGTCATTTGAGATTTTTCTAGTATTGTTTACTCATGCAGATTGATTTTCATACAGCACGTAACGCACCTGTAGTAAGGCGGCGAGAGGCAAGGTCTTTTGTGATACCTCTCATGGCAAAGCGTCTGATCGGTTTGAGTGTCGCATTGGTTGGACTCGTGCTGGTGCTTGGATCAGTTTTCTCACTGCTGCTTTCGAAGTCAAATGCACCGTATGCACTGATACTCTTTGAACAAATAGAAAAAGAGAAGCCACAGACTAATACCTATATCATTTGGGTGAATGAAGAGAAATCTATACTGCAACGAACAGTCATTCCCAATCCGCTTGAATTTCATAGTCAGTCACTAGGAACATATCCAATCGAAAGTGTCTATGCTGCACATAAGACAACGCGTCAACCAACAGAAGATTTTTTAACTGATCTCTCATTTTACTTTCGTTTTCCAATACGTGCTGTCGTCTATACTGATGGCGATGTGGGAACTTCAAAACTTTCTTTATCGTCGCTCATCTTGCAATCCTGTACGCGCGGCACTTCCTCACTTGGGCTCCAAGAATGTCTGCACACTGCGATGTTCTTTGCAGGTTTTGGGACGTCCCTTCGGGAACTTTCATTTCCACAATCGGCATTGGGAACTGGACGTGTAGATACAATCCGCTCGCTAGATCGAGAAAAGTATCGAGAATGGAGTCAAAAGAATTTTTCGGAAAGTTTCAAGAGCTGGGGAAAGTATACGGTTGCAGTCCTCAATGGAACGAAAACATCTGGCCTCGCGACGACTGCCTCCAACATCATTGCTGACTTTGGACTGACACTACTCTACATTGGTGAGACTCAACAGCCGCAAGAATCAGGAGCAATTATCATCTCTTCAAAAGCAAATGCGGAAACAAGCATTGCTGACTTTTTGCAGTCAACGCTAAAACTTCCCGTGACCATTGATGATACGTTACCGACACAGTATCGAAGTGATGTAGTGGTTACTATCGGAGAGAAAGAAGCAAAATTCTTCACACCGTAGTACG
>CAZWYZ010000008.1:9428-18031 GCA_964638785.1 uncultured Pseudomonadales bacterium
CTCCATTGGATCCGGTTCTTCGGTGTCTGTCGCTTCCACTTCATCTCCAGTCTCACGAATATCAAGCGGAGCTTCATCCAACATCACATCTTCTTGGTGGGCACCACGTAGCTGCGAGTTCAATGGGAATGAGGTCGCAAATGGACTGGCTGGATTATGGAGAATTTCTTTTAAGAAAACCTGACAGGATTTCTTTGTCGTTGACTGGACAAAGACAGAATACTCATTTCCAGTTGCAATCATTTTTTGCAATCTGAATGCGAGGTCATCTGGTAAACACCCTAAATAGGTGTTTGTCGTTGCTGCGATCACATTGACGCGGTGATTCTTCACGACCAACGAACATTTCGTTGCGGTAGGAATACTTTGCAATACGGCTGGATCTGCAAGTTTTTGCAATCCAGTCGAACGAGTTTTCCCAGGCTCTTCAATGAAGTCACTTGGGTCAGACATAGAAACTGTCTGTGGAGTGATCTTACTTTTAAGTAACTGGAGATACTTAATTGCAATAGGATTAAATCGTTCAATCGTTAGCACTTTCTCATATGTTTGCTTTGCAAGTCTTGGGTTACCCAACTGAATGAGGGCATATCCGAGGCGATTGAGTGCTCCAATATTTGCAGTCTCAATTTCCAAGATCTGCTCATTTGATGTTTTTGCATCTGCCCAGTTGCCCACTGATGCAGCTTGAATTGCTTGATTGGTAAAGAGTTGTACATTTGTCATAAAACCATTTCTAGAGTACCAGGTACTATTTTTTCTATTACTTCTTACGTGTAAGCGAGGTACGTAGTCCCTGTCTAAATCATGTATTGAAGCGTACGAGAATTGTACAGGTGTTGTCAAGCTGCTGTCAGGTTCCTATGTTAAAATACGAAATAGTACTACTCATTTCTATCATATGGCAGGCCATAGTCACTCACATAACGTCGCCAAACGTAAAGGTGTTCAAGATCAAAAACGCAGCAAGGAATTTACCGCTGTAGCACGCTTAATAATCTCGGCCGTGAAAAGAAATGGTATCTCAGATCCCAATGATAATCCGGCACTTCGCTTGGCAATGGATAAAGCGCGGAGTGTGAATATGCCCAATGAGAACGTTGCTCGTGCGATCAAACGTGGAGCAGGGAAGAGTGACAGTGGCGCTTCGTTAGAAGAAATTCTTTATGAAGGGTATGGACCCGGGGGAGTTGGAATTCTTGTACAAGTTCGAACTGATAACAAACAACGAACAGCAAGTGAGATCCGAAGTTTATTTTCACAGTATCAGGGAAGTCTTGCTGGTCCTGGTGCGGCAGCCTATCTATTCTCACTTGTCGATGGTGAGTATACAGTGACCATTCCCCTTTCGGTCGACGCTACTGTCTGGGAAGAGATCGAAGGACTACTGGGTGAACTTGAAAGCCATGATGATGTCGATGGAGTGTGGCATAATGCACATACGTAGCGAACAGTATGATTTCACTTGTGCTGGATTCGTACGAAAAAAAATAGGGAAGTAGTGAGCGATTTTTAAACTGAAGGCTCCGTGTACATTATGAGAAAGCGCGTTCGATTCATTATTAGTTCAATTCTGCTCTCTCTTGGACTGCTTGCAACACAGCTTGTCTCAGTAGACATACGTCCCTTTGCCATTGGATTATTTTTCCTCGCAACCTACTGTATGAGTGCATGGGCCCTTGCACCAACGATTAATGGCGTTGAATGGATAACCATCGTTCCATTTCCTGCGTTCTACGCTCTCTCAGTTTCGCTGTTCTACTTTCTCTTACCAGGAAATCTCTTCTCTCGATTAGCGATTATCACACTCTTTGGAATCGGGATGTATGCGTTGTATCTATCGTCCAACATCTTTGCCTTCGGAAAAATAAAGACGATTCAGTTACTTCGCGCAGCACATGCGGTTTCATCAGTCTTCTTATTTCTACTCTCACTCTTCATCTTCAATTTTATTTTTTCTCTGCGCTTGCATCCAATTTTTAACTTCTTAAGCATCGCATTGTCAATGTTTATCCCTATTTTATGTGCCACATGGTCTGTGAACTTGGAACCTAAAGTCACTAAAAAGGTAGTATATATCAGCGTTTTCTTTAGTTTACTGCTTGCTGAAATCGGGCTTGGTATGTCATTTCTGCCTGTAGGCCTCTGGACGGTGTCGGTCTACCTAACCGCAATGGTCTATGTTGGTTTTGGCATTGTCCAAAACTACTTGATTGACCGATTATTTGCCCAAACATTGCGTGAGTACCTCTGGTTAACAGGCTTTGTAACCCTTGTTTTGCTCTTTTTAATCAACTGGAAGTAGGGAGGGAAGGGGGAAGTGCTAAAAAGCGACATAACGTGGGGGTTATGTGTATCAAACTATATCATCCAGATAGTGTGAGCCACGTGAAATAATATTATAAGACGTTGTTGCTCGAGCAGAGCAATGTGGAAAAGTAAGAATGTACTCAAGAAGAGCGTGAGCGCGCATGTTCGTAGAAAACCCGAAGACGTGTTTAACTCGAGTAGGAGGGATGGGTACGTATCCCCAGACAGTGATGAGTGTCTATCATTGTCACTGCCTCCGAAAGGATGATAGTAAGTTTATCGAGGTAGACTTGGGGAAATGCGCATCATAATTGATAGAGAATGCTGGTGTGTACCCTCTGTAGGAAAGCATTCAACGCACCACGATCACATTTGGAAGTATGACTGTCAACGATGAAATATGAGGGGTCGTATTCTCTGGAATAGCATGTCGCACAATATACCTTTTGCGACATGTATTGAAAATACTGGAGAAGACCATTGATTGTCATTCGAATCACTTCGCATTGTATTGTGGGTGTCATTTCAATTTTCACTCTCTGACTTCTCTTTTATTCTTCACGTGCACAGTGAAACCCTCATGTTGTCCGTTTTACGTTTTTTTTTCATTTTTCTTCCAACCGAACATTGTGCAACAATTTCACACTGAGTGTGTTGTATGGTATTGCCCTATATATCAATCTAAACAGCTGGAGGATGTGCTAGTAATCCCCTTGTATAAAAAGCCGGATTTGAGGCGTATACGAGGCCGCTTTACAGAGGTTTATTTTGAGCATGACGTGCAGGTTCTATTGTTGTTTTTGCTGGACTGTATACCGCGAGCATATCGCGAACGAGTACCCATGCTGTGCTTAAAATGTGAAGATCTTCTTCAGTGGCGCTACGAAGCGTCTCATCAGCATGCAGCTTGTTATAGAGTGTCACTAACAAATTTTCAAGATAAATATCTCTCATTGGACGTTTCGTTTGCACGTACTCAGTGATGAGTTGAAACACATCGATTGGAGTTCTTTTCATTCTTTTTTTTTGCAGACGTGGAATGAGGATATCTTCGACAAAAAGCTGTTCTACTGACAACCGTGAACGGTCAATTTCGATCATAAGTTCCTTTTTGGTGATCCTATTGCATCTTCATTGACTATTCAATAGACTGATTGGAGTCGCACAATAATTTGTGTTTCGTATTATTATTTACTTATTATATCCACATCTGGATTGCTCGAGGGGGAATTATTTTAACTTCTCTCAAGTGACCTCTGGAGGAGTGAGTGAAATAGGTGGATATATCGCGACAGGTGTGATGGGTTGGGTACTAGCAGTTGACCCCTCCCCTTCGCTAACTCCTGGAGCAGTTTTATATAGGACGTATGAAAGCCAACACCATTCTTACTCCACTTCACACCGAGATCACCCAGTTTCTGGAACACATGGAAGTTGAACGTAACTTATCAAGACTGACCATTCGAAACTACCGTCACTATCTCTCGCGCTTTGCAGACTGGTTTGCAGATAGTGGGAAAGAAAAAATAGAAGAACTTACCATTGATGATGTACGCCAGTATCGTCTGTATCTTGCACGATTTTGCGACATTCGCGGAAAAGAACTTACTCGTAAGACACAAGGCTATCATGTCATTGCCCTACGCTCCTTCCTCAAATGGCTCACTAAAATGGATAAAGCAGTTCTTGCTCCAGAGAAAATAGATCTGCCCAAAGGTGAAGGTCTGTCGATGAAATTTTTAGATGAAGCCAGTCTTACGCGATTACTCAATCAACCACTCCTCTCTACTCCAATAGGAATTCGTGATCGAGCAATCCTCGAGATGCTCTTTAGTACGGGACTGCGCGTCAGTGAGCTTGTTTCGCTTGATCGTGATCAAGTGGATACGAGACGACGAGAATTTGCGATCATTGGGAAAGGCAGAAGAACCCGAGTTGTTTTCCTGTCTGAGCAAGCGGCGGGATATATCGACACCTATGTTGTTAGTCGCACTGACAATTATCGACCACTCTTTATTCACTTAAATCGTGATGATTCGCATGATATGGACGGAGATTCCATGCGTCTGACATCAAGAACGATTCAGCGGATTGTTGAGAAGTACGTGAAAGCTGCAAAGCTGACAACAAAAGTCACTCCGCATGGATTACGCCATAGTTTTGCGACAGATCTTCTTCACAATGGTGCTGGTCTTCGTGATGTGCAAGAACTTTTAGGACATAAAAATATTGCAACCACACAAATCTATACACACGTTACTCGAGCGGACTTGAAGAAGATCCATGAGAAATTTCATGGGAAGTAAGAAAGTACGTCACAGTTTGAGCATCCGTCCCAAAGTTCCTACTCGCAAAATCAACGATAACTTGGAGACAATCATGGGTAAGGTCAGGTACTTGGGGAGCACATGAGGTGTCAATTCTGCTACGGGTGCAAAAGCCTTGTTGGTAAAAAACATACGAGTCTACAAGTACTCGTCCCCGTGGCTCACGTTTTAATCTTTGGCGTATCACGTCATCTGGGGCACAGAGGGCTCTCCATACATTTAAGAAGAATGCGTCATCAGCCAAGAATGCCGAGAGTGGTTGTGGACTATGTTCTTTGGGGATTCGGCGAACAACGCTCACGAGTCCCTTATGCTCCAATCGTGTTCCCATGTACGTCACGTATGAAACGACATCAGGTGGTAATTGATGCTTATATGTGTGTTCTTGAATACGCGAACGTTCACTCATACCCTCAGACTAGCACAAAAAATTACAATGTCTCGTAGGAAAGTGTCACCGTCATTGAATAGGTCGTGCTTCCAGGTTCGACGTTCGTTGGAGCGGCAGTTCCTCCTCCATTCCCTACTGCATCCATAGCTTCCGCTTTGGCCATCATTGGAACTGGATAGATTCGGTCCCCTCCAGCATTTTCACTGATGTTAATGATTCGACCAAGCTTCACACCTGCAAGTGATGAGAGTGACTCGGCTTTGGCTTTTGCCTGTTTGACTGCCTCTGCACGAACTTCATCCTCTACCTCTTTTTTCTTTTCATCTGAGAGTGTGAATGAAATGCCACCAACTTGATTAGCACCATCTTTGGTTGCGGTGTCGACAATCTGGGTGATCTTTGCAAAGTCTTTTGCTTTTACTTGGACATTCACGTTCAAAGCATAGCCAGTAATCTTTTGAGTTCCACTGCGATAGTCGTAGTTTGGATACAAGCTATAGTTGGTTGTCTTGATATCTGCTCGGTCGACTCCCAATGCTAAGAGGTCTTGCGTAATTTGATTGATTACTTGATTTCCTTTATCTTGGACTGCTTTCACCGTTGGCTCATTTGCTTGAATCCCAAGACTAATTTCTGCTCGATCTGGAGCTGTGGCAACTTTCCCCTCCCCCGTGACATCGAACGAGGACTGTTTGTTGGTGGTTGTCTGTGTAATCGAGAGTGGAATCGGCCCAGTCACTTTGGTAATAAGCACAATCAGGAAGATAGCCGCAAGTGTCCCAACAAGTGGAGCAAAAAAAGATCGAAACATAGAAACCCTCCTCAAACTAGTGTAGGACAATCCTATCGTTTTTCGAGGGAAAGAGCAAATATGGCCTATAAGATTTATGGTATAATTATCGACGTAGTGCGCATTCGCTTTGACGGTACGCTCCCTCTCTTAATCGAATGCTCGCTTTATTAACATCTCGGAGCGTACAGTCTAATTCTCAAGAAAGAAGGTGTGTTTTGAAGAAGGTTGGATATTCCCCGAAGAGTCGTAATGTCATTCCTAGCCTGATCGTCTTGCTTGGAGTACTCGTAGTTCTAACTGCGCTTTTTAGCCAGTTAGCGAACAGTACAAGTTATTCTTCACAGGCATCCTCGCTCTCCTCCTCGTTTTTTGAAACTGACACCGCCCTTACAGTTCGGGTTGATGGCGGCATCGAGCGGCCGGGTACAACCGCAATATTTCGAGTCTCGGTGAATGAATCAGTGGAAAAGGAAATCGTTACTTTGATTGTTTTGGATCCGGTGGAAGTTCTCACATTTGTCTTGGATTCTGGATGGGAGTACAAGCAGTATCACGTTGCTCCCGGATCTGCCGAGACACTGACGTACACGGTTGATAACGTGATCTATCAGCTGGACGGCATCCTTGCCGTTCGCGAAGGGTTGATCAGCGTCAATGCCAAAGACGTAAAAACTGGCAAACATTTTATGAAGACGTTTGAGCTAACGTTGCCGGCTGAAGTAGTTCAACCGAACGTATAGCTTATTCACCCGATTGACGGAGCAGACTGTACGCTCCGTTAATCATCTCTTAGACTTCAACGAGCCCTTCCGCAATTTCTTCCTCAATTGGTTTTTTCGTTGTTGCACAGGCAGTAATCAAATCACCTTTATCGAGGCGCATTAAAATGACACCTTGAGTTGGTCGTTTGAGTACAGGAATGTTACGAAGTGGTAACTTAATCACTTGTGCAAGCTTTGTAGTCAAGACAACATCATCAATTGTTTCATCGACAATCTTGGCACAAGCAACTTTCCCAGTCTTCGCAGCAATCTCACTGACCTTTACTCCAAGTCCTGCTCTCTTTTGTAGTGGGTACTCGGTTAACTCTGTTTGTTTGCCCATTCCTTTTTCAGTCACCACAAGCACGTGTCGGAAGTATTTTTTGCGTTTATCTTCAGGGACTGTCAATTCTGGAGGGAAACTCTCAACACCGACCACATAGTCAACGCCTTTGAGTTCAACACCCTTCACCCCTTGCGTATCACGATTACTACTCTTCACTTCTTTCTCGTGGAAGCGAATCGATTTCCCTTCGTTGGTCACAATCATGATATGGTCTTCACCAGTCGTGATGCGTCCAAAGACGAGCTCATCTCCATCTTTTAGGATAATGGCGATAATTCCTGATGTTCGAATATTTGAGAAGTCAGCTAATGGCGTCTTCTTGATCATTCCTTTGCGTGTTGCCAAACAAATATACTTCCCTGCTGGGTTTTTCTCATTGAGTGTCAAGATTGCTTGAATATGTTCATCAGCAGTTAGGTTCACCAAGTTCACAATTGCTTGTCCTTTGGCAATACGTGACGACTCTGGTAATTCATACACTTTGTTCTTAAATACTCGGCCTTTGTTCGTAAACAGTAACAGACTGTCATGAGTATCACAGGTAAGAAGCTCCGAAACTGCATCTTCATCCTTAGTCGTCATTCCAGAAACACCTTTTCCACCGCGATGCTGAGTGCGATAGGCAGAAGGATTCAGTCTCTTAATGTATCCGGTCTCGGTGACGGTGATGATTGTTGGTTCATTCGGAATCAAGTCTTCTTCGCTGATCTCACCCAATTTCCCTTTGTGAACTTTTGTTCGTCGTTCATCTCCATGGGTAGCAATCATCTCTGTGACTTCTTTGCCAATTGTTTGCAAGATTTTCTTTGGACTTCCAAGCAGCTCAAGTAACTCAGTGATGAGCTTCATTAATGCTTTGTACTCTTCTTCAATTTTGAGGCGCTCAAGTGCAGCAAGTTTTCGCAGCTGCATATCAAGAATCGCAACCGATTGAATCTCACTTAACTTGAATCGCTCCATTAACTTGCCTTTTGCTTCTTCTGAGTCTTTGGACTCACGAATTGTCTTAATAACTGCGTCAAGATTACTCAAGGCAATTAACAATCCTTCTAAAATATGTGCACGTGCTCTGGTTGCACGCAAATCAAACTGCGCGCGTTTCACAATCACTGTCTGACGATGTCTGATGTACTCAAGCAAAATAGTTTTGATATTCATGAGCTGTGGTGTGCCTTCTGAGTTGATGGCAACCACGTTCATTGGGAATGTCGTTTGGAGTTCAGTTAATTTGTAGAGTGCGTTGAGCACTGATTTTGGACGTGCATCTTTCTTCAAATCAAACGCGATACGCATACCGTCTCGATCTGATTCATCTCGCAGGTCAGCGATACCAACGAGCTTTTTGTCCCGTGCAAGCTGTGCAATCTTGGCAACGAGCTTGGCTTTGTTCACCTGGTATGGAAGTTCAGTAACAATGATCTGGAATTTTCCAGATTTTGGATTCTCGATGATCTCAGCTTTTCCACGGATAAGCACGCGTCCACGACCTGTCGCATATGCTTCTTTGATCTCTTTGGAGTCATAGATTGTTCCCGCTGTTGGGAAGTCTGGCCCCTGGACGATAGCCATAATGTCATCAATCGTACTCTCAGAATCAAAGTTTCCTGCAATTGCTCTGGCATCACCGGTCTCAAGATTAAGTTCAGTTTCTTTTCCTTGCTCATCAATTGCTTTC
>CAZWYZ010000008.1:18041-18324 GCA_964638785.1 uncultured Pseudomonadales bacterium
ATCTCAATCACTTTTAAGATTGCTGTACACACTTCAGTCAAGTTGTGTGGAGGAATCTTGGTTGCCATACCCACAGCAATACCTTCCGACCCCATAAGGAGTAAGTTTGGTAACTTTCCAGGTAATACTGTTGGCTCCTGCAAACTTCCATCAAAGTTATCAGCAAACGCAACCGTTTCCTTTTCTAAATCGGCGAGGAGCTCCTCACTGATCTTTGCCATACGCGCTTCGGTATAACGCATAGCAGCTGCGGAGTCACCATCAATAGATCCATAGTTACCTT
>CAZWYZ010000009.1:0-13417 GCA_964638785.1 uncultured Pseudomonadales bacterium
TGTACACACGAAAAAATGAATTCTCGTGGGTACTTGCCTGTCAATCCGTTAATAGGACTGAGAAGCTCACCACGATGAAAACGGTCATTTTCATGTTTGTTTTAAATTTGAGTATCTTTACTTGTGAAAGTGCAATTCTTCTTGAGGAAATCAAAAAGCTGTCAAAGACGAAAAAACTCCAGGTTGCTGGAGTCTTTGATTTCAAAGAGCAAACCTTGAGGTATTCGTCAAAACATAAAGTTATGATACCAAGCTTCCAGAGAAAAGCAAGAGGAAAAGAGGAGTTCTTTCTCTAGTCTATTTTTGGAAACTTTCGAGGGCCTCTCGCTCTTGTTTCGTTAGTTTTTCTGGGATGGTAATGACGATGCGAACATACAAATCTCCTTTGCCTCTTCCAGATACATGAGACACTCCATATTCACGTAAGCGAACCATGGTATTTGGCTGTGTTCCCGCTCTCACCTTGAGGGAAATGGTCCCATCAACAGTTGGCACAATCATTTCACCACCGAGAGCTGCACGCCAAAAAGGAACATTGATATCGACGTATAAGTCATCACCTTCACGCTTAAATCGATCATCGCCACCAACACCAACGACGATATCAAACTCATCGAATCGGATCCGTGTGCCCGTATCAGCACCTGCTGGAATCTTTATTGTTCTTCGTTTGCCATTAATGTCAACTTCCTTACTGACTCCTTTTACCGCTTCCATGAATGCTATGTTCAATTGATAGACAGGTTTTCGTGGTCCACGACGTCCACCGCCAAAAAACGATTCAAAAATGTCAAAAGGGTCTCCACCAAGATCAAACCCATCAAATGGGTTTCCGCCCCCTCCACTGTTGGTATAGCTGTAGGAAAATGGTCCTCCACCAGCAAATGGGTTTCCACCCTGAGCTCCTCCCATTCCTCCTTGTTGGAAAGCAGCGTGTCCATACTGGTCATACGCAGCTTTCTTCTGTTCGTCGGAGAGCACCTCGTATGCTTCATTAATTTCTTTAAACTTGCTTTCAGCGCCAGCTTCTTTATTTCTATCAGGGTGAAACTTCATCGCAGCCTTACGGTATGCAGACTTAACGTCAGCTGCGGAAGCAGATTTTGAAATACCGAGAATATCGTAGTAATCACGGGAAGTGGCCATACACGGAGTTTTCTAATTAGTTTGCTACCTTCTTCGTAGCGCTTTCATCTTTTACTTGGATAACTTCAAGTCTGTAGGACACAATCTCAGTTTTCCCTTGAACAAAAACAAGTTTATATAGTCCTGTCTCATTGATTGGAAATCCTTCAAAGTTTGAAACAAAGTTAAACTTGCCATTTTCTCCGAAATTCAGTTTTACATCGGCGCTAAAGTCTTCTTTTCCCGATGGAGCAATAACTTTCAGCTTCACTTCTTCAGTGGTGGTAGCCTCACCGAGGAAAGTTACGACAAATGACATTCGCGCGTGGTTACTTGGGAGCGCGCGGACAAACAGTTTGTCAAAAATTCCAATGACTGATAATTTTTTGTCTTCACCTGTCATTGCGTAGTCAGCAAGTGCCACTAGCTCTGTTGAAATCTTCGACATACGAATCCCCTATCTAATATGAAGTAGAGGCGTCAGCCACATGACCGTCCGCCCCTACAGCACATGTATACAATTTTATTCTTTGACAACTTCGCCTTCTTCTACTTTCTCAGCTTTTTTCTCTTCTGTTTTAGCGCCATCCGCTGGAGCTTCTGTTCCTGCTTTTGCAGCATTTGCCTTCTGCATGGCTTCTCCAATTTTTTGTGCAGATTGAAGCGTTGCTTCCATTGCCTTTTTGATCTCCTCTTCTGTGGCATCATCCTTCTTCGCCATTACTTCAAGCTCCGTTACATTCTTTTCTATTGCTTCTTTGTCAGCAGCTTCTAAGTGTTCACCGTACTCCTTGAGTTGCTTACGGAGTTCAAAGACCGTATGTTCTGCCTGATTACGTGCATCAATGAGCTTCTTTTTTGCTTCATCTTCCTCGCGATGCTTCTCTGCCTCAGTAACCATTTTCTCTACTTCTTCTTTTGAAAGATTGGTAGAGTTTTGGATTGTAATCTTTTGCTCTTTTCCACTGGTCTTATCCTGTGCTTTCACATGGAGAATTCCGTTGGTATCGATATCAAATGTGACTTCAACCTGTGGAACTCCACGTGGAGCTGGTGGAATACCATCCAACACAAATCTGCCAAGTGATTTATTATCACTTGCCATCTCTCGCTCGCCTTGCAAGACATTGATCTCAACTTGAGTCTGACTATCTGCTGCTGTGCTAAAGATTTGTGACTTACTTGTTGGCACTGTTGTATTGCGTGGAATGAGTGGGGTTCGGACGCCACCTAATGTTTCTAATCCCAAGGTGAGTGGTGTAACATCCAGCAGAACAACATCTTTCACATCTCCAGTAATGACACCTGCTTGTACTGCAGCACCCACTGCAACGACTTCGTCAGGGTTTACTCCCAAGTGTGGTTCTTTACCGAAGAATTTTTTTACTTCTTCCTGCACTTTCGGCATACGAGTCATGCCACCGACCATAACCACCTCATTGATCTCAGATTTTTTGTGCCCAGCATCTTTCAATGCTTGCTCTACTGGTTTGAATGATCCGGAGATCAAATCATCAACAAGTTCTTCCATTTTTGCTCTGGTTAGATTCATTGTCAGGTGCAATGGACCATCAGATCCTTGCGTAATGAATGGCAAGTTTATCTCAGTGGTCGTTGCGGAGGACAACTCAATCTTTGCCTTTTCTGCTGCATCTTTAATGCGTTGAAGTGCTTGCTTATCTTTCTTCAAATCGACTGAGTTTTCTTTTTTAAACTCAGCAATAATCCAATCAATAATACGTCCGTCAAAGTCATCTCCACCTAAGAATGTATTTCCATTGGTTGACTTCACTTCAAAGACACCATCGCCAATTTCAAGAATTGAAATATCAAAAGTGCCACCACCAAGGTCGTAGACAGCAATTAATTCATTTTTCTTTTGATCCAAGCCGTATGCTAATGCAGCAGCAGTTGGCTCATTGAGAATGCGTTCCACCGTTAACCCAGCAATCTCACCAGCTTGTTTCGTGGCTTGACGTTGAGCGTCATCAAAATATGCCGGTACGGTGATAACAGCTTGCGTTACCTTCTCACCTAAGAAGCTTTCAGCATCTGCTTTTGCTTTCGCCAAAGTCATCGCTGAAATTTCTTGTGGAGTGTACACTTTCCCCTCGACTTCAACACAAGCCATATCGTCTTTCCCTTTGACGATCTTGTAGGCTACATGCTCCATTGTTTTCTTCACTTCTGGATCAGAAAACTTTCGGCCCATGAGGCGTTTCACTGAATTAATAATCTTGTCTGATTTTAAGACCATCTGACGTTTCGCTGTTGCTCCAACCGTTCTGGTGGTTGGGTCAACAATACTTGGATAGGTATTGGTACCTTCTGCAGTTGGGATGACTTTTGGTTTTCCACCCATCATCACTGCGATGGCACTATTCGTTGTTCCAAGATCAATTCCTATGACTTTACTCATATGTTCCTCCTACTGATTAAAAACTAATTAATTATTTTTCTTTCCAACTATCACTTTTGCAGCTTTCACAACAATGCCATTGAGTTCATATCCGCTACTCATAACTGTGATCACTTTTCCATCTTCCCCGTCAGTTGTATCAACAGCTTCCATCGTGTGTGCATCAAACATTTTCCCCATTGGATTAATCTCACGAACACCTTGTGATTCAAAAACAGCTTTAAACTGCGTCATGACCATGTCCAACCCCTTATCTTTCACGTGTGCGGCTGCAAGCTTTAAATGATCGTACGGTTCTATCATGTCTTCAACAAAAGATTGTGTCGCCAGTTTCACAAAACGACTATTTGACTCACGTGTTTGGCGTTCTAAGTTTTGATAGTCAGCTAACGCACGTTTATACTTCCCTTCTGCTTCCACTATTCGTTCTTCGCACTCACTGTGGTCAACTTCTTCAGTACTCTCCATGTCCAAGTCAACTGTTTCGACGGTTTCTTCATCTGATTGCATGTGTTTACTATCGTCAGTGTTCATATATTATTTCCCCACTACGTCTACAATACATGTCCGAAAATATCGCATCATTGGAATGACGTATGGATAGTCAAAGCGACTACTCCCAACGACACCTAGCCAACATCGTTGACCATTTGCGGTGAAGCTTGTGAAGACAAAACCGACTGGTTCTAGGGAAGCATTCCCAAGTTCTTCTCCAAAAACAATCTGCACCGGCTGCTCTCCTTCAAATTTTTTGAAAATATCTGCCAGTAAGGCTGTTTGATCGATCAGATTTAAGACTGCTCGCATTGCATCAATATCAAAAAATTCAGGCATTGAGAGTAATTGAGCTGATCCAGAGATAAAAAGCTGTCTATCTTCAGTCATCGCGATACCAACACTGTGCGCTCGTTGCGCCAAGACATGAGCAGATTCTTGTAGAAGAAGGTTGAGATGACTTCGCTGCTGCCAAATACGTTCCTTAAAAGTTACTTCTTCAGCAACAGAGAGATCACGTTCACGCATTAGATCGCGAACATATACTTTCATCGCCAGTGAAGTGGGGACACGACCAGCAGATGTATGAGGCTGCTTTAAGTATCCATGCTTCGTGAGATACACCATCTCATTTCGAATCGTTGCAGGCGAAACACCCAGGCTAAACTTCCGATCAATTGTGTCGGAACCAACCGCTTCCGCAGTGTCAATGTATTCTTCGACAACCGCACGTAAAATCTGGACTTGTCTTGAGGTAAGGTCAATCATAACTGCATGCCGAATAGGCGTATTAGCAGTTAATATAAACGAGTGCTAAGACAATGTCAAGTCAGAAATTTGAAAAAGCTGGTAGTTATTCCTGTGAAGACTTGCGTGCCTTCGAAATCTCTTGAGGAGATTTGCCCCCATGTGCGAAGACTGCCTGCGTACCTGCAAGTGCAGTTCCAGAGAGGAAAAGAATTCCAGCTAGGCCAGCAGTTACCCATGATGCAGCTCCGGTCTTAGGAGTCTGAGTCAGGGTCGCTGACACAGATGCAGTCGGTTTTGGACTCGCGCTGGGTTTAGGAGTTGCAGTTGGTTTTGGCGTTGATGTCGCTTTTGGGGTAGCGGTTGGTTGTGGAGTTACTTTTGGTGAGGCAATAGGAGTTGGAGAAACACCAGTTCCGCAAGAGCAACTTGAGGATGCAGGACAGAGCTTTAATCGACAAACACCCACATAACAGCTGTATCCAGATCCACAGTCTGTATCGACTTCACAACGCTGATTACACATATTGGCCTGTGCAGAAACACTGCCAACAGAAAAGGCTGTGAAAAGAAAAAGTGTGATAATTGCAATTACGATTTTCATATGAGGTGTGCTCGATATGGTATATGAGTTTCGGGTGTAGTATACCCGAAAAGAAGGTTTTACACAATAACCCCACCGCCAAGACATATAGGCCCACTATAGAAGACGGCACTCTGCCCAGAAGCAATCCCTTGTTGAGGATCTGAAAGTGTGACGACATTCCTTCTGAGTGAACATGCTAGCAAGGCTCCGGTGTGCCGAATACGAACACTCAGATTTTCTCTGTTTCCTGTACTAGGTTCCTCTCCAATCCAGTGCGTGTCTTCAATTTCAAATGTGTCTCGAAATGTTTCTGCACCAAATCCAACGACGAGCTGATTTCTTTGCGAGTCTTTCCGGATTACATAGAATGGCGGAATCGCATGTTTTTCAATCCCTTCAATATTTTTGACACGAAAGGCATTATCAAAGCCATGTCTTTGTCCAATAGTATAAAACCAGAGTCCTTTGTGATGACCGATCACACTCCCATCTGTATCCACGACGTCACCAGGATTTTCACCCAGTCTTTCCTTTAAGAAGTTATGGACGTTTATTTCTCCGATGAAACAGATTCCCTGACTATCTGGCTTTGTGGCTGTCAGTAAACCATGTTTCGTTGCAAGCGCTCTGACCTCCGGTTTGGTTAAGTGCCCTATGGGAAACAACACGTGTGAAAGTTGATCTTTTCGTAGACGGTACAAGAAATATGTTTGATCTTTCCATTCATCTGCACTTCTACACACACTAAGTTCATCATTTTTCACTGCCTTAATCTGAGCGTAATGGCCAGTCGCTACCGCATCAAATCCGTTATCCATTGCCCAGTCGTAAAACAAACCAAATTTTATTTCTTTATTGCACAGAACATCTGGATTTGGAGTTTTACCCGCTTTATAGGTATCAAAGAAATACTCAACTACTTTTTGACGATACTGTTCTTTAAAATCCAGTACTTGGAATGGGATACCAAGTTTTAGTGCAACCGCCAATGCATCTTTTCTGTCTTCCTCAGCACGGCACCCTGGAGCTCGCCAGCACTCCAGAAAGACTCCGGTTACTTCGTAACCAGCTTCTTTGAGTAAAACTAAAGAGACGGAAGAATCAACTCCTCCAGACATTCCTAATGCAACTTTCTTCATTTGGCTATTATCTCACGGAAATAACTTATACAGAAAAATCGAGCATCAGTAGGGACAGTGGTTTTTAAACAGCTAGGATTTATCAGTGCGTAACAAGCAATATAAAATCTCTGGTTGGAAGTAATGGTATTGAAAATTTGCTTCCTTCTTTTCACAGATCTACATTATCTAAATACCAACGGACCACTTTTGAGAAGTTTCCATGTGCTTGATATCACTCAGGACAATCTCTCTGTAATTGCTCAAGCACAGACTGATAATTTATACTCGTAAATTGTTATTCTGAGGTAATTTTACTTTGCAAGTATTCAATAAGTAATTTGGGAACATTTATTCCGGTAGCCTTCATAATTCCCATGTATTGAGGAGCTTTGTTAATCTCAATTATCTTCCATGATAAAGACTCTTTGTCAAAGATAAGATCCACTCCCGAGACTGAGTACTGCAGTGCTTGGGTGGCTTTGACCGCAATTGACTCCATTTCAGGAGTAAGAGCGTATGCTATCGCATCACCTCCAAGAGAAATGTTATTTCTAAACTCATCTTTGCCTACACGTTTTCTTTCCATTGCCCCGATTACCTTATCATCTATTACAAAGACTCTAATATCCCCGTCATTTTGAATGAAATTTTGCAGGATAAGATGTTTAGAATGTTTTTTAAAAATTTGTTGTATTTCTTCTTTTGATTTGCAGAGATACACACCATCACCCCCGGCACCTTGCGTGATTTTTGCAATACAGGGAAACTGAATGCGTGATAACGCTTGCTCAAAATTTGACTCGGAAACAAATTCCGTGTCAATGAGTGGAAGACCTTTTTCCATCAGTCTGGTATATACAAAATTTTTGCTCGCTATCCAAGGTAAATTAAACCGAAACACTGTATCCAAAACAGGTATCTGCTTTTGTCTGCAGAATTCCGATACGGTGATATGCCCCTCACCTTTCGGATCTAAGTTTCTAAAATAAACCAAATCAAATTTTGATAGATCATGCTCCTTCACAGATACAACGAGCTTGCCCTTATAAAAACTCATTGCCAAGTCACTGTATGGACAGAACACGAGATCAACCTGTTGCTTTTCTGCCTCCGTCTTTAGTAAATCAAAGTATTCCATGTACTCATTGATAAAAAATGCAATCTTTTTCATATAGTCGTATTATACGCCTACTCGAGTCTTTGTGATACAATTACTTCATGAATATTGCTGCATTCCTTGAACTTCCGCTCATTACAGATTACCCGCTAAGTAAAGCAGACTATTTTCAGTCCTACAAAGAGTTATCAATTGAAGTGACTAAACTTGGAGCACATTTTTATATTGTGAGGCATCAAAGCACCTACAGAGGTTCTGGAGTTTTTGAAAAATCATGGCAGTATGATGGCGATCGTCTCAAAGAAACTGGCGAGGTAAAAATAGATATTGTGTACGATAAAGGCGAATTTGTGAGTGATTCACAAGTCAAAGTTCTCAACTGCACGTATATCAATGATCTTTGTACGAATAAGTGGCAAATGTTTGAAAAATACCAGCAGTACTGTCCACAGACTTGGTATATCGATTCAAACGAAGAATTGCACGAGAAGTTACCTTCTGTTGCAACCTCGATTGCTGTGATAAAGCCCATTGATGGTGAAGAAGGTACGGATGTATACATTGATACTCCTCAAAATCTCAAATCAAAAATGTACAATTTCCCACTGTTGTTGCAAGAGTTTATTGATACGTCATCGGGAGTCCCTGGAATTGTCGATGGTCTGCATGACTTTCGTATAGCGATTCTTAATGGTGAAATCATCTACTCGTACTATCGAACTCCTCCTCAAGGAAGCTATCTAGCAAATGTGGCAAAGGGTGGTAGTTTTGCTTTGGTTGACCCCGAAAAGATTCCGTCTCAAGCAAAACAACTTGTATTAAGTATTGATAAAGAGTTAGAAGCATATGGGCAACGCTTTTATGGGATCGACGTTGGATTCACACCGAGTGGACCAAAAATCATTGAGATGAACTCACGATTAGGATTACTACCAAACTCAGATGGAGAAGCGTTCGTCGTCCTCAAGCAGAAACTTGCAAAAACTTTAGTTTCAATGGTTTAGAACTTCCTGATCAATTTTTTCGTAGAATGCGAGAAGGAACAAGACATTCCTGTGTTCAGATGTTATTGCTGTGGTCCTATGAAGCTGTTTATTTGATGTATATATATCTATGACAAAGTCACCATCCATGCTTAGCGATTCAGATGCTTCTGAAAGTATGACGTCCTCAAGATATGAGTGGCTCCCTGTCAGGTGTGAACAAACCAAAAACTCTAATTTGCAATCAAGATGTATTTCAAAATATCTTCGTTCAATTGATTTTTGCAGATGATGGATCATCTCCGCATACAATTCTCTTTTCGAACTGCACAATGGTGCTATATAAAACAAGGTGTCTCCAATAATCAAATGTGTCAAAAAATAAATCCACATTTCGTTTTCCTGCGAATCTGAATCACTAGTATAAATTTCCTTTGATAGCTCATAGAGTTGCGTCGTGATTTCACTATCAGTATTTCCTTCCTTATAATGTGTGTAGAGAAGTACAAAGTTAATGACGTAGGCAGACAATTCTTTTACAGCAGAAACGTCAGCTAACAAAGCTGTCGTCGTACTGTCCCATTCATCAGTCATTTCATTACGCAGAGTCTTTTGGAGGTCAATATTAAATAATTTTTTTGCAAAAAAGTATGTGAAAAGATCTCGTGCATTTTTTCGAATGGTAGGATACTTCTCGAGAAATACTTTTCTGCTTTCTGCATGATTAATCGTCGCTGTATTCGTTAATTTTTTTTGCAGATCGTCCCACACTTCTTGTTGAGTCAACGTGTCATAGGTCTTTTTCAGTTTTTCAATTTCATTTTTTGCGCGTATATCTCCTTTGACTAAAAAGAGTCGTGAAATGAAATGGAACTGTTCATATGGCGGAAGAGTCTCGTATATTTTCCAATAGTACTCATACACCTTTGTTGGAGTGTTCATATCTCATTTGTTTTCATAATATGTCGTAATGACTTTTCATACGCTTTTACATCCTGACTTATGAAAAAAGGAAGGAACGGCTTTTGAAGTTGAGAGAGATGTTCGACAATCTGCAAATCATCAATGGCAATTTTCCCTAAATAGAGTTTCTCCATATCAAAATTATTTTCTCTCAACCATGCAGAGACTTTTATTACTCCGCGTAAGTAGACTTGATCTTTTGTATAGCCACCCGGTCTTGAAGTATCCATCAGCCCACGTTTCGCTCGTAGAGTGACATACCAACGTTCTTCTCTCTCATCGACGTAAATCTTCAGCTTCTCGTAGACTTCTGAAAAAGAATCTGTCTTTGCAAGAAAGCTCGCAAAATAGTGTAGTCCTGAGTTCCAAAAATATGGTTCTTGAACTCCCAGTCCTCCATTCAACAGTGCTATTCCTTCTTCTGTTTCTAGATAGGGATGCAGGTTGAAATCACTCCGTCTTTTATGCCAGAGTTGAAGCTCGTCGTTCATTCGACGAAAAACATGTGTCCCAATTTCATGATGTAAAATACCTCTAATATTATTTTCTCTATATGAGATAGGTAATCGTACGTTGAGTGAGTATCCATCAACATGAGTTCTAGGTATAAATGATGTAGAGAATCGTGTGGTAACCTTCTTTTGCAAATTTGCTTCCTCTAAATAGAGTGAAATAATCTTTACTGTTTCCTCTTTAGAAAGTAGTTTTCCTTCAACAGCATTGAGGTAAGTAGTGTAATTCCCCCATTTTTTAATAACCGCGTCACAGATATTTCTGGCTTTATCAATAAGCTCACCTCCAAACACACCATACTTCTCGTACAAAATATCGTCAGGTATTTCCTCCTCGTAGTTAAATTGTGGGTTGTAACCTGGATCAAAGAAAAACTTTTTCTTTTCTTCCATTAAGTTGACGGGTATAAAGTTCATACAACTTCCCCTACTAAAAATCCACCAAGATCTTTTCTACCGATTTCAATATCATGCTTTACAGTAGTTAATTTCTTTGTGACGATCATCTGAGTCATAATAACCCTATGCTTGAGTTTAAATTTCACTTCAACAACTGGAACTTTTCCCTCTCCTTCAACATCTTGGTTCCACAGTAAATCATCAGGGTCATATAAACCAAGTTGCTTTGCAGTACTCAGTGCAATTGCACTTCTAAATCTTCCGGTATTTATTAAGCTTTCCACTTCTTGCGGGGCATCATGCTCATCGTAAATAAAGACTTTTTCATTGGGAGAAATAATTGTTCTATCGCCTTCTAATTCTTGAGTCGATACTGTTTCTGTAAACAGAGATTGTGCAATTTTTACAGCATGTGAAACACTCCGCGCTTCAATTTCTTCAATTCGTTCAAGTCTCCTGCGTAAACCGGCTCGATTTGCCAACTGGATTGATAATCCAGGTGCTCTATTGAGCTCTGCAACCATTGGTCCTTTTTCTGGATGGACAAAGATATCAGCACCCATATACACAAATCCAGTTGCATTTGCTGCGCGCACAGCAGTTTTTAAGACATCAGTCCAATACGGAATTTGAATTCCAAAAGTCTTATGATCTGATCCTGGGAGCGTTGTGATGGGACTATTGCGACCAGTGACACCATAGGTTGTCTCGCCTGTTCCCATATCAATTCCTAATGCCATCGCTCCTTGATGCAAGTTTGCTCTCCCTCCAGATGCTTTTGTCGGAATTCGAATCATGGCCATGACGGGAATTTTGTTAAATACGATGACACGGACATCAGGTGTTCCCAATTCAACAAATTGCTCAATATCTGGATGGACTGGAACGCGCTCTTCAATTAATATGAGTGGCTGACTACCCCAAGTACTATACTCTCCCTCTAGAATGTTTCGACCATGCAGCATTAGGTCTTCACGTGTGTACTCTGTATCTTCCAGGTCATACCAAAGTGCATCGTTTTTTCGTCGTCGTTTGATTACGACAACACCTTTCCCTGCACTTCCATTTGCAGGTTTTATAACAAATGTTGCGCCGGCAGTATCCCAATCAAAACTTTGTAATTCTTCAAATGTGGCGATTTTAGCAAAGAGCTTTGCAACAGTAATTCCATGCTTATGAAGGAATACCTTTGCTCTCAGTTTACTCGTACCAAAACGTGTCGCACTTTTTGGGTTAAGCGGTTCAAACAGCGCATTTCGTGCATTAAGACCTAAAATGTCTGAAAGTTTTACCATAGTGTTGAGTTTCTACACACTTTACTCTTGTTCTTCAGTAAGTTTCTTAAAACGTAGCCACTCAGTAAAACGAAGTCCTAGATACTTTCCAATGACAATATTTAGTGCACCGATAAGGAGGAACGCAAGTTCGGGATATAACAGAACAAATGACTGCATCACCGTTGACCCAAGTAACAAAGCACATAAAACTCCTAAAACGAATGTTTCAAGAACACTTTGAATTGCAGCTATTGGACTACTTGACCCTGAAATCTCTAAGAAACTCTCTGAAAGCAAGATGAGAATGAGTAGTGCAAAGATATTTAAGATCGAAAGTGAAAATGCTTCCGTGAATGTTGAGAGAACAATGAGACCAAACACTCCGATTGAAACTACCCATAAGATCATGGCAGTTCGAGGTAAATATGGAAGTTTTAATCCAAAAAGGAGTCTCTTTCCAATAGTTGCCAGGAGCAAGATCGCGAAGAAGAGCATTGTTCCTCGAACAACTCCTAACGACAGTAATGCTACTGCGAGAGCTGCTGGTGCATACATTGATAAACCTGACAATCCAATCACGTGTCGAGCAAAAGCAATTAAACACGCAATCAGCGGAAATAAGAGTACAAATGCAACTGTCGTCGCACTGACTCCACGATCTACTACTCTATGCACTGCATATTGTAAAAAATTGGTTGGATTTAATGGTGAAAGTTGTTGCTGTTCCAATAGAACACCCAACCGATTTGCAGCCCTTCCCTCTTCCTTTGTGAAATCATTTGGAACCGCTGTCGCGATTGGAGTTGGCAGCATTGTTGGTACAGTGGATGAACTTGTCGCACTGCTTTCTGAAGAATCGGAAGCTATTGGTACAACATCACTTTCAAACTGCGCCTGAATACGCGAAGCGGAAAAATGCATCGCCACAACTACAACGCAAAGCAAGATTATTTTTCTCATATCTGTAGTATATCAGGATTCCATTTCGCATACAAAAACTCCCTCGCTGGAAGCGAAGGAGTTTTTCATTAAAATGCTATTTTTAAACTACTTACTGTAAAGCAGCGTCAATCACCTTTTGGAACTCGGTGTATGGCTGTGCGCCAACTAGCTGGCTTCCATTGATATAGAATGTTGGTGTTCCTGAAGCTCCAATTTTTGCTGCAAGAGCATTGTCATCAGTAACCTTCTGCTTAAACTTTCCATCAGTGAGACACTTCTTGAATGCATCGACGTTTAAGCCAACCTCTTTTGCATATCCTTCATATTTGGCTTTTGGATCGGTCTCATTTGCCCATGCGTCTTGTGTGGCAAACAACTTATCATGCATCTCAAAGTACTTCTTTTGATCACCTGCACACTCCGCTGCTTCAGCACTGATTTGTGCATTTGGATGGAATGGCAATGGAAGATTCATCGTTATATAACTAATTTTATTCGTATCGATGTAATCTTTTTTGAGTTGACCATACGTATCGGTAAAGAATCGTGCACAGAATGGACATTGATAATCAGTGAATTCCACAACTGTCACTTTCGCATTCTTATTTCCGATTTGATGTGTTCCTGCTTTTAAGACTTCTTTCCACTGATCATCAGTGAGCTGTGTAACTGGAGCTGCACCTGGCTGAGCAGGAGCAGGAGTGCGAGGCTCAACCCAAGGGTGATCGTGC
>CAZWYZ010000009.1:13427-17268 GCA_964638785.1 uncultured Pseudomonadales bacterium
GCAGCAAGCAGGAGCAGCAGCACTTGGAGCAGCGGCGTTGAGCGAGCCACCCAAAGTCATTCCATTTGCCTTCCACATCATCACAAATACAGCAGCAACTATTGCCAATGAGGCAGCTGACACAACTCGTGTCACCACTTCGATGACTGTTGCCCATTCTTCAAACATGCGTTTATCCATAAAAGCACTCCTTTAAGAGTTATTGTATAAATTTTTCAGACTTCGAGTTAAAGTACCAGACATCTCTAGTCACGTCAATATTCTCTCTTTGAGATTATTGCTCTGACAACCACCACTCTACATCCAAGGCGGCCATACATCCCATACCTGCAGCTGTTATTGCTTGCTTATAGCGATGATCGACGCAATCACCTGCGGCAAAGACTCCTTCAATTGATGTCATGGTTGGATAATTCGTAAATCCTTGTCTCGTCACTATGAATTGTTTGGGATCTAGCTGAATTTGGGCTGAGAAGATTTCAGTTGCAGGCTTATGTCCAATTGCCACAAAAACGCCATCTGCTGAAAGCTCATTGGTTGCATGTGTTTCGACATTCTCAAGAATGATCGATTCAATTTTTCCGTTTCCTTTTATTTCTGTTGGCCTACTATTCCAAATTACTTTCACTTTTGGATTGCTTAGAACTCTTTCCTGCATAATTTGACTTGCCTTAAAAGAATCTCTTCTATGCACAATAGTCACAGAAGTGGCAAACTTTGTCAGTGCCAGGACATCCTCCATAGCAGCATCCCCACCCCCAATCACAAAGGTATTTTTATTTCGAAAGAATGCTGCATCACAAACAGCACAACTACTGACACCTCTCCCAATTAATTCTTTTTCACCGGGTATTCCGAGCCAGACTGTCTGTGCACCTGTGGAAATGAGAACAGAATTCGCTTGGTATTCTTCATCAGCAGACCAAATTTTGAATGGCCGCGAAGTGAAATCAACTTTTGTAATATTCTTATCAATTACTTCAGTTCCAAAATTTTGAGCTTGCGTACGCATGTTTTGCATGAGAACCGGACCATCAACTCCTTCTGGAAAGCCAGGGAAATTTTCAATAACCGTGGTTAACATCAATTGCCCACCTGACTGTTCGCCCGCAAACACAACTGGATGCAAGTTTGCTCGCCCTAGGTATGTTGCCGCAGTCCATCCGGCAGGACCTGAGCCAATAATAATGACATTCTTTATCTCACTCATAGTGTTCACTCCAAATTTGGGTACAGTTGTTTTACTATATCTGAATTCACTAGACTTACCACATCAGGAAACATTTTCACTACTTCTGGAACAATGGGTTCTTTCTTCAATGTAATCACAGCTTCTAGATCTGAAAGTGAAAAGAAGCGAACTTCTTCTATCTCAATAGTATTATAGTCTGGAAATGGACCATCATGAATGCCGAAGTAAATTGACCAAAACTCTGTTTCGGCCTCGTGACGAACAAGTCTTTTTTCTACGAAGTGCATTGGAATTTGGATTCCCAACTCCTCTTTCAACTCTCGTTGGAGTGCTTTTTCGTATGTATCGCCACTATCCACATGTCCACCGACTGAAAATGCCCAATGCCCAGGGAACATATCCTTCGTCTTGCTTCTCTTTTGCATCAATACTTGTTTTTTTGTATTGAAAATATATCCACCAGCAGCACGGTGAATCAATACCTTGTTTGAATGTACTTCCTTTCGAGTTGCCTTTCCAATTACTTGATCCATCTCGTCAACAACGTCATACATTTCTTGTTGATTGTCTGTCGTATTGGGATTGTACATACTCTACAAGTTAGCTGGTCAACTTCGTGATCATGTCTCTATACTTCTCTTCTCCACCAAATCCAATTTGACGATCTGCTTCCTCTCCACCTTTGAAGCCAATGACGGTCGGAATACTCATGATTCCATACTTACTCGCAAGCTCACTTTGATCAGTATCAATCTTAACGATCTTGACTTTCCCATCAAATTCATCAGAAAGCTTATCAATAATTGGCGCAGCCGCTTTGCATGGTCCACACCATTCAGCGTAAAAATCAACTATTACAGGAATTGTTGATTTCACAACTTGTTCTTCAAATTGATCATCAGTAATATGTGCAGCAGCCATAAGAACCTTTCTTTATATGTATTTACGATAATTCAACAAGGGTTTTTAGAACTCGATCAAAATCTTCCGGTGTCCGACACCGTGCGCAGCGACTTGCCTCATCTGCTAATAAGTCTTTTGCAACACCAGAAAGCGCGCTACGAGCCGCGGCAACTTGTTGGACAATCTCCAGACATGATCGTTCAGACTCATACATGACGAGAATGCCAGTGAGTTGACCAACAATTCTTTTCAGCTTTACCGCGACAAGGTCTTTTCCAAGATCAGAGGACATGTGTAATATATACTCCCCCTCAGTATACTGTGTCAACGGGTGAACTTCCAAATATCGCCAATACGAATACCTCTCCTTTTGATATCTCCCGCCTTCATTTCAAGTACATGTGTAACAGGAACACTCGGGCTATAGACTTTGAGTCTGTTCTCAGGCTCACCCCGCTGTGCAGAGACATTTTCAGTAAGGTCGACTACAGTGTTCTCATTAAGCCAGATAAAGTCTAAATCAAAACGCATGTCTTTCATCCAAAAAGAAGGAATACTCTTCCCAGGAAGTACAAATAACATTCCATCACTTCCGATGGAGTCTCTCTGTCCAAGGCCACGTGTTATTTGGTCTGATGTCCTCGCAACTTCTACGAAAAGAGTCTGTGAACCAACCTCAATAGGCTCTGTTGGAACATTCGATTTCTCGACCTTGTATTGAAGGAGCTCTTGCACTTTTTTTTGAACAACCGCCTGTTGAAAAAACAAGAAAAAAACGAAAAAAAGTGCGATGAGAAAGTAGATTTTTTTCATAAAAGTGTTTGAAGCTCCCACTCTATTCCTCGATCAGAGTGACGACGCAACCAAAAAATGGAGATCGAAATGAAACATATTAAAACACAAACCCATTGTGCTGTTGAGAAGAATCCGAACAAACCACTCATCCGAGCAGTTTCAATTCGTAAGAACTCGAGCCAGAAACGCAACACTGCATATAAAGTGAAATACATGCAAGCATATTGTCCTTTTCCGATTGGAAATTTCTTCTTGTTCCCCATCCAGTGAAGGAGAAAGAAAATACTTAAAGTACCAAGTGCTTCATACGCAAAAAGGGGGTGATACTTTTCTCCTTTGATGAAGATTCCCCACGGAAGTGTTGTCGCAAAACCATATAATTCTTGATTAAAGTAATTTCCAAAACGCCCAATCACTTGTGCAATAGGAGCTCCAAATGACAAGAGATCCAAGACAGTAAAAAAACTGAGAAAGAATGATGTCTTTTTCTGCTTATAGGTTTTCACTACGCTAAAAAGAGCAACTCCGACTAGACCACCAAGCAGTGCGCCAAAAAGACCTAAGCCTCCATTCCAAATGCTTATGATTTCTAGAAAAGAAGCTTTCTCATATAAATGCCAATCAGTACTCAAATGGTATAACCTTGCTCCAACAAGTGCAGGAAAAGCAATCCAGACCAAAGAATCCTCAAGCAATTTTTGATTGATTTTGAAATGTGTGGCCTTCTTTTGAGCCACAAAGATCCCAAGAAGTAAACCAACACCTATGCTGAGGCCATACAAGTGAAACATATTGAATAGCTACACTAGTGCAGAGAGAACTGAAAGTACACCAAACACACCTACAACTATCCAGACAAAGTATTGAAGTTCAGCATCCGTAAGGTTGGTTCTAAAAACTGAGAACCAGCGGTCACGAAGCAGTACTGAAGATCGATAGACAACGATATCT
>CAZWYZ010000010.1:0-2667 GCA_964638785.1 uncultured Pseudomonadales bacterium
ATGATCACTGTAGTGCCATTGAGGCAGTATTGCTTCGAGGTAAGGTAGGGGAAACGTATTGTGTTGGAGGCATGAACCATGACATCACAAATATTGATGTTGTGCGCAAAATCCTCTCATTGATGGGGAAGGATGAGTCATCGATCGAATACGTCACCGATCGACCTGGTCATGATGTCCGCTACGCAATTGACTGGAGCAAAATTCATGATGAACTTGGATGGTCTCCATCAGTAACACTCGATGAAGGACTCCAGCAAACCATCGAATGGTACACCACACATGAAGAATGGTGGAAGCGATGTAAAAGTGGTGATTATCAAACCTACTATCAGAATCAATACAAATGAAAATACTTGGAACAGGACTATCAGGATTAGTTGGGTCTAAATTTGTGCAACTGTATCGTGATGAACACGAGTTTCACAATCTTGATTTAACAAGTGGTGTTGATATTTTAAATGAATCACAGGTTCGCAGTGCATTTGAGAAATCAGAAGCACCTGTCATCGTGCATTTTGCTGCATTTACGGATACACAAAAAGCCTTTGAGCAGCAGGGAGATATGGATGGGCCTGCATATAAAGTAAATGTCTTGGGTACACGCAATATTGTGAAAGCGGCACAAGATACTGGAAAGTATTTAATTCACATTTCGACCGCCTATGTCTTTGACGGTGAAAAAAAAGGAATGTACGTTGAAGAGGATCGTGTGAACCCAATTGAATGGTATGGTCAGACGAAGGCATGGGCAGAAGAAGAGGTCCAGAAAGCCGCTATAAAGTATTCAATCTTGCGAATAGACCGTCCATATAGGGAAGATGAGTTTCCCAAGCTCGATATCTTACACAAGATCAAAGCAAAGCTTGAGGCAGGGGAGTTGCCACCACAATTTAGCGATACGAGCTGGACACCAACATCTGTTGAGAAGTTTTCTGCATTACTTTCATGGATTGCAAAACACCAACCACAAGGTGTTTTCCATACCACAACAGAACCCGAATACAGTGATTTCACCTTTGCGCAATTCGTGAAGCAATATTATAGGCTCAAAGGCGAGGTGAGAGAGGGAAGTCTCACAGAATATTTACGGTCACACCCAAGACCATATCAACGAAATACTTCACTGAACACATCAAAGATCCGTTCGTTGACCACTTTGTAGTTATCAGAGATAATGATTGATCTATGGATGCGATTTCAAAACAACGCTCACTCTACATCATTGCACTTGTGGCAATAGTCAATGCTCTTGGCTATGGCATTATCATTCCATTACAATACTCGTACGTGGCTCGTTTTGGAATCAATGCACTCTGGGTAGGTCTTTTATTTGCCTCCTTTTCCCTTGCACAATTCATTTCGACGCCAATCATTGGAAGACTATCTGATCGATACGGTAGAAAGCCTTTACTTTTCTTTAGCGTGCTCGGTACAGCGCTATCATTTTTCTTATTTGCTATTGCCGGAAGTTGGCCAGTCATTTTTATCGCACGTATTCTCGATGGTGTAACAGGGGGAAACATTTCCGTGGCACAAGCGGTCATCAGTGATGTAACAGAACCAAAGGAGCGTGCAAAGTGGTTTGGTGTCCTTGGAGCCTCATTTGGGTTTGGATTTGTCGCAGGGCCAGCTATAGGTGGTTTCTTAAGTAAAATTTCTCTGGCTGCTCCCTTCTATTTTGCTGGAATCATTTCCCTTGTCGCTTGCATCATCATTTGGCTCGTACAGAAAGAATCGTTGCCAGTACAGAATCGTGAGAGAAAACCAATGACACATTTGTTTAACCTGAAACACTTGTTTGATGCCTTATTTGAGCCGTTCATTGGATTGGTGCTGATTGCAAACTTCATTGCGATGTTTGCTTTTTCCATTTTCATCCTTGGGTACCAAGCTTTCACAAATGATGTGCTCAAACTTTCTCCAGATCAAATATCAATACTTTTTGTTATCTTTGGTGTAGTTGGACTGATTATGCAAGGGTTTGCGACAGGGAAACTGGTGCAAAAATTTTTGGTGTTGTCCTTTCCTGCATTAGCTTTTTTCTCATGGGGCTTTCGACAACCTTACCACTCTTTGTTTTTGCTTCAATTTTACTTTCGATCGGAAACTCATTCTTAGCTCCTCTTATTGTTGCCATTCTCTCCAAACACACGAAGAAAGAGGACCAAGGGGGAATGTTAGGAATTAGTCAATCGTATGCGAGTTTAGGGAATATAATTGGCCCAATTATTGGTGGTGCGTTGGCAGTCAGACACGTGTCATATGCCTTCTTTGGTGCAGGCTTAACACTTGTGTTGATGTTCGTTTTAACAATGATTATTTCAAGAGAAAATGGGAAGCATGTGATAGATCTCTAGTTATTTGGTATAATGCCAGTTCCTGCAGAAAAGTGGCAGGAGCACGTGCGGGTATAGTTTAATGGTAGAACGAAAGATTTCCAATCTTTCGGCGGGGGTTCGATTCCCCCTACCCGCTCCACAAGAACCACATAGCATTTTTTGCTTTTTATTTGTCTCCAGTATTTGACTTTCAAGGGAGTGTGATATCATAGGCTTCAAGAAAAGGAAGTAGTTTTTAGAAAGAATTTTATGGCAACACGAAAAAGAAAACCAACCAAAGCAACAGCTGTTGAGAACATTGAAGTAATTGAGGACAATGACTCAT
>CAZWYZ010000010.1:2677-16030 GCA_964638785.1 uncultured Pseudomonadales bacterium
ACAGACACAAACACTATGAGTATGACCAAGCGCATCTCAATAGTTGCCGTCCTCGTCCTCCTGCTTGTTGCAGCCGCTGCATATAAATATCGCTACCTGTTAACTCCTGCAACTGTGAACGGTGAGCCAATTTACATTTGGACATACTTTTCGAAGTTACATTCACAATACGGAAGTGATCAACTGAATAGTATGGCTACAGAAATGATGATCACCCAGGCCGTTGAGAAAGCAAATGTGAGTGTTCCAGAAAGTGATATTGAAAAAGAAATTACAAGTGTTGAGCAAGAGGCTAGTAGCTCAGGTGGATTACAGGCAGTGTTGGATGCTCAGCGTCTTACAATGGATGAATTCAAGAGTAGAGTCAAACTCCAGCTTGCTGTGAAGAAAATTCTTGCAGATAAAATCACTGTGACTGATCAAGAAGTTGATGATGCCTTTAAGAAGAACAAAGATTTTTACAAAGGAACAACTGAAGCAGATGCAAAGGTCTCCATCAAAAAGCAGTTAGAGGATCAAAAATTTCAAGCCGAAGTTCAAACATGGTTAACAGCTGTTAAGAACGATGCAAAGATTGAAATCAAATTCCCTGGATTACAGGAATAACACCAACAAAGAATTTAAACAATAAGAGCTCTTGCTTTTTCCAGCAGGAGCTCTTTTGTATTGTGATCTGGATTTTCGAGAACATCTTCGAGAAGGTCATTCAATACTTTTCCAATGATTGGACCGGGTTTTATTTCGAATGCTTGCATTAAATCATTTCCATCGATAGCAAGATCTGTAACTTTGAGTGGCTGGTGAAGCTCTGCCCAAATTCGATCTTTGAGCTCTTCAAGTCTCCAACTCGTTGCCTTGCTTCCACTGCCAATGCGGTCCCCAGTTCGTAAGGCAAACATGTCTTCCATATTTTCTGTACCCACCCTGCGAAGGAATCGACGAATATATGCATCAGTCACGAAGGTTTCATACGTGAACATGTGCCAGCGCACCAATGTAAACATTCGATCACAGGCTTCTTTTGGTAGACGCAATCGTTTCCCTATCTCTTTGGCCATTCGTGCACCAATCACCTCATGATTATAGAATGTAACAGTTCCGCCATGAGTTTCTTGTGCCGTTATTGGCTTTGCAATATCGTGGAGGAGAGTGGCAAGTCGGACAACTGGATCATTTGATTCGCATGCCGCAAGCGCACGAATGGAGTGTTCCCAAACATCATAGATATGGTGACCGGATTGCCGTACACCTTTTGCTGCGAGTAGTTCAGGAATAATGTAGGCAAGCAGTCCAAACTTATCAAGCAATACGATTGCAATATCTGGTGTATCACTTGCCATCATGCTCATAAACTCACTGCTAATACGTTCAAAGCTGATATGGCGCAGTTCCTCTGCATGCTTTTGAAGTGCTGTGAGAGTTGGTCCATCAATGGTGAATTGAAGGGAATTTGCAAATCGAATTGCCCGCAACATGCGAAGTGCATCTTCAGAAAAGCGAGCATCTGGATCTCCAACAGTACGGATCACCTTGTTCTCCAAATCGTCTTCACCATGGAATGGATCAATCAACTCAACGTGTACAAGCTCGTATCCAGGATTTGTTGCAGTGTTTATTTCAATTGAGTCGTTACTAGAAACTCGCAACGCAATTGCATTGATTGTAAAATCTCGACGTTCGAGATCTTCCTCTATTGTTTTCCCCCAAACAACAGACTCCGGCTTTCGATGATTACGGTACTCACCATCCGCTCGATAGGTAGTGATGTCAAAGACAAGATCTGGCGGTAGTGGGGATGATGAAAGCTCTTCAGGGAACTGCTCAAGCAGGTGCTTGTGCGCAAGCATCACTGTTCCAAACTGATTCTCATAAAAACTCTCTTGAAAAAGTGGAAGAATTTCCTCCGGAGTTGCATTTGTGGTGAAATCCCAATCGGTTGTTTCTCTCCCAAGCAATACATCTCGTACTGCTCCACCAACAATTTCACACGTGAATCCATGTGACTGAAGTGTTGAAAGAATGACGAGAACAGCAGATGGTAACTGTAAGTCCATGTGGGTATGATAGCATCTCTCTTATGCGTTGGAATATCTCATCCCCAAACCCACCACAGGATCAAAGTGAACTTCTTTCACTTCTTCTGCACAATCGAGGTATAGAGGATCAATCAGAATTTTTTTCTCCCACTTCCCCGCTCGATTTTACGTTTTCACATGTCGGTATCGAAGAAGCTGCCGTAGCTCGAGCAAAAGAGCGATTACAACGTGCACACGCGAAGAAAGAGTTGATCATCATCTATGGAGACTATGATGCTGATGGTGTGTGTGCAACGACTGTGTTATGGGAAACGTTGTATTCACTCGGGTACAACGTGAAGCCATTTATTCCTCAGCGAGATAAACATGGGTATGGGCTTTCAAAAAAAGGAGTCGATGAAGTTTTGTTGAAAGAAAAACCTGCAATCCTCATTTCGGTTGATAATGGAATTGTTGCCCATGAGCAATGGCAAAGACTCAAAGACCTTGGAATCTATACAATCTTAACGGATCATCATGAGCCAGATGAAAATTTACCAGTAGCTGACTGTATCATTCATACAACAAAACTCTGTGGCACTACTGTTGCTTGGATGTTTGCACGGGAGTTTTCAAGAGAAATAACCAAACACATGCTCGATTTGTGTGCAATTGCGACAGTGGCAGATCAAGTTCAATTAGTCGGCGCAAATAGATCTTTTGCAAAATACGGGATTGAACAGCTCAATACGACGTCACGGCTAGGTTTACAGTTGCTCATACAATCATCAAGTTTGACGCTTGGAGAGATAGATACGTATGGAATTAATTTCGGAATTGCCCCGAGATTGAATGCGATGGGCAGATTAGAATCTGCCTTGGATGCTTTACGTGTTTTGTGCACGAAGAACAAAGAAAAAGCTGCCGAGTTGATTACAAAAATTCAGGACACCAATCACACGCGTCAAGATTTAACGCAAGTTCTTTTAGAAAAAGCAATGAGTCGTGCGAGTGAGTGGAAAGACGAACACATTATTCTGATCGAAGATACGGATTTCCATGAAGGTGTTATTGGGTTGATAGCTGGCAAGCTCATGGAAACATTTAACAAACCAACCATTGTGCTTTCTGTTGGCACACTCACAGCAAAAGGATCTGCACGTAGTCTTGCTGGTGTGCATATCACGAATTTACTTCGTGAGTTTCGCGGAGCATATTTACTGGAAGTTGGAGGGCATCCGCTTGCAGCAGGGCTAAAAATTGAAACATCAAAAATTGAAGCCTTCCGAAAAAAACTGTATGCACGTGCGCGTGAGCTCATCTCACTAGAATCGCTTGAACCTGTCCTCAATCTTGACTGTGTTCTACCCCCAAGCCTCCTCACTTTGGAGACTGCGAAATCAGTTCAAATGCTGGCTCCATTCGGAAATGGAAATAAGGAGCCTGTCTTCGCATTCGAAGAAATGAATTTGGCGAATGCTAAGCTGGTCGGTAAAGAATTACGACATCTCAAACTGTCCGTAGAGCCATCCATTCACCATGGCAAAGATGCATTGATTGATGCCATGGCTTTTGGAAAAGGAAAAATGATTGAGATGCTTACTCTTGGTCAGACAATTTCTCTTGCAGGGAACCTCTCAATTAATGAGTGGCGCGGGTCGCAAAAGCTTCAAATAATGGTACGCGATTTTCATTCATGAACTGGTCGTTTCGCAAGCATGTCTCGTAAAGAATCAGTCAAAACCACATGTCCTTGGTATTCAATAGATTTTGGTAATGTGCAACCTGCATAGAGCATTGTGACGCAAGTATTGAGTATCCAAGCGAGAATCTCTGGTGGCAGTTCATATGGATCTGCAAACTCTCCATTTCCTTCGTTGTCGTGGAGTGCTTGGGTAAGAATCCGAACAGAATTATTAAGTCTCTGAAAATCATCCGAACTAATTCCAGCAATTATTGGACCCTCGTGTGTAGTTGCACCTATACTTGTGTAACTTGTACTGTGCTCATCTATCATATGTACTCCTAACCTTGATATTGTATGCTTCTACTGATCAGATTCAGTGAGCCTCCCCACACTATACGTAGGTGGTTCACTCCGTGGGTCCTCCGGGTTGAACACTTTCGCGTTTCGCATCGTTTCACCTGCTGCAAATACCAACTGTGTCAGGGATTGAACAACAGCTTTTTGTCCTTCTGGGCTGCGAGGATCCAATGTTGAATCATCATCCCAAGCATTAATTTTACTTATTTCTTGTGCCATATGGCCTCCTTATTTTTAGTATTACGAATCAATTCTGACAATTTCCCTTGCTATGGGACCCATAATGATCGAAAAAGGATGAACTTTTTCTCGTGTGTTTTTAGCAATCAGGCGGACTCCAATTGGAACGTCGAGACAGAGTGCTGTTGCTGTACGATGATTCCCATCTTATAAAACTATTTTCCTATGACGATCTATCTCTTCTAAGAAACCAGTTCGTGGTGTCTTATACGAAAAATCGTATACCGTTTTCTCACGATACAAACGCTGTACGAAGTCGAGTGCATTTCCCAACTTCACATCAACATCTGTCCAGTCCTGGACAGTAGCCAATCCGTTCTTGCCCATCGTTCTTTTTGTAACGACCGCAACGACAAGGATACCTTTGATGATGAACTCAGTGAGGTACTGATAGTCATCCTCTGTCATTTTTTCAGGGGTTTTTAGCAAATATCCCCATGATGTTTCTTGTACAAGTTCTGACATAAAAAAAAGCCCCTATCATTGATTGGGGCTTGCTTGGGTTTTTAAGGTAACTACTTACTCTTATTTTGCCACACAAGCCCCTGTCCAAAGAAGGACACGAACTGTTTGGGTAATAATAAGATGTTTATTCTGCATAGAACAAAGGGTATTGTATCACAGTCAGTCTGTTGTAAACAATCAAATGGGGGTATACTACCAAGTAGAGACGACATTTGAGCAGAGCTGACATCCTGCAAGCCGTCACTCGGGTAAGCCCGTAACAGCAGGAATAAGACAAAAAAGAGGTGGTACCACGCAAACAAGCGTCCTTTTCACGAGGATGTGTGCGTGGTTTTTTTATACCCATGAAAATGGGAACTGTATACAAGGAGGGCCTCCAACAAGAGGAATACAATAACTATGGATAGAACACTCATACTTTCAACGCTCACGAAAATTGGGGAGACGGTTACGCTTATGGGCTGGGTCGACACAAAGCGTGATCACGGAAAGCTAACCTTTATTGATCTCCGTGACCGCTCTGGGATTATCCAATGTGTGGGATATCAAAAGATGGGAGAATTGACGACAGAGTCATCCATTAGTCTCACAGGAAAAGTAAAGGCTCGAGGTGAAAAATACGTGAATGCGGAGATTCCAACAGGGACAGTCGAAATTGAAGTAGAGTCCTATGAAGTTATTGGGAAAGCAAATGAGTTACCAATTCACGTTCAAGGAGACGGTCTTGATATCAACGAAGAGCATCGCCTTCGTTATCGCTACTTGGATATGCGACGTACTCGCATGGCGCAAACGATGCGTCTTCGCTCACAGTATTTTCATGCAGTTCGTGAAGCGCTGATCAAACGTGAGTTCTGTGAGATTGAAACACCAATTCTCTCAAAAGCCACGATGGAAGGTGCACGTGACTTCGTTGTGCCTTCACGATTTCAGCCTGGGAAGTTTTATGCGCTTCCTCAAAGTCCTCAACAGTACAAGCAGCTGCTTATGGTTGCAGGAATTGAACAGTACTTCCAGCTAGCGCGATGCTTTCGTGATGAAGATCTGCGTGCTGACCGTGGATTTGAGTTTACGCAGCTTGATCTTGAGATGAGTTTTGTGGAGCGTGATGATGTCATGGCAACAGTTGAAGATGTTGTGAAAGAATCAATCCGGGCAGTAGGGGGGAAACTTCAAAAAGATGAGTTCCCAGTCTATACCTACAAGGAGGCGATTGAGAAATTTGGTGCTGATAAATTTGATTTGCGTTCAGAAGAAGAAAAGAAAGATGGAACGCTCGCATTTGCATGGGTGGTGGATTATCCGATGTTCAAAAAAGTTGATAAAGGTGATGCTGCAGAAGTGCGTGACGGTAAAAGTGGATGGACGTTCACACATAACCCATTTAGTGGTTCAAAACCAGAACATCAAGCATGGCACCGTGCAGGTGAGCATATCGATGAAATTTTAACCACACAATACGATCTTGTGTGTAATGGGTATGAAGCAGGTGGTGGGAGCATCAGAGCACATGATCCAGAACTCCTCAAGGCTACGTATACGATCATGGGGTATTCCGAAGAAGAGATGGAAGCAAGTGTGGGGCATATGTTGGAGGCCCTTTCCTACGGCGCACCAAGTCATGGTGGAATTGCCTTAGGACTTGATCGCTTGGTCATGTTGCTTGCAGGACAGAACTCTCTCAAAGAAGCAATTCCATTCCCAACATCCTCGTCCGGTCGAACTGCAGTCATGGATGCACCAGCAAGCATTTCAACGGTTCAGTTATCAGAACTCAGTTTGAAAGTTGTCGAAGAAAAGTAATCAGTGTAAAAATAAGACAATGTAAGAAAGTTGCTTGTCACCTTCCTATGGATGTTCTTTCCCGTTTTTACTCACGCGAAGATTTCCATCAATCAATCGAGTATGCTGCGGTGATGGAAGCAATTGGATGGAGCAGCATTCCCATTCATGGCTCTCGAATTGCTGTGCATCAGTTGGGTCCAGTTTCGTTAGCCAAGATGCAGCGTCCACTCCTGATTGATTGTCCACGCCTGTTTACCCTTCAATCGCGATTGCGAATGTTTCGATTGATCATCGAACCCGGTGTCACCGGAACACTCGTTGATGGGAAGAAGAAAGCACATCAATTTTCGTTTGTGGATACAGTTTCTGCACAGAAAGCGCTCAGTCTCTTTAAAGAAGTAGGCTTTCATCTTTCCGGACAGCGATATGCACATAGCAAGACAGCGATCCTAGATATTGCTGGGCCAATCGATGAGATCGTCAAGCATTTTCCAGCCAAGACCCGATACAACATTAAGATCTCAAACAGAGTGGTGAATACATATGAGATTGACCGTTTTGACGTCCTCTCTGATGAGAAGAAAGAACGTTTTTTTGCACTCCACACAGCATGGTCAACCGCGCAAAAAATTCATGGTTTCTCGAACTCATTTTTAGGGCATGTCATCACACATTTCCCAAAAAAAGGATGGATGATCTCATCCACGACCAATGGTGCATACTCTGGAGGGATGATGATTCTTATTCATGATAACGTTGCCTACTACTTTTATACGTTCACAACAGCTCAAGGAAAGGTGACTCACGTGCCAACTGGACTTGTGTTCAAAGCAATTGAGCTTGCGAAAGAAAATGGTGCAGATATTTTTGATTTTTGCTCTGTCTATGATGACCGGTACCCAAAGGATAATCCGAGATGGAAAGGGTTTTCAGAATTTAAATCTCGATTCGCACCAATCTCGGTTACCTATCCTCCCTCTTTCTCTAGATAGTGGAAAGAACGTACAATAGATGAGTATGGAACTCGGAATTTTTTCATCACTTGTAGGTACGCTCATGACGATACATGCGCTCTTGTACAACCCAGTGTTTGAGAAGTTTCCTGAGAAACTATACGAACCTTCTCAATTTCCGCCACTGACCCTCAGTAAGAAAGAAGAAGATTGGCAAGGAGCACCAAAAATCTTTGCTCAAGCAGCCATTGTCATTGATCAAAATTCCGCAGAAATTCTCTTTGCTCAGAATCCGGATCTAGAACTGGAACCAGCTTCAACGACAAAAATGATGACTGCTCTACTCGTTCTTGAGAAGTACGACTTAACAAAAATAGCGTCAGTCTCTAGTGGTCTCGCACAAGATGGAAGTGGTATGGGGCTTATCGTTGGTGAACAAATCGCAATAAAGGACTTACTTGCTGGCCTCCTTGTTCCATCAGCAAATGATGCAGCTGATCAGTTGTCCCGGTTACACCCTGGTGGCACTGAAGGCTTTGTTACAGCTATGAATGTGAAAGCAAAACAACTTCATTTACAGCATACAAACTACAAGAACCCAACAGGGTATGAAGATCCAGAACACGTCACGACTGTCAGAGACTTGGCAATTCTTGCAAGAGAAGCAATGAAGAATGAAGAGTTTTCAAAACTTGTTTCACTGCCTTCTTTGACTGTTTTCAGTCGTGACCAGAAGATTGCCCATCAACTGCAATCGACCAATGAATTACTTGGGAAATTTGAAGGCATTGAGGGAATTAAGACTGGATGGACACAAGTAGCTGGAGAATGCTTTGTCGCTCAGGCTTCAAGAGGAAATGAAACGTACATTGTGGTCGTTTTGAATAGTCCAGATCGATTCCGTGAAGCCAGAACGCTTCTTGAATGGTCATTCTCCAATTATTCGACTGAATCTGTATCTGTGCTCAACTAATACACACTTATTGTGATACCCACTTTGGTTCAATTGCTGAGACATATCCAACGTATCCACCATCACCTTCGAAGACATAGATCGGTTGTAAAAAGCTTTGAGGTGTACTCCCACTATCGTAATAGGCAAGATAGACATTTCGAATAGTTGCATTTGTTAGTCCGTCAGACATGTTCGCGGCATAACCTTTCCCGTTGGAAAGTTGTTGGAATGCAGCCTGTGGGGTAATGAGTGGATAGGTATGGACGCTTGCGTAGTCAACAGGTAAGTAGTTATATTCAAGCGCAACGATCTGTTGTGATCGATCTGAGCTTCCACTCACAATTGCGCGAATGGTGCCCTTGGTTGGACGTTCGGTCATGACAGGAAATTTCCCATATACTGCCGTGCGAAACAGGTCCACTTGCAGGAAATCAGATTCAGAGTAACTCACAGTATTTGTATAGGATGTACCTGATGACTTTAGGTACGAAACTTTTGCACTGCCAGTTGCCATGTCTTTTGGTAGTAGCCCAGCACCGGATATAGTCTGCTTGGCAAGATCAATGGCAGCATCTTCTGTGGGAAGACGTGTCCCTTGTAAGAAGGCAGGGTTACTCTGCCAGTCAACACGGAGTATAAACGTCCCATTAATAATATTGTAATCAAGCACTGCTGGTAATGGTTGGGTTCGTCTCCACCGATACATCTCATTCGTTATTCTTTCTGGATCAAATAGGAATCCAAGTGTGTTGGCTTGTTTTGTGGCCTTATCAACCGCGAGTAGACTCGCTCGTTTGGATGGCTCAAAAAAAACAAAGATTCGATCTGAGAATGGCTGCAGTTGCGCTGCTGGAGCCTGTAGACTGTAACTCGTCGGGCTGGATGACGTAGGAGGGAAGACAAGTTTCGGTAAGATACCAAATCCAACCGTTGGCGGTGGTGGCGGTTCAGGGTGAGTTGCCTTCCAGTAGTTGACTGCTGACTCTACGAGAACTCGACCAAGGATGAGGGTGAGGAGGGTAATTCCACCAACCAGAATAACTTTGCGCATCGATGCAGCCGTTTCTGTCAAATTCAGTGCGCGTGCCTTTGCTTTTGCCATACTCACTAGTATATAGCGACTTCCAGCTAGCGACTAGAGAGAGAAGAAGTATAATAGGCTCTACTATGGTTCGTACACGTATCGCTCCCAGTCCAACAGGTATCGCACATATAGGCACAGCTTATATGGCACTATTCAACTACGCATTTGCCAAGCAAAACGATGGTGAGTTCTTAGTTCGGATTGAGGACACCGATCGAGCTCGATTTGTTGAGGGTGCAGAACAAGTTATCTATGATGCACTTGCTTGGCTTGATATCCCCTACAAACCAACATTTCGACAATCTGAGCGTTTACCCATCTATCAAAAATATGCGCAGGAGCTCGTCAAGAGTGGTCATGCATATTACTGCTTTTGTACGCCGGAACGTTTGGAAAAAATGAGAGCTGATCAGCAAAGCCGAAAAGAAATCCCTCGCTACGATAGACAGTGTGTCCATCTTTCAGAAGCTGAGATTCAGGATAAGCTATCACGCAATGAAAAGCATGTCATACGAATGAAAATGCCTGAAAACGAAGTCATTACATGGGATGATTTGATCAGAGATCGTGTGGAAATTAACACCAAAGAGCTTGATGATCAGGTCATTATGAAGTCTGATGGATTCCCAACCTATCATCTCGCCGTCGTTATCGATGATCATGAAATGCAGATAACTCACATCATTCGTGGAGAAGAGTGGATCAGTAGCACTCCAAAGCACATTTTGTTGTATCGATTTCTTAAGTGGGAGCAGCCATTCTTTGCTCATATGCCTTTATTGCGCAATCCTGACAAAACAAAGATGAGCAAGAGAAAAAATGATGTCAGTATCCCTTCCTATAAAGAGAAAGGGTATTTATCTCAAGCTTTACGGAACTATCTATGTTTACTTGGCTGGTCACATCCAGAGGAAAAAGATATCTTTGAACTGAATGAATTTATTGAAAAATTTTCATTTGAACGCATGGTGAAAAGTGGTCCAATCTTTGATACCGCAAAGCTGAACTGGATGAATGGCAAATATATCCGCGAAGAAATGTCGACTCAAGATCTTCTTTCTGCGCTGACTCCATTTTTACCATCCGGTTTTCCAGAAGGGCTACTGACGAAAGTATTGCCATTAGTGAAAGATCGTTTGAGTGTGCTGTCTGATATAGGACCACTCACCACTTTCTTTCATACAGCTCCACAATTATCTAAAGAATCGTTACTTTGGAAAAAAACAACTGAGTTAGAAGCGAAGGAGTATATTGCTCATGCCGTACAGCTACTTGAGCAAGTGACTGATTGGAGTGCTCAGCCTATGGAAGAGATGATGGTCTCCAGTTGCGATGCAAAGGCATGGCCAAGAGGAAATTTCTTTATGACAATTCGATTGGCCGTTACAGGTCAAACGGCGACACCACCACTCTTTGATACGATTGCTGTGCTTGGGAAAGAAGAAACGCTTCAACGTCTGAAAACAGGTCACTCATTACTTTCTTGAGCTGTATCATCTTCAAGTAAGCTCAAAATAAGTTCATCAATGAGTTCGCTACTTCTCTGTTTAATTCGATGTTCTGCGTGTGGTCCAACATGGGTATGAAGATAGGTTAGGTGTGTAGGGTTGTACGGGGCAGCGTGAAACTGATCCAAGAAGTCTTCATGTCTCTCTTTGGGCAGTAATTCAAAAATGAGAATGAACACCTCGGTGTGGATAGTTTCCTCAAGATGCTCAAGCACTTCCTCAATTTCTTCATCCTCAATTTGCATCAGACGAACACTGGTGTGAAGTCGTTCCCAATCAATGAGGTGATCATAAAAAAGTATTGCCATTTTTTCCTTTATCTAGTGTACCGCAAGATATCTCGTTGAAGTCTTATCAACGGGTCCAAGTGCGACTGGCTGTTCTGTATCATCAATAAAAAACAACACGACGGCTCCGTTATTTTTATTCGCGTATGGCTCAAGATATTGCATTATTTCAGGGGAACCTCCAAAATGCTTGCCTGTCCATGCAGCTGGCCCTGCATCACCAATCACCGCAACGATTGACTTGCCGGTTGTAGGGTTAATGACTAATACTTTCCGAAACTTGTACCACTCTTTCAGAGTTTTATGGTTTGCGTTCCAATCTGGTAAATAAAGAGTTTGGACAGCAACATAGTATTTTTCTCGTTCAATTACTTCTTGTGTAATATGATCTTCGCTCGATGTGAAATACCCAAATGCTCCTCTATGTGCAGTGATACCTTTCTGTTGGAGTGCATCGTGATCACTGATAGCATCACCAGGGTATCGAGGGAGATGCTGCTCGCCTCCAATTCTCCCATAGGTTGTGTTGAGGTGATTCGAATCCAAAGTTGCAACTGCTTTGATTCCTAATGTTTGATGAATTGTTTCGGAAATTTTATTCTCTTCTTGGGGTGTAAGTGGGCGAATCTGTTTGGGTAGTAGTGATGTTAATTCGGCACGAATATGTTGCTGTGTCTCCTGTACTGAAAGAGTCACTTGTTTTTGACCAACGTGAGAGAGTTTATGTTCAATGTGGTGCGATCCAAGCAAGATCGAGCCAGCTAAGACAGATGCAGCAAACATTTTTGCACTGTGGCGTCTAATGTCTTTGAAGTGAAAACGCAACGAATCAAGCTTCTTCTGGGCATTTGGATGAATAGACGAAAGCCTTTTTCTCGAGGATGCTGAGTGAGCAACGGCCTTTTCCAATATTTTTTTTGATCTCATAAAAGAAGGGGCATATGATCTGCTCATCATATGCCCCTACGCATAAACTATTCAAGGTGAAAATCATCGCGCATGTTTCATTCCGCGTCCTCCTCCAAATTTACCCATGCCTCCCATGAAATACTTGAGATCAATTCCGTTTTCTTTTGCCCAATTTTCAAGTTCAGTTCGTTTAGCATCCATTTTTGCTCGACGTTCAGTCGGAGATAATCCTTCAAGTGATGCAGCTTCTGCTTCTCTGTTTGCTTTGAGTTGAGCGTGTTTTTCTAGAATAAGTTTTTTTTGATTTTCAGTGAGCTCACCATTTTTGACCGCTTCTGTGAGTTTTTCATCAAAACGCTTCTGCATCTCTGCTTGTCGCTCTGATCGTTCTTGATCAAAAATAGCTTGTACTTCTTCCGTTTTTAAGTTGAATTTTTGTGCAATCTTTTGCACGATAGTGTTCTGTTGGGTGGTATATGCGAGCGCACTTGTCGCGCCGTACACACTCGCACCGACAATCGCTATTGCAAGTGCTGATACGAAAATAATTCTTTTTGTTTTGCTAACCATACTAAGACCTCCTTAACTACTCGTGTACATTCTCCGTTTTGGGAAACCTCCTTCCTGGAATTTGAATAGTAGCGAGATAATCTGAGTTGTGGCTTAAAGAAAATCATTCACGGAATCGCAGGTAGCGAGAAAATCCTGCCCAATTTTGTCTCTCGGTCAGGTGTTGGAGATTAATGGATTCTCCCTGATGGATAGACTCCATTTCTGGTCCTAATTCATGATCAACCCACTTCAAAATATGGATGGTAAGCTCATCCTGCACCTCGACATACCGGACGAATCCTGGCAGGTTGGGATCATTGGGACGATATTCCTCTAGGATTATCTGTTGCTTCTTTTTCAACGGGGTTTCATTTCCAAATTTCTTGCCAAGAAAGCGAGTCTCTGCAGTGATTGTCATAGCAGCATTGTAGGCAATTATTGGGGCTAGTCAACCTCCTCTGTCATGTATGGTCATCTCTGGTAAAATATGAAGTGAATCATTTGCCAGATCGTCTAATGGTAGGACAACGGACTCTGAATCCGTTTATCTAGGTTC
>CAZWYZ010000011.1:0-7075 GCA_964638785.1 uncultured Pseudomonadales bacterium
ACACTGGAACTTTCTTGCCTTCAATCAGATTGGTTATGACGAGTGGGAAAAGCTTTTCAGGAAAGTGATATGGTCCATAGTTGTTACTGCAATTTGTGATGGTAATTGGTAATCCAAATGTATCTGCAAATGCTCTGACCAAATGATCTGATCCTGCTTTACTGGCGCTGTATGGTGAATGAGGATCATATTTCGTCTCTTCAGAAAACTTATCATCCGTGCCAAGCTCAAGTGATCCAAAAACTTCATCAGTACTGATGTGATGGAATCGTTTTACTTTTTGTTTCACAGCTTCCTGTAACAATACCAATGTTCCTTTTACATTTGTTTCAACAAATGCCGTCGGATCCTTGATTGATCGATCAACGTGAGATTCCGCAGCAAAGTGGACAACAAAATCAACACCACTCATAGCTTTTTCTACAATCACGGGGTCACAGATATCACCTTTGATAAAGCTGTAATGTGCATTTGATTCAATGTCTTTGAGGTTTTCTAGGTTTCCAGCGTACGTGAGTACATCGAGGTTGACCACATCGTCTTCCGGATGCTTCTCGAGCCAGTAATGAATGAAATTTGATCCGATAAAACCAGCGCCGCCAGTTACAAGTAGTTTCATAGAGTTCTATTCTAACACTAAGACCTGTTTGATTGGACTGCCTTCATTTGAAGTGAGCATGAGTTGTGACTCTGCCAATCCAAGATGGCGTGCGAGGATTTTTATTGCATCTTTATTTGCACGTCCTCGTTTTGGAGCCAACTTCGAACGTACTTCATACTCATCGGGCGCAAGCTCTAAAACCTCGTCTCGTGGCCATGTATGCTTCACGTGAATGGTAAGTACTTTCATAGGTTACTCCTTTAGCCAAGTCTCTACTGTTTGTTTCATTTGAGTATACGTCGTATCAACTGGGAGATAGACCCATGCACCACCCGGGAAACGTGCAGGATGTGTCAGAACACCGTTCTTATCAACTTCTTTAATAGTAAATTGATGTGCAACAAATTGAGGGAATACTCCAGCTCGGAGGAACTCCCACCCCAATGCTGATAGTTCTTCAAGTGACAGATCACTTTCAACATCCTCCTCAAAAATCTTCATGAGAGCCCCTATTTGTTCTGGGTTTCTCGCCAATAGAGGATCTTTGCTTTTGGCAAGTATTGCTGAGATTACTTGTTGTTGACGTCGTACCCGAGCATCGTCAGTGCCTTCGATCACATCGCTACTATGTCGCGAACGTATGTATCGAAGCGCTCGATCCCCACTCATGTGTTCCGTTCCTTTTGTAAAGGCAACAGTTTCGTACAATTTGTCAAAATTGCGCTCAACTCGGACATCAACATCACTGCGTGGAAAACGATAATCAACAAACGAACGTTCGATTGATACATCAATCCCACCTACAGCGTCAATTAATTTTCCGACAGTATCAATATCAATGACAACTTGTTTGGAAAGAGAAACACCAGTAATTGATGTCACAATCTGACGCGTTCTCATGCTGTCTTTTGTATACAACGCATTGATCTTTGCGGACTGTGATGCAATCCACAGATCACGAGGAATACTAAATGTATCGATCTTCCCTTTTTCAGGACTCACTGAAACGACCATTACTGTATCTGTAAGTTTGCTCGTATCGTCTCTGTTGCTCAATGCATCGGTACCCAGGATTAATAGAGAGAACCTACCGTTTGTATCGAGGACATCACTATGTCTTCCATCGAACCCAATTCGTAGTAATCGTTGGATAGGAATCTCGCTACTGTTTGAAACAGAACGTACGTACAAAAAGAAGAGAATACATGAAACAGCTACCAAACTCGCAATCACTCCAAGCATGAAGACAAGCAGATATTTAAGAAAACAGAAGAATCCGGTGACGAGAAAGTGGAGAACTTTATCAAAGCCAGTTGGTCCCAAAGTTCGAGTTTTCGAAGATGTCGTCTGTACTACTTGGATCTTTGTTGTTTTTTTTGAAGACTTCTTTTGCTTTGTGGCTACAGGCGGCACTTTTTTTTTCGTTGGAGTCGTTCGTTTCATAACTATTGATGCGATCGTAGGTATTTTCCCGTTTCAGAATCAGTGATAGCCATGATCTCATCTGGAGTTCCAACGCCGACAATTTCACCACCTTCATCTCCACCCTCAGGACCCAGATCGATGATCCAATCACTGTTTTTGATGACATCGAGATTGTGCTCAATCACGACCACTGTATTACCACTATCTACTAATCGACGCAAAACGAGAAGTAGGTTTTGTATATCTTCGAAATGGAGTCCAGTTGTTGGTTCATCCAATAAATACATTACGTGATCAGAGGAACGGAGACTCAACTCTTTGGCAAGCTTCACACGCTGGGCTTCACCTCCAGAGAGGGTTGGTGCGCTTTGACCTAATGTGATGTATCCCAGGCCGACATCAGCCAAAGTTTGAAGTTTATGAACGATTGTCCCGTGATGCGCAAAGAAAACTATTGCTTCGTCGATTGTCATTGCCAGTATCTGAGCAATATTTTTTTCCTTATAGATTACTTCCAAAGTTTCACTGTTATACCTTGTTCCTTTACAGATATCACATGTCACATAAACATCTGGTAAAAACTGCATCTCGATCTTTACTTGCCCTTCCCCTTGGCATGCCTCACATCGTCCTCCTTTGACGTTGAAACTAAACCGACCTGCTGTATACCCACGAGCATGCGCGTCATTCGTGCTCGCATACACAGTACGGATAAGATCAAAAATCTTTGTATAGGTTGCTGGGTTACTTCGAGGAGTCTTTCCAATTGGACTTTGATCGATCAATGAAACACGACGCACTGCTGGATCAACAGTGATCGACTTGATTGCTCCCATCGAATCATGCGTGACATACCCTAGTTCTTTGGCAAGATTGAGATACAACGTTTCATGTAGAAGTGTCGATTTTCCCGATCCAGATACACCAGTGATACAGACAAATTTAGAAAGTGGAAAATCGACATCAACAGACTTTAAATTGTGTTCTGATGCCCCACGAATTGCGATCACACCATTCACTTCATTCTTTCGTTCTCGTTTTCCAGGAAGTTGAACTTTCTTTTTTCCACTTAAGTATTTCCCAGTTAGTGAGTTTGTATTTGCTTTAATTTGCTCAATCGTCCCTTCCGCAACCACATTTCCGCCCTTGCTCCCTGCTCGTGGACCAAAGTCAACGATCCAGTCAGCTGACTCCATCATTTCTTGATCATGCTCAACGACAATGACTGAGTTTCCTAAATCACGTAAACGTTTTAAAGTTGAGATCAAACGTTCATTATCTCGAGAGTGAAGACCAATAGTCGGTTCATCTAGAACATAGAGGACTCCTGTGAGCCCTGTTCCAATTTGCGACGCAAGACGAATTCGCTGCGCCTCTCCACCAGCAAGAGTGGCTGCTTCACGTGAAAGTGTGAGATACGTTAAGCCAACCGAGACAAGAAATTCAAGCCGCTCACCGATTTCTTTGACGATTGAGGCAGCGATAAATGCTTCCTTGTCTGTCAGTAATCCTTTTTCAATGCCATCATTCTGGATTGAAGCAATCCAAGCTCGTGCTTTCTTAATCGGAAGATCGCATACATTCATGATATTTTTTTTGTCGATAAAAACAGATAAGCTTTCAGGTTTTAACCGCTTCCCGTGACAACTTGGACAAACTTCTTTGCGCATAAAGCGCTCAATCTCACCGCGTGCCCAATCAGATTCAGATTCAGTGTATTTCTTCTCCAAGTAACCGATAAATCCATCAAATGACTCTTCAATCTCTGTATCTCTTCCAAAACGATTCGTTCCTTGCACTCTATGCTTTTTAGGACTGTCTCCGTACAGGAGGATATGCTGAAGTTCTTTGGAGAGTTTCTCGTACTCCACACGCATGGACCCTTCATACTCATCGACCACTTGTGCAACCAGTCTTGAAAACCATGTATCTCCAGACATGACACGCTCAAAGGGAATGACCGCCCCCTCTGCTAACGTGAGTGATGGAGCAACAATGAGCGTTGGATCTACTTTTAGAAGCGTTCCCAAACCATTACAGGTTGTGCATGCCCCATGAGGAGTATTAAACGAGAATATTCGAGGTTCTATTTCCGGTAACGACAATCCACAATTCGGACACAAAAATTTCTCACTAAATAGATCATCATCCATCTGCGTTGGCTTCTCAGGGAATGAGAAACCACTATCCGTCACAAAACTTGCGATGACCAGCCCGTCAGCGAGGCCCAGTGCTTGCTCAACATCTGCGGTCAATCGACTCTTAAATTCTTTTCGTTCAGTCTCATCACGTAAGATTTTCTTGTCGATGACTAGTCGATCGAGGATGACACTGACGCTATGTTTGTTGTTTTTTAACAGAACAAAATCTTCATCAATTCCATAGACGACACCATCAATGCGCAGACGGCTATACCCTTTTTTTCGGATATTATCAAACAAGGCAGTAAATTCTCCTTTTCGATCACGCACAATTGGGGAGAGAATCATCAGTCGAACACCTGATCCAAGCTCTGGACGTTGTTCAATCTTTTCTAATATTGAGTTCACAATCTCATCTGCTGAACTTCGTTTGATTTCAGTTCCACAGTTGGGACAGTGCGGACGACCTGCGCGCGCAAAGAGGAGACGCAAATAGTCGTAAATTTCTGTAATGGTTCCAACGGTTGATCGTGGATTATGTGAGGTTGTTTTCTGATCAATGGAGATTGCTGGGGAAAGACCTCCAATAAAGTCCACGTCTGGCTTCCCCATTACACCCAAGAACTGTCTTGCGTATGAGGATAAGGACTCTACATAGCGTCGCTGACCTTCGGCGTAGATCGTGTCAAACGCAAGGGATGATTTTCCGCTCCCTGACATTCCCGTAAGCACAACCAGCTTTTCCTTCGGAATATCAAGGTCAATATTCTTTAAATTATGCTGCCGAGCTCCTCGGATGGTAATCATGTCCTGATTGCTATTCATAGCGATTGGTCATTGTACCCTATTTTTGTCTCGAGTACAATACGTCTATGGCAAAGTTTTACATTACTACAACGCTTCCCTACGTCAATGCAGACCCACACATTGGTTTCGGCCTGGAAATTGTCAAAGCTGATGTAATCGCGAGGTCTCAGCGACTGCTAGGAAATACTGTAATCTTTAACACTGGTACAGATGAACATGGTCAAAAAATTTATCAAAAAGCAGTCGATTCTGGAAAAAAACCTCAACAGTATTGTGATGAGTATGCAGCAAAGTTTAGTGAACTCAAAGAGCTACTTAATTTGAGTTATACAAATTTCATCCGGACAACTGATTCTAATCATATACTTGCTGCCCAGGAATTTTGGAAGCGATGTAATGCAAACGGGTACATTTACAAAAAACTGTACAAGATCAAGTATTGTGTCGGTTGTGAGCTAGAAAAAACAGACTCTGAGCTAGTGGATAATAGATGTCCACTTCATCCAGGTTCAAATTTAGAAATCCGTGAGGAAGATAACTATTTCTTTAGATTTTCTTCTTTTCAGCAAAAATTATTAGAGTACTATGATAGTACTCCTAACTTTGTAGTGCCTGAAGGGAAATATAGTGAAATAATTTCCTTCGTAAAAATGGGTCTTCAAGACTTCAGTATTTCGAGATTGAAAGCAAAAATGCCCTGGGGAGTTGAAGTCCCCTCAGATCCAGATCACGTAATGTACGTTTGGTTTGATGCACTTGTGAACTATATTTCAACTCTTGGCTGGCCAACAGATGATGAGAATTTTCAAGGATTTTGGCCGGGAGTACAAATCGCAGGAAAGGATAATTTACGCCAGCAGTCTGCAATGTGGCAGGCAATGCTATTTGCGGCTGGCCTTCCACCTTCAAAGCAAATTTTGATAAACGGATTCATTAGTGTGGATGGACAAAAGATGAGTAAGTCTTTAGGTAACGTTATTAGTCCGTCAGAGCTAGTGGCAAAATATGGGATTGATGGATCACGATACATCTTACTAAAACTTGCAGATTTCGGTAACGACTCAGACATTAACTGGACAAAATTCGACCAGACCTACACGGCAGATTTGGCGAATGGAATAGGAAATCTAGTGGCTAGAATATTGAAGCTTGCTGAAAATGAAAGATTCTCTACAGATATGCTAGAACCTCGTGAAAATTCTTTATTGGTTGATGTCCAGAATCTGATTTCACGTAACAAATTATTGGAAGCTATAGAGATCATTTGGATTAGCGTTCGCAGTCTGGACAGATACCTCAGTACAGAAAGACCATGGAAAGATAGACCAGAAGAAACTCAAGAATTGTGGAAAGTTGTAGTTCTAAGTGAGGCTCTTCTTTCATTAAAAGAGATTGGTGAAAGTCTGCAAGTTTTTCTGCCCGAGACCGCCACATCAATACTTTCAGTATTCTCAAAAGGCACTATTGAGACTATTGACCCATTATTTCCAAAGCTAATTTAGTTGAGTGCCCCCACCAAGAATCGAACTTGGATTAAGAGATTAGAAGTCTCCCGTTTTATCCATTAAACTATAGGGGCCTATTCCTACCCCAGTGACCGAACTGACCATATGTTTTCCGTCGATGACAGTTCGCGCACCGGATCTCACACTTCTGCATTTCCTTCTCAATTGACTTCCACGAATAATGACCTGATAGCATGCTTGAAATCTGTTTAAATTTTTTTTCAGCTACAATATGGTCAAACTCTAGAACAATTGGATCTCGTTCGCCACAGTCCACACACGACTTTAGGGAAAGATATTCAAACAGTTTCGTTCGAATTCTTTCCCTGTATCGCTTCTGCGCTGCGTATAGATCTTGCCTATTTTTGTATGGCACACGAGGATTATACCATTTAATTCTAACCCTTGATTCCTCCCCTTGCAATCCTTCATCAAATATCCCAAACTAAATAGTAGTAGTCTGCCCTCTACACTTTACTAATAAGGAGATAATTTATGGCAAAGAAATCATCATTTGGATTTGGGACAATCGTTGGCGCAATTGCAGGTGTTGTTGCTGGCGCTGTTGGAGTCTTTTTATCTGATGCAGATAATCG
>CAZWYZ010000011.1:7104-13179 GCA_964638785.1 uncultured Pseudomonadales bacterium
TAGTAAGAACAGCAACAGCAGCAACAACAATAGAAGAAGCAAAAAAAGTGGAAAAAATTGTTGCGAAAGATTTACGCACAGTGAAAAGTAAAGCGAAAAAAGTTGTGACAAAAGCAAAGAAGAAAGTCGCAACCAAGAAACGCAAATAAGCTTTGAAACTAGAAAGCCCTCCGAGATTAATCGGAGGGCTTTTTTTTATCAAACGCTATTTTTTCTTTGCATCAGATAACATTTCAGCACCCTTTTTCTTCAGGTCTTTACTCTTCTCAGTTACATCTTTTTCAACCTGCTCACTTCTTTCCGATACCATTTCCAAGATCTCCGTTCCTCTTTCTTGTGCTTTTGAGGCGAGATCCATAACCATTTTGCGGTTCTTTTCATCACTCATGGCTGCTACTGTTGCCCCAACTGCTGCACCTACAACACCCGCAGCCACTCCTACCGCTACGTTCTTCATTCCACTATTTCCAACATTTGTTTGCTTGGTCATATGTACTCCTTCACTAATTACACCTGAGGGTATAGTGACGGAACAGGAACAATGCAAAACCAGAACTAAGTAAGAAAATGGTAATGGATTCCATTCCCTCACCTTCTCTGGTAAAATACCCTCTGTACACACATGGTGCCTGTAGCTCAGTTGGTTAGAGCGCCGCTCTGTGAAAGCGGAGGTCGCGGGTTCGAGCCTCGTCAGGCACCCATCATTTTCCCCTCAAGTAAACTCATTACCTTTGTTGGAAAGTTTGAACCCAAAATGTTGATATACTCTTTCTATGACTGAAATTATCTATAATTACGGCAAAGAAAATGGCGCAATACATTGGGCTGTTGCTGAACAATTTGAAGAGTTAACGGCTAGAACCTTTTACCTCAATGAAATGGAAGCAGCTCAAATTGAGAAATTAGAAGATCTTTCCATCACAGCGAAAATACTCCTGTCTGCAGTCGCAGGTGCCGTCATTCAACATTTAATTGATAAAGGAATTGAGGCCGATCAAATTTTTCGTGAAGGCTCTTTTACTGTAAGAAAGTAAGTTTGCCCATAGTCTAACACCGACCTACTATTCAAGTGTTATTAGGTCATTCAAACCGAGAATTGCAGGACTATATAAGCTGCTGTTCATCCCACGCTTTCGGTTCTATAATCAGCCGAAATATGCAAAATGTATTTAGCAACACACTCTTTCTTGTTGAAGAAGGGCCTGAGCTTTCCGGAAAATCAAGCGCTGTTGGTAGGTTGGGACAAATTATAGAACATGCAATCCCCATTCTGAGTGAAAGATCTGGTACACGAATTCGCTTGAAAAAGATTCGCGAACCAGGAGGGTCACCACAAGGTGATCGAGGTCGCACTTTTGTTCTCAACATTCTCGCGCTGCAAGAGATTGCTGAAACTCAATTGAAAGATGATACGAAAGCAGAATTATTCACCTGGGCGAGGTGGGGACTTTATGACGACTTAGTGCCTGAAATTAAAAACACAGAGGGATTTACTATCTATCTAGGTGATCGCAGTTATCTTTCAATGATGGCGTTACAAGGCAAATGGAATGAAAGACCAAATGGAGTTGAGTTACAAGAACTTGAAGAAAGTGCTCTGTGGGCAACAAAAGAATTACTTCCAGACGCTGCCATACTTCGTAAGTTCCCTTCAGCTGGATTATCAGAGGAAATTAGTTTTCGGCAACTGTTAATTTTACTCAATGGGAGAGAAATAATGCCGCAGGATCTGGCTCCTTCTGACGATTTCATTAAAGTCCAAAATCGTTTTGATGAATTAGCAAATAGATATCGCGACAGTGTGAAATTCCATGAGGTCAACGCTTCAGAAAATCCTCTTCACAGTACTCTACAGGAAATAGTAATTGTTGCCAGAAGTTTAACTGAGAAATTTCCTTCGTTTGTTTTTGAAGAAGTATTGAGTGTACTTATGACTAGTTATCAAACAATAAAAAATGAAGGAAGTCTTAAGGAAGCAGAATCAATGTTAGAAGATCAAAATAGAATTAGAAAGCTCTTAGTATCTCTAGGATTAACAGCAGAACAAATAATGAATAGTTATCGGGCGGGTGACGATTCTCACCTCAATGAAGTAAGACTCAGATATGCAGAACATATTGAAAATGGTATGTCTCCGCAAGCACGTAAATAATTGTATTTCGCTAAACCTCTTCTTTACTAATTCAAACGGCACATCAATCTTCTGAATTGTGTACTGATTCTAAGATCACATCCAGTAATTACTGCAGATCAAAAGAAAAATTTTTCCAAGAATACAGACTTCTCTTGTAGAGAAAATGGCCTATTCGATTTACAAACCAGTTCTCAAAGTAAGCTGACACAAATGTAGTCATCCAGATATTTGCTGCGGAAGCTAATAAACCATCAGTGGATCTTTTTGATTGCAAAACTGATACTTGATGATTTTTCACCTGGTCCATTTTCCTTTGATCACTTAAAGACTTCAATGAACTGAAATGTAATGTTTGCCACTTCCCTGCAGTCGTATACTCACTCACCTTGTAGCAGGGCTTATATCCCAGCAATGAAGCTTCCGACTTTATGCAATTGAAATCATCCTGAGAAAATTCATTTTCAAATCCGATTCCCTTATCATAACTAAGCACGATGACAGGCTTATGTGTACTTGCTATTAATGGCACAAGTTGTGTATTTGATCGATTCTTGCTTGGCAAAGAATGGTTCTCGATGAAGTAATAGTCTAAGTGTTTTCCTATTGCAGCGAGATCGTACCCAAAGTATACATTTGAGTTCATTTGGCATGGATCAAAGAGATTGATACCAAAGAATTTATTGTTGGTATGCGCAAGAGATGAAATTTCACCAACAATACTCTCGATGGAGTCTGACCGAAATTGAAGATAGTCATGAAGGTGTTGTTGTGAATCAAGGCTGAAATTCAGTTTATATGAAAACTGTTGATAAAATTTTTCTCGGCAGTATCTGCAAAAACATCCAAAAAAAGGTGCAAAGTTGCTTCTCACAAAAGCTGGTGGAAGACCAAAGAGCATGTTATCGACAAAAACACCATCAAAGTGATACTCGACTGCGCGTCGTACCCTATCAATTAGGATCTTTCTTGCTTGAGGGTTGTTTGGGCAAATTAGCTTTCGACCTTTACTATATGGAAGCCTTCTTCCGTACAGATCTCTGCAGTAAATATCTTCATCAAGATACTCCCTTTCTACGACGTTTAGACCTTGTACATATGCATGTGATCGAAGTCCATTTTTTTTGATGGTAAAAAGTCGTTCTTGGATGAATGTATAATCTTCTTTTTCCGTTTCTTCAGAGAATCCCCATGAAAATGTTACCCAGACATCACTCAAGTCAAAAACCTTTTTTGCTTGCTTGAGACGATCGTCATCGTAGAGCGTAAGAAAAGATTCTTTGTCTATTAAAGGAGTGTGATACTTCGTTTCAATAAGTCGTATTGTCCCTGGTCCACCCCATGCATACATTCCATTTTTGTAATCTTTCATATGATGATCATGTCAAAAGTCACTTACAATTGAAACAATGATTTTCGGTCAACTATCAAGCAGTTCACTTGCGTTTGCACATACTTATCCATATCATATCTGAATATGAGCAATGACATTCAAAACTATAATGATTCCCTGACTGATGATGCGAAAGAAATTTGTGATGCATTGCGCCAAATACTCAATGAAAATCTTCCTGAAAATGAAAGCAAAGTATGGCATGGACATCCAGTATGGTTTCTAGACGGAAATCCAATTGCTGGATACAGCAAGCGAAAGGACAATGTACAGCTACTGTTCTGGAGTGGACAGTCGTTTGATGAAGAAGGTCTGGATCCGGAAGGAACGTTCAAAGCAGCTCAAGTTCGATACACCTCAGCCAGTCAAATAGTCAAAAAAGATCTAGAACGCTGGTTGAAAAAATCCAAAGACATTCAGTGGGATTATAAAAACATCGTCAAACGTCGCGGCCAACTCGAACGCCTTAAGTGATAGATTTGCTCCATTTTCGCTCCTTCGGCATCGTATAATAGCACTGTATGTATTCCCACGTTGTTCTTGGTGGAACATTTGATCATCTCCATCTAGGTCACAAAGACTTACTATCCTTTGCTTTCAAGAATGGCCTCAAAGTGACACTTGGTCTCACAAAGGCATCAATGAATTCAAGAAAAGAAGCATCATTTTCAATTCAATCATATTCAATTCGCAAAAAAGAAATCACAGGATTTGCCCGATCACTTGGAAGAGAAAATGACCTTCACATTATTCCAATCAAATCAATTTTTGGTACCACTTTATCGGACACCACTTTGCAAGCTCTTATTGTGACTCCCCATACACTTTCAGGAGCACATACTATTAACGAAGAGCGTCGAAAGCGTGGAATGAGTCCACTAGCTATTGAAAGCTGCTCGCTTCATACAGACAAGCATGGTGTGGTTATCTCATCAAGCCGGATCCGCCGAGGTGAGATTGACCGCAATGGAAATATCTATGCAGACCTGTTTCTTGAGACTGTAGGTATAAAACCAGAAGCACGAGAATATTTGCAACGTAAATTGGGGAAAAATTGCGGAGCAAATTACTTAAAAGAGAAGCATAGAACTATCTGTATTGTCGGAGATGTCGCCACGAACTACTGTGCCAAAAACGCTGTTCCATTTCAATGCGCATTCATCGATGGCATCTCGAAGCACCATACATACACATTTTCTGTACCAGATCAGTTTACATATCAAGCAACAGATGTATCAAATGCTGCCGGGAGCATAAGTGTGGACGCCGCTACACTGATTCAAAAAGCAGTTGTTGGTCCAAACAAAACAATCTATAAGATTGACGGTGAAGAAGATTTGTTGACAGTCGCTTGCGTTCTCTTGCTCCCACTAGGCTCGCTGGTAGTGTATGGTTTTCCATTTTTCCCAACAGGAATGCGTGTACTTACTGTAAGTGAAAAATTAAAACAAAAATTTATTGATATACTAGATCGGTAGGAAAGGAAACATATGTCTATACTCATTCAACTGATCGTCCAAGCAATTGCTGTATTTCTGAGTGCCTATATCCTTCCGGGTGTGACACTTGATGGCTATATGACAGCCCTTCTCGTGGCCATTGGACTTGGATTACTCAACGCAATTGTGAAGCCGATTATTGTGATACTGACCTTGCCAATCAATATTCTGACTTTAGGACTATTCACCTTTGTCATCAATGCGCTCATGATCCTACTCGTTGACAATTTTGTTGCTGGCTTTTCAGTCGGCGGGTTTGTGAATGCACTGCTCTTTTCACTAGTGTTGTCTGTGATCAGTGGAATTCTGCATGCCCTTACAAGCCAAAAGCAATAGTGAAGCGTTGGAACAGTGATCTCTGTCCGTGGGTACCACATTTCTCAATACCAATCTTGCCTTCATCATACTCTGAAGCTGAAGTACCGACAGCTTTTTGTTCCAGCTGTAACGAAACATCCTCAGAAACGTTCTGAGCACCACCTTGGGATGCGATATGAATGAGGAGCATGTCTCTTGGTTCAATCACATCAAAAAGATGTTGTGGAGAGACTGCTACTCCCTTCGAATAAACGGTCATGGTTTTTCCATTCGTCTTTCCAAGAAGATCGTACTGAATGGAGGAGAAGAACGTGTGCCAGTTAATTCCATCTGCATGCAGATGCACGACGTTTCCCACTTGATCATGCAAGTGCACATTATCTTCTGGATTTGATGATTCTTTTTCATCATTCGTGCACGGTTGAATATGCATAAGTGATGGCTTCGAAAAATCAACCTGTTCACCACTGATAAATACTGCAAAGTTTGCATGGTAATGGACAGGGTCCTTCGAAACCTGGAGGGTCTTATACAACGCAAAGGATACGACAAGAACGATAAGGAGACCGAAAAGAGGGAGCGTTTTTTTCATGAAAGTAGTATATCGAAGTTATAAGAAACTTCACGTCTCAGAATTTCGATGAGATCGGGATCCATAAATCCATACTCATCTTCAATCCCAAGACACACAAGTTCTTTTTTGCGAATAATTTCTGAAAATCTACGTTCAAGTA
>CAZWYZ010000011.1:13189-16026 GCA_964638785.1 uncultured Pseudomonadales bacterium
AGATGATGTCGGACCATTCAAGTAATGATGCAGTGACTCGAATGCGTGCATTTGACTTGGTTCCTGCAGACAAAACTTCTATTCCTGGATAGGTTTTAAAAACCTCTTGAGCACTACGACTGCGAATTTTATTTAAGCTGCAGACAAAGAGTACGTGTACTATAGATCACTCCAACAAATGGGCATGGTCATTAAAGGTGACCAATTCCCATCCATTCTCAGGATGATAATTAACGATGGAAATGCCAGTATTACTTGTTTTCACTCTTGAAAGAAGCATCGTAAATGAGAGTGGTGAAAATTCAGTGCCAAACAGAATGAGTCCGAGGAGAACTCGGATGACATATCCATGTGCAACTAATACAACGACATCGTCATCAGAGCTACTCTCAACAATTGTGTTTAATGCTGCGTCAAGTCTCTTGATGAAATCAAAGATGTTTTCTTCATCACTGTAGTGATAGTCAGGATCTTCACGATGCTTGGACAACTCGTCCATGATCGTCTGTGAGTTTTGATCTGTGTGCGTCTTGCCTACGACCTCACTTGGTTGTCGCAATTCAACAAAATATGGATTGGACGTTACTGGAACACTGGTCACTAATGAAATCTCGTGTGCAGTTTGCTGTGCTCTAGTCATAGAGCTTGCAATGAGTCTGTCAATCTTGACTCCCTTGAATCGCTTTGCCAAAAGCTTTGCTTGTGCACTCCCTGTTTTTGTGAGCTTCTCTTCCGACGTTTGATATCGCTTCCCAACATTTCCTTCACTTTGTCCATGGCGAACGATGTAGAGGGTCATAGTGTGGCTTATTTTGCGATGTCGATTGCCCGCACTTCGCGGATCACAGTGACTGTCACGGTTCCTGGATAGGTTACTTCATTCTTAATGCGATCTTTGATCGTGTGTGAGAGCAACACTGCATCATCATCAGTTGACCCTTCAGGATTCACGATGACGCGGATCTCTCTTCCAGCCTGAATTGCATATGCTTCTCGTACCTTTGGATCAGCCTTGGCGATCTCTTCAAGTTTCGTTAAGCGTTTGACGTATTCTTCATAGTTCTCATAGCGTGCACCAGGTCTTGCACCTGAGATTGCATCTGAGACATACACAAGAATTGCTTCTTTACTACTAAATGGCTTGTCCTCGTGGTGTTGCTCGACACAGTCGATGACTGCTTGTGGGATACGGTATTTTTTGAGCAGGTTCACACCTAACTCAATGTGACTACCCTCTTCGTCGTTGACCACTTTTCCAATGTCATGGAGTAAACATCCCAGTCGCACAGTATCCACATTTGCACCTACTTCATGTGCGAGGGCGATACCAATCTTCGTTTCTTCCAATGTGTGCGCAATCATATTCTGACCATAGGAGAAACGGTACTTAAAGCGTCCAAGCATTTGGATGAGCTCATGTGGCATGTTGTAGACACCAACTGCGTGACAGAGCTTTTTCCCTTCCTCAAACATGATCTTATCGAGCTCTTCAGAGACTTTTTTGACAATTTCTTCAATTCGGGTTGGCTGAATACGACCATCTTTGACCAATCGCTCTAATGAAACACGAGCAATCTCACGTCGTACTGGGTCAAAACAGGACAAACGAACAGTTCCTGGCTGATCATCAAGATCAACATCAACACCAGTAATTTGCTCGAACGCACGAATGTTTCGACCATCTTTTCCGATGATCTTTCCCTTAATGTCTTCGCTTGGTAACGTTACGACAGAAACTGTATATTCAGAAACATAATTGGTTGCACCATGTTTCATTGCGTCCACCAGGATCTCTTTTGCCTGATCATCTGCCTCTTCTTTGGCTTGGTTAATTTTTGCTTGAATAACCTCTGCCATGTCTTTCGAGACCGTACGCTCAAGATTCTCTAAAATTTGTTGTTTTGCTTGATCGCGGGTAAGCCCAGCCACTTGCTCAAGCTTCTTAACCAGGTTTTTCCGTGTCTCTTCCAGTTGGATTGATCGATTATCCAGATCACCTTTTTTCTTCTGAATTTCTCTGTCTCGCTCATCCAAAGATTTCAGTCTGGATTCAATAGCCGTGAGTTTTTGATCAATACTATATTGTGATTTTGTTGCCTCATCTCGCATTAAACGCATCTGCTTTTCCGCGTTTTCTCGCAATGTCAGTGCTTCTGCTTTTGCTTCAACGATGATCTCACGTGCTCTAGCCTGTGCTTCACGGACCATCGCTTCATTTTCTTGCGTTGAGATAACTGGTTTTTTTGGAACCTGAATAACAGGCTTTACCACTTGTGGGCGAACCTGTTGTGGTAACTGTTGTCGAGGAGAATCAGGTGCTTGCGACTTGGCAGCATGGGAGTCATCTGCGGCTGTGCCGAAGAGACCAGACAAACGGGTAAAAAATGACATAAATTCCTTTCATGACGTAAACAAACATTGCCGTCTATTCGTACGGAGTAAAATCTTTGAAAAAGAAAGGAGTATCCCAAAACTGAAGAGACCTTTTTCTTTAGGCCCCTGGGTAACGTTCACTGACATCAAGCTGGATGGGAGTGATAACTTTCATAGTAAATACGAGTTAGAGTTTCCTACTATCTTTTTCAAGATTAATGGGTGCAGTGTACCGTTTTTCTAGCCATTCGTCAAGGAACGCTCGAATTTCACTCGAGGAAAAACCCGAGGCGGCCAGCTTGCTATAGGCCTTCATGCGCAGCTCTTTTTTATCCAAATCTGCCCACTTTTGTTCATAGCGTCGCAGCCGTTTTTCCATTGCAAGCATGACCTCATTAGGATCAAGATCACTCACTGCTTGTGAGATGATTTCCTGGTTAACTCCAGCCTGGCGCAACTTTCCG
>CAZWYZ010000012.1:0-4809 GCA_964638785.1 uncultured Pseudomonadales bacterium
TGAGTCGAACAGCCGTCGATACTTTGTTGACGTTTTGTCCGCCATGCCCACCTGCACGTGTAAACTGCCAATCAAGCTCGTCTTCACGGATTGTGACTGCAGACTCAGGCAGCTCGGGGATGACTGCAATTGAGGCTGTAGAAGTGTGCACTCGTCCTTGAGATTCTGTCGCTGGGACTCGTTGAACTCGGTGAACACCTGATTCAAACTCAAAAGAACTATACGCACCTTTGCCAATAATCTTAATAACATCATCTTCAATCATCTCGATTTTGAACTTTTTCATTTCGGCAAAACGAGAGTACATGCGCAGCAGTTCGCCACCCCATAGCTTTGCTTCATCACCACCAGTTCCAGGTCGCATCTCAATAATACAGTTGTCGTATGTTTGAGTGACTTGGGCCTTTTCTTTTGCCTTTTCAATTGCATTTGATGAGTCCTGAAGTAGATTTTTCTGCTCAGTGAGCATCTCTATCTCAGATTGTGCCAAACTTGCTAAATCTGGGTCCGACAACAAAAGCCGATTTTCATCGATTTTTTGGTTTAGGTCTGCGATTTGTTGCTGTAAGTAATCCATAATTGGTCTATCTAGATGATAGTGTATCGCGTATAGCTGTACATATCCAAAAAAGTCCTCATTCACCCTGATAGTATCAGTGAAAACGAGGACTTTACGTTTCAATAGCTAGGCTGTTTTCTCGGTTGCGACGAGTTTTGCTTTCTCTTGAGCTAACATGTCTTTGAGTGACAATGTTTCCTCTTTTGGAGCATCTTGCTTCTGGTTTTTCTTCTTTTTGTCATTCCCAGCAGCGGCAGCGCGACGTTTCATAAACTTATCAACGCGACCCTGTGTGTCCAAGAACTTCATGGAACCGGTATAAAATGGGTGACAAGCATAGCAAATATCAACTCTGATCTCCTCATCGGCAGATCCAGTCTCAAATGTGTTCCCACAAGCGCAAACTACTTTGGCTTGGTGATTCCATTTTGGGTGTATTCCTTGTTTCATACCACGCTCCTTTTTCAATTCTTCCCTGGCTTGTATACCAGAGATGGGAAGTATACCAGAATAGTCCGTCTATTTCCAGCTTGGGAAAACTGTAAACACTCGTTCAAAGTACTCAGGGCTCATGGGGTACCCAGTAAAGACTGGGAATAGCAGCACAAAAACTACGGCCACGAGCACACAAAATCCGATGGTTATTTTCGTCCTTTTATCTTGGGAAAAGGGTAAGTGCACTAGGCTATATGCACTTAAAATTGCCAGGAATGGCACCGCTGGTGCATAGTGATAAAAGAACATGATTCGAGGGGAAAAAGTCCATGGAACCCATAGAACCAAATACAGGACGATGAGAAAAAGGACCTCTCGTGGTAATTGAACAGGTAGGCTTTTCTTTGAAAGTAGGTTTCGGCCAGCGGCAAACAGTGTCGGAGTTAACGTGGCCAATAGATACAAGACTGCTATGAGTCCTCCCCAAAATAGTACGGGGTTCCCAGCAGTGTAGACGTTGGAGACTGTCTTTCCATCCTCACTATAGGTCACACTACTCCATACGGGCCGTAGATCCAGTGCCCATTGCCATGGTCTCGACTGGTACGGATGTGTTGCTTTTAAGTTTGTTTGGTACCACCATATTTGATTTTGGAGTTCAGAAAAATGCGAGATGAGTCGTTTACAACCGCCTCGGCTTTCAAGAGATTCAAAATATGGTCTATTCACAGGTGAAATAGCACTGAGAACATTCACCCATGGACTCGATTCCTGACTGCAGTAGCAAGAACCTTGCTTAATTTGGTCACCCGTACAGACGAGTGTTTTTCCTTGCAAAAACATTTGACCATAGGAAAGTACATAGATACAGAAAGGAAGTAGTACTAAAGTAAGTATTCGAATCCAATATGCATTGAAGAGATTTGCTCGTGTCGTAAATCGAGTGCGAAGCAGGGTAATTCCCTCAAAAAGCCCAATTGGAACTAAGACGAAGATTCCAGACCATTTGGTTCCCATCGCAATTCCAGAAAGAAGACCGATCAAAAGGAGGAAACGCACGGTGATTTTTCGACTTAGTGTATGGCGATCAGATTGTTGTCTGTACCATAAATATGCAGTCGCAGCCATGAGGATGGCAAAGGTCACATGAATATCGTTCATTGCAATGCGTGATTGTGCGAGGAGTAAACCATCCAACGCAACGAGTGTCGTCGCAATAAGGGTAATTCGTCGTCTCTTCCATGCAACATGTGCAAGTAATGCGGTCGCAGCAACAGTAAGTATTCCAAAAACTGCTGAACTAAATCTCCATCCAAAACTGTTCTCTCCGAATGCCACCATTGAAAGTCCTTGTGTATATTTTGCAAGCGGTGGGTGGAGCCAATCGACAGCTGTATCTTTTTCTGGTGGATCATTCCACCATTCAAAGGCACGAGGGTCTCCACGACCAACCAGTTTGGAAGTCATTGCGTGATACACTTCATCGAAATAGTACCCAGTAGGGATTGAGAGTCTCCAGAAGCGTACAACTCCTGAAAAGAGTAGGATTAGGAGAAGCCCAATTGCGAATGTTTTTTGTCTTTGTAATACTGAGAGAGTCATTCTAGGGACAATTGTACAATGAAGCATTTTTTTCGTCACCACATACTTGGGTTCAGCCTTTTCTTTCTCCCATGGGGACTCTATTTCCTCATTCTTTGGTCTCAAATCATTTCGATGAGGGGTGGAAGCCTTTTTGCCGGCCATCCCTATGTTTGGGCTGATTGGTCTATGCACATTGCCTTAAGTGCAAACTTTGCATTCCGACCAGTGAGTGAATGGTTTGTCTCGCTCCCAGTCTTTTCTAATGCTCCTGTTACGTATCCATTTATAACAAACCTCATTTCAGGAATTTTGTGGAGAATTGGATTCTCGCTTCCTCTATCGTTTCTACTTCCTTCTCTTCTCACAACTGGTCTCATGCTCGTACTGCTGTACGAAACGTTTCGCGTCTTTTTGCATTCAAAGAAGAAAACTATATTGGCAGCCACGGTTTTTTTGTGTAGTGGTGGCCTCGGATTTTTTCGCGTGCTTTTTGACAAAGGACTGAGCGGTTTGCTGGATTCAACACAAAGCATGACGCAGATCGAACTCTACAAACTTGAAATGAACTCAGTTATCCCCTCAATGTTTGTGCCACAACGAGCATTTTTATTAGGATTTCCAGTAGGCCTACTGATTATGGCTATTCTCTATAAAGAGTTCTTGGCACAGTCAAACAAGCAACATACCATGCGACTAGTAGGTGCAGGGATACTGGCGGGACTTTTACCAATTATCCATACACATACCTATCTCGTCATAGTCTTCTTTTCCGCATGGATAGGTATTGTTCGTATCCAAAAGCTTCGCCAGTGGATGTGGTATGTCATTCCTGCGACTATTCTTTCATTTGTCGTATACATCCTTTTCCTTCACAAAGGTATAGCAGCACAAAATTTTTTCACCTTGCATATTGGTTGGCTTGCAGGGGATTCATTAAAAAGTTGGGTCTCCTTTTGGCTTCAAAACTGGGGAATCTTTTTACCACTCGCACTCATCGGAACAGTACGACTGTATATGCAACAGAAAAGAGATATTGTGTGGGTTGTTTCCTTTTTTTGGTTCTTGTTTGCACTTGCAAATGTTGTGCAATTTCAACCACAACAATGGGATAACACAAAAATGTTTGCCTGGGTCTATTTTGGTTTGAGTATTCCTGTGGTTTGGGCAATGAGTTGGATTGCTTCCTATGGAAAGAGGCCTTTTGCATGGCTCGTGTTTTTATCACTGACAGGAATTCTCTGTGTCTCGGGCGCAGTTGATCTGATGCACAATCTCGACTTTCAAAGAAAAACATTTGAAATGCTTTCGGCAGAGCAAGTTCAGTTGGGAGAGTATGTCCGTCTCCATACAATGCCAGATGCTGTTTTTCTAAGCAGACCTATTGTGAGTAATCCAGTCTCAATGATCGGTGGCAGATCTGTGTATTTGGGATACCCTGGATGGGCATTCAGCTACGGACTTGATTACAGTACGCGCGAGCAGAATATCACAAAAGTGTTTCGATCAGACTTGTCATTGAATACACTGAGAGAACAAGAGAAGATTGATTATATCTATATAGAGAAGAATGAAAAGGAAACAGGTTGGATATCTGAAAATCGTAATCTAGAAAATGTGTTTGAAAATGATGCAGGGACAATCTACGCGATTCGATAATATATGAAAAAACTTTTTTCCGGTTGGAGTCTTTTCAAGCCTTTCTTCATAGTATTCATTGTGGGTGTTGTGGCGCTTTTGCTTACATCGCGTCTCTATTCACTTCAAAATAGTCCACCTGGTTTCTTTGTGGATGAGTCATCGATTGGGTACAACGCATGGACAATTCTGCACACAGCAAAAGATGAGCATGGGACGTATTTCCCACTGTACTTCAAAGCCTTTGGCGACTATAAAAATCCACTCTTTATTTATTCAGTTTCTCTTGTGTTCGCTTTCTTTGGCGCCTCTATAGAAACTGTTCGACTAACCTCAGCGTTCTGGGGGCTCGCTGCTATTGGTATCGTTGTTTTACTTTTACGTTTTGCAAAAGTGACTGTGAATGCTCGAATTGTCATACTTTTATTGATTACTTCAAATCCATGGTTCTTTCAGCTTTCACGCGTTGCGTTTGAAGTGGCGAGCACCCCTTTCTTCTTACTTGTGGCTATTTTGGCCTATTACAATCTTTGTGTAAAAGGCACACAGAAGTTGCAGCTTGCATGGCTTGTCATATTTTCACTCTCCCTTGCTTT
>CAZWYZ010000012.1:4819-14159 GCA_964638785.1 uncultured Pseudomonadales bacterium
CTCCTACACATCTGCGCGTATTCTTGCCCCCGTGCTTTTAATGAGTGGCCTGTTCTTTTTGTATAGAAAAATTCACATCAAAAGAGTAGTTCTCACCACGATACTTTTTTTGCTTTGTATGCTACCTGCAGTGATCTGGGAATTTTCAAATCCAGGGGCATTACTTGCCAGGTATCAGGTAGTGGGACTATCTCACTACACAGACAGCACTCAAGAATTTTTGTTTCAAGCATCTCAAAACTACATTGCTCATTTCTCACCTCAATTTTTGTTCTTTGGTGGTGATGAGAACCTGAGACACATACCTGCACCATTTGGAATTTTGCTTGTATCAAGTCTTCCATTTGTTGCGGCAGGTCTCTACTCACTGCTTGTACGAAAACCTGGAAACTTCTCGTATTGGATACTCCTTGGGTTACTTATCTCACCGATACCGTCAGCACTCACAATCCAATCTCCACATGTTTTGCGTAGTATTGGGATACTGCCATTCTTGTTTGTTTGCTTTTGGTACGGAGTAGAATACTTACGCACAACAAAACGAGCCCGACCATTCTTTTTTATCGCAACCGGTGTACTTGTCATAGAGTCTCTTTTATTTTTGACTCTGTATTTTTCTCAATACACACAGCACGCTTCAATATGGTTTGATGATGCGACGGTGCAATTAGTGGAAAACGGAGTTTCGTATCCAGGTCCATATTACGTCTCAACACAACTCTATCCAGGGACTGAAGCCACGGTACAATTTTCTGCAGCTGTACGTAGAAGTCAGAATATGTATGGAGAACCGACTGTCCATACCTTTGATCCACAAACATCTCTTCTATTAGAGAATGGAACATTCTTCCTTGATGGAGATGCGTGCAAGCGCTTGTCTGACCAAAATAGTGATACTAGTTTCATTGTTTTCTCACATGGGGGAAACTGCATTGTCCATCGCTAACTCTATGAACACTTCACTACGATTCACGTTTGCAATTGTTTTATTCCTTTTTGTCCTTGGATGTGTGGCTTTCACAATCAATGAGAAAAATCAAAGTGACTTTAACCTCCAGCAAATAGGTGTAGAGAGCCTTGTCTCCCGTCACACCTTCGCACTAGAAGGGTCATCAGTTCCACAACTGCAGCCACTTGGCGATACGTTTCATTTTCAAGGTCATGTGTATGCAATTAAGCAGCCAGGACAGTTCGTCCTTGGGGCAATGGTGTACAGCCTCCTTGATTTCGTGGGAATAACATATGAACGTGCGTATGGAGAGACGGCATCATTAGTGACCTTGTTGACGTCTGGAGTTCTCCTAGCTGCGATCGCAGTGGCCTTGTATTTAGTTTCACAGAAGGTTACTCACTCACATTCATATAGTAGTGTCATTGCACTCATGGGTTCTCTCGGAACCCTGTTGTTTCCCTACGCAGGAGTTGCTCATCATGATGTACAAGCGACTGCTCTCATTTTTATTTCCTGGACTATTCTTTTTTATATTCACAAAAGAAAAGATGTCGGCGTGTGGGCATGGGTTGTCGCTGGACTTTTACTCGGTTTTTCTCTCTTTATCTCCATGCTCCCACTCGTCGTTGTATTGAGCATCTGCATTGGTGTGCTGATACAGCGTGATCGTCACACGCTGCTGCCATTCGTCGTGGGAACAGCTCTTGGAGTGCTGCCCGTTTTTGGATTCAATGCAGTACTTTTTGGAGGTCCATTGGCATTTCCAAACTCGATTTCAGGTACGACAGATACGACGTCATTTCTTTCTGCAAGTAACATGTTTGAGAAACTAGACTTTTATCTCTTCTCACCGACAAACTCACTTTTTCTCTTCGCGCCTATTTTACTTTTAGCGTGTATTGGGTTTTTTTTCTTGAAGCGCGAACAGAGAAGTATCGTGACCACGACGATGCTCGTGTCGTTTGGGCACCTTCTCTATATTTCTTCGATTGAGACGGTGGGACATGCGCAATATGGACCACGGTATCTGCTTCCAGTACTTCCATTTCTTGCGCTTGGACTAATCGGACTATATTCTGCTCCTCGATTTCTCAGATTCTTGGCAGTGCTTGCTGGTGCCATATCCATACTAATCATGACCATGGGAGCGCTTGGGGGAGTGATGTATCAAACCCTTTGGATTCATCCATTTCCACAGTATCTCGAGTCTTTCTTGAATGGAACAATGCCAGAAAACCCACTCAGGTATCTTGGAGTAATCTTAATTGTCGGGAGCATTGTGGTTTTGTTAGCGGACCAACTCTACCAGCGAAAGGAAGGTCTCAGGATCAAGTGATGCGCTTCCAACGAGGAATCCATCAATGTCAGTGCTTGTGAGAATTTGCGAATCAGTGGATGGGTTGACCGATCCACCGTAGATGTATGGTACAGATCCAAATGCTGTTTGGACCCATTTTTTTGTTTCCAAGATATGTTCGAGTGTATCTGACTCTCCAGTTCCAATATGTTCGATTGGTTCGAACGCAACGATACAGTGTGTCCGTTCCTCTTCACTCAACGCATTTGCTGTCGCATTGATCTCATCTTTCGTGACACACACTATTGGAGTTATTTTTGCCGCAAGACATTCTCGCACTTTTTGGGCAATCTCAATACTTGTTTCATGGAAGTACCGGCGCCGCTCGCTATGACCAATAATCGCATAGGTGATATTGAAATCAATTAAGTTATATGTACTAACTGCACCAGTGTAGGCTCCAGCAGGGTAACTACTTATATCTTGAACACCAACAAAAGTGTGTTCAGAGTGGAGTTTTTCAAACAGAGGCAAGAAAGGGAATGGCGGACATAACACGATAGTGATCCCTGTTTGCTGATTTGAAACTTGGGAAAACTCTGTTGTCCATTCCTGCATTTCATGTCTATTTTTATTTGATTTAAAGTTGGCAATGAGAAGTTTCATATGGCTTAATCCTCTTGTACCGAAACTATAGACTAAAAACTATTCCCTGTAAACTTTTATGTGTTACTATGGCGGAATGGACATCTCCACAGTGGTTGAAAAATTAAATGAAGAGCAGCGTGCTGCGGTTGAACACCCATTAGATTGTCCAGCTATGGTGATTGCGGGTGCAGGATCAGGGAAAACTCGTGTGCTCACTACAAGAGTTGCCTATCTTATTGCGCATCACCACGTGCATCCATCACAAATTCTTCTTGTCACATTCACGAATAAGGCAGCACAAGAGATGCTTAATCGTGTCGAGAATTTGACTGGTGATAGACTTCCATTCTCTGGAACTTTTCATCGATTCTGCGCCAAAGTTCTACGAGTGCAGGGCAAACAAATAGGTCTCTCACCAAATTTTGCCATTTTTGATGAGGATGACCAAGCAAGTTTGATGACGGAACTCATCAAAGAGATTGGCTACTCAACGAAAGAAGTGAAACCAAAAGTAGTTCTTTCCATGATATCTGAAAGTAAAAATGCACTCGTTGGTCCGGAAGAGTATGCAGAGACTGCACGCGGGAAGTATCAAGAAATTGTCGCCAGACTCTATCCTCTGTATCAAAAACGTCTGGCAAAAAATGATGCAGTGGACTTTGATGACCTCATGGTAAAGACGGTCTTACTGCTCCAGACGTTTCCTGAGGTCCGTACGTACTATCAGACAACATTTGAACACATTCTTATTGATGAGTACCAGGATACAAATACTGCTCAATTGGAACTGACGAAACTACTTTTAAACAAAAGAGAGAATTTGTTTGTGGTCGGTGATTTCTCGCAGGCTATCTATAGTTGGCGTGGCGCCGACTACCGCAACATGATGATGTTGGAACGACTCTACCCACGCATGAAGCGATACGAACTCTCTCAAAACTATCGAAGTACGCAATCAATTTTGGATGCTGCAAGTGGTGTCATCGCGAATAATACGAGCCACCCAGTGCTTGCCTTGTGGACCGAGCAAGCGAGTGGCGAGAAGGTAGTTCTCTACGAAGGTGATAGTGATCGTGAAGAGGTAAGTTATGTTATTAAAAAAGTTCAAGCTGCACTTCGAGCGAGCGAGAGTGATTCTGTTGCAATTTTGTATAGAACAAATGCCCAGAGCCGTGCTTTTGAAGAAGGTTTACTCGCCTATGGGATCCCATATCGATTAGTGGGAGGTGTCCGTTTCTATGCGCGAAAAGAAATCAAAGATTTGCTTGCATATTTGCGATTATGGGTAAATCTAGGAGATGAAGTTGCAAGAACGCGAGTAGAAAAAATGGGAAAGCGGAAAGCTGCTTTGTTTTTCCAATGGCTTGAGAAGCGAGAGGAAGAGAAAAAAACAGCAATTGAGATATTGGACTCTATTTTGGAAATGACTCAGTATCTCAAAGAGTTTGATGAACATGATGAAGATGATCGTGCGCGTGTCGAAAACATACAGGAGTTGCGTTCCGTTGCTGCGCAATATGAAGACATTACTCTCTTTTTAGAAACAGTTGCCTTAGTTGAGCAAGAAGCGCTGCTAACAAAAGGGCAGGAAGAGGAAGATACAACGCAAGTATTCTTAATGAGTGTCCATGCTGCAAAAGGATTAGAGTTTGACCATTTATTTGTTGTTGGCATGGAAGAGGGTGTATTCCCACACTCACGCTCACTGCTTGATCGTTTGCAAATGGAGGAAGAGCGCAGACTCTGTTACGTGGCATTAACCCGCGCAAAGAAAACACTGGTATTGACCTACGCACGCAAGCGACTGCTTTATGGCAGAATAAGTGGATCAGTCATCTCTCGCTTCATTGCAGAAATTCCTTCCCAGATTCTCTCAAGAAGTAGCGAGTCATCTCCACGATCATCATCGTATACATCTTCACTGGGAAGAGGCATACAAACTCCTCCAAAGGGGCAACGCTTTGTTCCGTTTGATGATCCAAGTATTGATGACTTCTTAAGTGGGTCAATGGATATTGACGCATTTCTTGATAAAGTATAAACATCCACTTGACCCCTAACTTTGAACCCTCTACGCTAGATATATATGGCAAAAGCAACAAAAAAGAAAACCGTCAAATCCCGATCAAAGCGAAGTGTCTCCGCTGCAGAACCATCGCTATTGAGCTCAAATAAAAGAGGTCCATGGGGTAAAGATCAACCAATGATTCTGATTCTCTCATCAGCAATCATTATTCTCATTGTTGTGACGTTGTTCATGACAGGGTGGATTTAATTCTCAGTTTCCCTTCCTTCCAGATCCTTAGTACAATGTAAGCTTGTATGATTGTACGTTCTATCTCACCTTCTGAAAGCGCACTCTATGATGCTGCTGTATCGCATCCACTGCAGTCGTTTGCATGGGGAGAGTTTCGTGCTCAAACAGATACAATCGTCGAGCGTGTCGGAGTGTTTGATCAGGGAAAACTGGTTCATGCATTCTCTGTCACGTTCCATTCAATTCCTCATACTTCCTACACCGTTGGATACTTTCCGAAAGGCAAGATGCCTGATGAGCAGGTAATGAAATTACTCACAAGTTTGGGTCAGAAAAATAATGCGCTCTATATCAAAATGGAGCCAGATATTGCAGCGACTGTGGGATCAGCGAATGGGTTCGAGCAGATTCGTGAGTTCCTTTTTTCACATGGTTGTGTCCCAGGAAAAGCATTGTTCACTCCGTACACATTTCAGCTTTCACTTCGACCAACTGAAGAAGAGTTACTCGCATCATTCCATCAGAAAACTCGCTACAACCTAAATCTGGCTCAGAAAAAAGGAGTCCAAATTGTAGAGGATACGACCACGACAGGACTTGAAGAATACCTCACACTTTTATCGGAAACGACAAAACGTCAAGGATTCTATGCGCACACAAAAGAGTATTACACCAAGATGTTTGCGATTCTTTCAAAATCGGGGATGCTGCACATTTTCAAAGCTGTCCTTGATGGTCAGACGTTGTCTGTCTGGATCATTTTTGTATTTAATGGCAAGTTGTACTATCCCTATGGAGCCTCGTCACGTGAGCATCGTGAAGTGATGGCAAATAACTTGCTTGCCTGGAAGGTCATACAATTTGGAAAGTCACTTGGCTGTGAAGTGTTTGACATGTGGGGAAGTCTTGGTCCAAATCCCAATCAAAATGATCCATGGTATGGATTCCATAAATTTAAAGAAGGCTATGGTGGAAAGTTAGTTGAGTTTGTAGGTTCCTACGATTTGGTTTTCAATCCAACAATGTACAAACTCTTTCAACTTGTTGATCGCCTACGTTGGACGTTTCTACATTTAAAAGCAAAGCTCCCATAACTTCCACTTCTGCTTCATAGGTGTATACTGGCAAGAATGAGAGAATAAATCAACTCAACTGATAGAAGGGGATTCTATGGCAGCACAATATCCGTATTCACGAATTTTACTCAAACTTGGTGGAGAAATCATGCTTGGAAAACGCGAGCATGGTGTTGATCCAGAAGCCGCTGTCGATATCTCAGAACAAATCAAGGAACTCTACGAGACAGGCATTCAAGTCGCCATCGTCATTGGCGGTGGAAATATTTTCCGAGGACTCAGTGGAAGTAAAAATGGTATTGATCGTGCGACTGCTGATTACATGGGGATGTTAGCAACTGTTATCAATGCATTGGCTTTACAGGATGCACTCGAAAAGTGCGGAGTTCCAACACGAGTTCAGTCAGCTTTAAGTATGCCTGCTGTTGCTGAGAGCTTTATTCGACGTAAAGCAATCCGACACATGGAAAAGGGAAGAGTTGTGATCCTCGCAGCGGGAACGGGTGTTCCTTATGTCACTACTGACACAGGCGCAACGCTGCATGCCCTTGAACTGCATTGTGACATCGTCATGAAGGCAACCAAAGTTGATGGAGTCTATGATAAAGATCCAAAGAAGTATCCTGATGCAAAGCGATTTAAGACCTTAAGCTACATGGACGCTATCCAGAATCCAGAGATTGCAGTAATGGATACAGCTGGTCTTACCATGTGCATGGAAAATAAAATGAAAATTCTCGTCTTCGATGCATTTGAAAAAGGAAATCTCTTGCGCGCTGCAAAAGGCGAAGATATTGGTACCTTGGTTGAATAAATTCAAACGAATACAGCAGTTAAACTAGCGGGTAAGTGCAAGCTTCACCACTTCATCCATGTGTTCCACAAAGTATGGAGTGATCTCATCTTTGATGTTTTCAGGCATTTTCGCCCAATCTTTTTTGTTCGTCTTTGGAGCGATGATGGTGCGAATACCTGCACGATGAGCTGCAATGACTTTTTCTTTTAAGCCACCAATTTCGAGTACTCGACCGCGTAATGTGACTTCACCAGTCATTGCCAAATCATGACGAATCGGGCGGTTAGTCAGTGCGGAGAGTATAGCTGTCGTTAAGGTAATACCAGCACTTGGTCCATCTTTTGGAACAGCCCCTTCCGGAACATGCACGTGAATTTCTGATGTCTTTAAGATTGCGGCAGGAACTTTGAGTTTCTTTGCATTTGCTTGAACGTAGGTAAGTGCTGCTCGTGCAGACTCCTGCATGACTTTACCGAGTTGCCCAGTGAGAATGAGATTTCCACCTTTTTTATCTGGAATAATTGCAACTTCAATTGGAAGAATATCTCCACCGACACTCGTCCATGCCATCCCAGTTGCGACACCGACATAATCTTTTCCTTCCATCAAACTGTCTTCATAGAAATATGGTCCTAAGAATTCGACTAAAAGATCTTCATCCACAGTCACTGTTTTTCTCTTTCCTTCGGCAATCAGTCGGGCAGCTTTACGCACAAGCTTTCCAATTGCTCGCTCCAAACTACGTACACCAGCTTCACGAGTGTAATGCGCAATCACTGATTGGAGGATTTGATCAGAAATGGAGAGTTGTTTCTCGGTTAACGCATTCAGACGAATTTGCTTTGGCAGCAAATATCGCTTCGCAATCTCAAACTTCTCATCCATCGTGTATCCAGAGTATTGAATTACCTCTAATCGATCACGTAGCGCAGGTGGAATGGTATCAAGCACGTTTGCAGTGGTAATGAACATGACGTCTGACAGGTCAAAAGGAAGATCGAGGTAGTGATCTTCAAATGCACTGTTTTGTTCGGGGTCTAACGCCTCTAAGAGCGCTGCTGATGGGTCGCCACGATAGTCCAATCCGATCTTATCTACTTCATCAAGCATGAATACAGGATTGAGTTTTCCTGCTTGTTTCATTCCTGAGATAATGCGGCCAGTCATGGCTCCAACATATGTACGTCGGTGTCCGCGAATTTCAGCTTCATCTTTGATTCCACCCAATGAGATTTTGACAAACTCACGACCTAATGCTTTCGCAATGGATTTCCCTAATGAGGTTTTTCCCACACCAGGCGCTCCAACAAAACATAAAATTGTTGGCATTGAATTCTTTACTTTTTTGTCTGTTTTCTTTCGATCAGACATCTTCAACTCCACAGAGTCAAGTAGTTCCTTATCTTGTCGCAACTGCATAACTGCAAGGTGTTCTAAGATGCGATCTTTTACTTCTTCGAGTCCGTAGTGATCTTCATCCAAAATCTCTTGAGCTCGTTTGAGTGATAACACCTTTTTACTATATTTGCCCCATGGAAGTTCAACGATCGTATCCAGCCAAGTTCGAATATATCCACTTTCAGATGACATGTCTGGCATCTGCATCAATCTGCGAAGTTCTTTGAGTGCTTTCTTTTTCACTTCTAGCGGAGCTTTTAAGTGTTGGATTGTCTTCTTTAATGAATCGAGTTCTTGTTCTTCTTGATCCTCATCTGAGACGTCTCCAAGCTCACGTTGAATGACACGCATTCGTTCGCGTAAGATATTTTCTCGCGCATGTTTATCAAATTTTTTCTGAGTCTTTGACGTGATGTTCTTTTCAATCTCAAGGATTTTCATTTCTTCTTGAATTTTGTCCAAAACGATTTTCAATCGATCAACAACATTTCGTTTTTCTAAGAGTGCTTGTTTTGCTTTGGTTTCAATATCAAGTGTTGAAGCAACTTGATCGGCAAGTTCACTTGCATTCACGCCACTCATTAATTTCATGAAGTTTAAGAACTCCACAGACTTCCCCATGTTCACTGCTTTTCGAAACTCATTGGTGAGAACTTTTGCGAGTGCTGCAACTTCTGGAGTATTGGGAACTATATCTGGAACTGGTTCAATCTCTACTTCTGTATATTGATCAAGCGTGTGAAAGGCTGTAATCCGAACACGTGTAATCGCATGGACGAGGGCATTAATCTCATTGTCACCTTTCAGCACACGCTCCACTGATGCGATGACCCCCACTGTATACAAGTCTTTTTCTTCTGGATCATTGGTGCGTTCACTTTTTTGGGTAGCAAGGACAATGTTTTTCTTGTTGCGT
>CAZWYZ010000013.1:0-773 GCA_964638785.1 uncultured Pseudomonadales bacterium
ATACAGTTACCTTGAATCTGGATACAACTGAAATTGGAACCACAACCTTTGGATCAGGATCAGCAGTTACCTGGACATTTGATGCATCGGCTGGCACTGATACAACGATTGCGTTTGGAAATAACACACAGACATTTACAGCTGGAACCATTGCGCTCACCGGAAATGCTGATGTATCTGGAACACTCTTTGCTGGAACTGGGGATGCATTCCAAGTCTCCTCTGCAGGTGCGGTGACTGCAGTTGGAGTGAACGCAGGCTCAGGGCTCTTACAAGGAACAGGCGGACTGACTCTGTCTGGCACAACTGCAATCAACACTTCTGGAACATCAAATACAACTATTGGAAACAGTGCTGGTGGAACAATTACCATTGGAGCAACGTCTGGTTCTAACCTCATTTTGGATGATGCCAACTGGAATATCTCCGGAGCTGGCGCTGCCAACTTTGCCAGCATCGGTGCTGTCACTCCAGGAACAGGAGTCTTCACGACCCTGTCTTCAACGGGAGTCACGACTCTTGGAAACAACTCCGCTACAGTTGCAATTGATTCAAGTGACTGGGATATCTCTGCAACTGGAAACATGACAGGAATTGGCAACATCGTTGCTGATGGAAACATTGCCTTCACTCCAGGAGGAACATCTGATATTACCTTTACAATCGCTCCAGGGTCTGGTGCAAACCTCAATATCACTGGGGCAACGACCTCAGGGACAGCAAGTTATGGCCTCTGTATCGATGGATCAAATAACGTCATGCTCTGTGACCCG
>CAZWYZ010000013.1:783-5996 GCA_964638785.1 uncultured Pseudomonadales bacterium
TCGCCTTGACTGCTGGAGATGATTCACTCGTGTTTAGAAACCCAGCTTCATCTGGAACGGACAGCTCATTCCTCTTGAACCTTGATCAACTAGCGACTGGAAGCCAAGATGTCTTGACTATTGGCCAAGCTGGAACTGGAGCTGGCGTCTCGATTACCACAAGTAACGCTGGAACCACTGCTACTGCCTTAAAGATCAATAACAGTGCTGGAACAATCACCGATGCTATTGATGTCTCCGATGCAACTGGAATCACCAATGCCATCAATGTCGGTGACAATAACATCGTCGGAACAACTGCAGATATCAACCTGACTAACTTTGATGTCACTGGATCGACAGGAAATATTACAGTTGCAGCTGGAGTCGGATTAGATACCAATGCATCAGGAACACTCGCACTCGGAAATACAACTGCAACCACAGTTAACATCGGTGGAACCGCAGCAACGACGCTAAACCTGGGTGCTGGTGGAGCACTCACCCGAGCAATCAACATTGGAACGGGAACAGGAGCTGACACAATTAGCATTGGAACCGGAGGAACTGGAGCTGATGCAATCACGATTGGAAATAGTGCGTCATCCACTGCCCTCAACTTCACTTCAGGCACTGGTGCACAAACACACACAAGTTCTGCCACAACGAATAATGCATTTGCTTTCATCGCAAACGCACTTACAAGTGGTGATGGTTTGAACCTGAGTTCTACCTCAACAGCACTCACCAGTGGAAATATCGCATCCTTTGATTGGAGTCCAGGCAGTAGTACAACGGCAACTGGAGATCTGTTCAATATCAATATTGGAACCAATGGTTCAAGTACAGGAAATATCTTTAGTGTCTCTGACACTGCAAGCAACTTATTCTCTGTCTCTGAGACTGCTATCACCGCCAATTTGCCAACTGCATTCACTGCAGCTGGAGATGTCTCAATGGCATACGATCTGCAGTTTACCAACCAAACAGCAAGCTATATTAAGAGCAAAGCTCCACTGTACTTGGATGCTGGCGAGTCATTTGAAAGTAATGACATTACCCTGCGTACCTACAACTCTGGAAAAGTCATGTTGGATAACGTGACTGGTGGATATGCAACCTTAAACTTCTTGGGTAAATCAAGTACAGGTGATCCAGCCACCTGTCAGACTGGAGATATCTACTTCAACAGCACTGATGCAACGATCAAGGCATGTACCGCAACGAATACATGGGAAGTGTTAGACAACGCAGGCGCAGGTATGACGAGCTTCACTGCTGCCGGTGATTCAGGAACACCACAAACAATTTCAGATACAAACACCTTAACGATTGCTGGTGGAACCAATGGAATTGATACAGTCGCTTCAGCAACTGACACCTTAACTCTAAACCTCGATGCGACAGAAATTGGAACCACAACGTTTGGATCTGGATCAGGAATCACTTGGACCTTTGACGCTGGTGCAACTGACCCAACTATTGCCTTCGCATCCAATGCGATCACCTTCACAGCTGCGACCAACACCTTTGCTGGAAACGTAGCGATTGGAACAAATAGTCTGACGGGTGGAGCTGCAGCAATCGACTTTACTAACTTTGATGTCGCAACGAATGGAAACATTACGGTAGCTGCAACACGTGGTCTTGATACCAATGGAGCAGGTGCACTTGCAATCGCGGGAACAAATGCAACTTCCTTGACGCTAGGATCAAGTGCAGTCACTGCCATCACACTCACAACCGATGGAACGGGAACTGCAGAAGTAGTACTCCCAGCAGGTTCAATTGACAGTACGGAGATCCTAGATGACACCATCACCGCATCAGATCTCAATGCAACGCTCACCTTTGCAAACTTAGATTTCGTTGATCTTGCCTCAATCACACACGGAACAACAGCTCTCCAAGGACTGCGTTTGCCACAGAGTGCATCACAATCCAACCCGGTTTCAGGAGAAGGATTCCTCGCCTGGGACAGTGACGATAATCTGGTCAAAATCTATGACGGTGCTGCCTGGAGTAGTATTTCAGGCGCATCGACAACATTGCAGCAGGCATACGTTGCTGGGAACACCATTGACATCACTTCTGGAGAAGGAGCACTTGATATTGATGCACAAACTGCGAACGTCGACTTTGAGATTGGACAAGGCGCAGATACTGGTGACTTTAGAATCTGGGATGGAACGACTGATTGGCTGCTCGTTGATGAGTCAGCAGATACGTTGGCAATTGGTGCTGCCGCTGGTGGTGGACTGACACTGGATGCAGGAACAGGAACAATCAATATTGGAAACAGCGCAAACGCGAAAACAATAAATATTGGTTCAACAACAACCACTACAGCACTCAACTTTACTTCTGGTACAGGCTCACAAACACACACTTCGAATGTGACCACAGGAACAACGACGACATCAGGATTTGTCTTTGATGCAACAGCAATCAACTCTGGAACTGGAATGTATGTCATATCCGACAGCATCACGACTGGTAAACTCGCCCAACTCACCACGAGTGGAAACACGTTAACGACTGGAACACTGCTTGATCTCTCAAGCACTGCAACATCAATAACTGCTGGATCAGCGATCGCGAACGGTGGAACGAATGCTGGAAGTCTCTTTAACCTCTCATATACAGGTACTTCTGCATTCACTGGAAACTTAAGTACCATTGATTGGTCACCAACATCATCAACGACATCAACTGGAGATCTCCTCCACATCAATGTTGGAACCAACGGATCAGTCGCCAACCTCTTCAACATTAGTGATGCAGGAACATCGTTATTCTCAGTCTCTGAAACAGCAGTCACCTCATCAATCCCTGTCTCCTTCACTGCTGCGGGTGACCTCTCAGTTGCATATGACCTGCAATTTACGAACCAGACAGCCAGTTTAATCAAATCAAATGCACCACTCACGATCGAAGCTGGAGAGTCATTTGAAAATAACAACCTGACGTTGAAGACCTATGGAACTGGAAAAGTCATTATCGAAGGTGGATTCTCGATTGGTGCTCAACAGACACTTCCTGCTGGGACAACACCATCGGTTGGTGGAGGTTCCCACTTCATTGGAAACGCAAACGGAACGATTACTAACTTCACCAATGGAACAGCAGGACAGATTCTCGTCCTTGAGTTTGATGGAGCATCAACCGATTTGGATTGTAGTACTGCTGGTCCAATTCGCTGTGGAACAACCGACATCACCACCCAGCAAGCAGCTGGTGACATCATCACCTTCGTATACGACGGAACAAACTGGAACATGCTCGAATACGTCGCACTCGATGGAGATAACACTGCAGGGGCTGACCTTGCTGAATACTTCCCAGCTTCCGAAACAATGGAAGCCGGCGATGTCATCAGTATCGATGCAGCCAATCCAGTAACGATCAAAAAAGGATCTGCGGCTGATGGACAAAAAGTAATTGGAATTATCTCAACAGAACCAGGATTAACACTCGGTGTTGAAGCGGAAGGTTCCTACAAAGTCGCCCTCGCTGGTCGTGTTCCAGTGAAAGTCGATGCGAACTCAAGTGCAATTCAACCTGGAGACTTCCTCGTCGCATCTGCAACAAGTGGGAAAGCCAAGAAAGCAGACAGTGGGTATGTGATCGGACGAGCACTTGAAGCATGGACACCAGGAAGTGGTGCATCAACAGTTAAAGTCTTCGTCGAAACACACTATGTTGACCCAATGCTTGCATTAAGTAGCACTGGAAACATGAGTATTACTGAAGTCGTCAATGGACAACTCCCATCCACCTTCTCCTTAGCAAATGCGGGTGAATTCACCAATCGAGTTGCTGCTTTTGCAGAAGGAATCTTTGCAACTATTCGAGCAGGACGAATCACTTCAACAGAAATCCAGACAAGTCGACTTTCAATCGATGGCAAGACTGTTCAAGAATTAGTGGCAGAAGCAGTCGCAAACAGTACTGGATCAGGAACATTGGCAAATAACGCAATCTTGATGGATGGAGACAATAACGCATCAATCGCTGGAACATTTAAAGCCAGTACGATCGCTGCTGACCTCATTGCAGTCAAAGATGCAACAATCTCTGGAACACTCTATGCCGATCGCATCAGTGGACTTGATGGCATAACCACACTGATTGGATCACAAGGAGCATCAATCAGTGCCTTAATTGACCAAATGTCTGCCTGGAGTAGTTCCTCCTCAGCGATCCTGACAGCTGATGCAGTCTTTGCCAACGAATACTTAAATGTCCAAGGTGTTGCAAGCATTACCGATGCCATGATCAACAACTCATTGATTGTCGGTAGTAGCTTGGCACTTGATCACAACTCCCTGACCTTGATCTCAAATACAGAAGACACACTCTACATTCAGGCAACGACTTCAGGGAAATTGAACTTCTTGGCTGGAACCATGACCCTCTCAACCGATGGTGGATTGGTCGTCAACACAGATGTTCTCTTTACCAAAGATGTGACAGTCCAGGGTAACTTGACTGCAAATGTATTGAGCGCAGAAAACCAAGTCTTGGGTATCCAACTTGCAACCCCAAGTGCAGCTATTGCCACAGATAGTGGGAAGCTTGCGATCACCAACAGTGAGAATACAGAAGTTGCGAGTATCAATGCCTCAGGATCAGCGACATTTAGTAAACTTGCATTAACGAATACTGCAACAAGTTCTGCGGTACCAAACTTGAATGCAACCGTAGGAAAAGCAACCTTAGTGAATGGTCAGACAACTGTCACCATCTACACCAATCAAGTCTCTGAAGATTCATTAATCTACATCACACCAAATAGTAGTACTGGAAATAAGGTTCCATACATCCAGAGTAAAGTTGCCTTTGATCCAGAGAACCCTGCATCAGTTGGAAGCTTCACAGTCGCAATTGATAGTGCTATCGGCGCAGATATCTCACTGAACTGGTGGATCATCAACTAAGATCAAGTGCATTCTATACTTTCATCTTGTGAATGTGGAGGAAGTGCGTGCGTCGTAACTCTTTCATGAATGCATTCAATTGTCTTGGGAAATACGATGTGGTGGAGAGCGTAGAGGAAGATTACAGTCCGATTGACTCAACTGTTGGGAGTGGAAAGATCATCACTCCACCAGAAGCAAGGTACTTCTTTTCTCGCAGGATGAATTCATCACGAAAATGCCACGGCAACACCAGTAAGATATCAGGCTTCATCTTTAGAATTGCAGATTCAGAATAGATTGGAATGTTTGTCG
>CAZWYZ010000013.1:6006-8126 GCA_964638785.1 uncultured Pseudomonadales bacterium
ACCTTCTCTGCATTTTTTTCAAATGCACCTGTGATGAATGGAAATGCAAATGAACAGTACTGCAGCAACGTGTTTCCTTTTGTTGATGCACCATAAATGTAGATACTTTTCCCATCCGCATGGTGTTTTTGAAGGATCAATTGAAGTTCTCGCCGTGACCGACGTACTTTTGATGCAAAAGCTCGATACGTTTGAATAGTACGAAGTCCACTTGCCGCCTCTCTCTTCAGAAAAGCCGAAATTCGAGCACTCGCAGCTTCATCAGGCTCAAGAGGTGATGATACGTGCGTCACAACTGTGCGAATGCTTCCTCCATTTACTGACGTATGTTCGATATCAATCAGTTTCATATCTGTGCGTGTAAGAACTTCAAGGAATGTGTGCAGCGAATAGTACGTCACATGTTCATGGCAGATATTGGGATAGTCATTTTTTATCAGCATGTCTCCAAGATAAGACATCTGATTGACCCATAGTCCTTGAGGAGAAAGACACTTTTTGAGATCGTTTACAAAGTCTATTGGATCATCCAAATCATAAAACATTGCAAGACTTGTGATCAGTTTTGCCTGCTTCTCACCCACGTACTTCTTATAGGCCTTTTTGCTAAAATATTCTGGGACGTTGACACTAGTATACTGCTGTAATTCTGCTTGTAAGTTACGAGCAGGTTCCACACCGACTCGAGTAAGCGATTGAGGAAAAAAAGACAACAATGTCCCATCATTCGCACCGATATCGACGATCACATCGCCCGCTTGCAGCGCTATTCTCCTCTGGGAATCAACAGCTACATCTTTTAGTGCTCGTTTCATACTTTGATTGATTCCAGACTTATACCAGTACTGACGATACAAATCATCCGGCGTGCATCCAACATGTGCAAGCTGTGCTAACCCACAGCCATATCGAGGATCACACAAAACAAGCGAGAGTGGATGTTTTCGTGCTGGACCTGTTCCAGCATGAACAAAATCAGATACAGCTACCTCCCCTACATCAAGAATAGGAAGGAGATGTGTGGATGCACACACTCGACATGAAGAAATGCTAGTCACTGCCATAGTGCCGATACTATCAAGGAAGTAGTGATCCATCCAGGTTTACTTTGAAAATCGAAAGCGTAGTGCATAGATGAGTGCAGTGGAGAGTTCTTGCGCTGCTGATGACAGCTTCATTTTTGAAATTCCAACACTTCGATCTTGAAACAGTACTGGAAGCTCTTTAAATCGTTGCGTTTTTCCAGCCAAGGTATAGAGTATCGCTGGAAAAAAAGCATAGCCATTGGGAAGAACGTTTAAATCGACAGTATCAAGCACATGTTTCACTCGAATTGCGCGTCCAGCTGCTGTATGTTCGCGAACCATTGTCAGTCCACCAATCCACTGAGCAATGACTGTATTTGCAACAAAATGACCGATGCGGCGAGAATAGCTCGAACTATAAAAATCCGACTCATTCACTCTGGACGCTAACACAACGTCTGCCACAGAAAGTCCATCGACTAAGTCGATAATTATGTCAGGTAAAAAAACAAAATCCGCTTCATATGTTACGACTGCATCAGCCTGAAGTTCTTGGAGCGCATACTCATACCCTCGCTTCATTGCAGCACCTATTCCACACTTATCCCCATATGAAACAAAAAAATGTGGATATGTACGCACAAAAACCTCACATAAAGCTCGAGTGCCATCGGGTGAATTATCATCGACCACGAGTGTGGAAAACAAAATATCTGGACGCATCGAATAGATCTGCGTGTACAAAAGTGGAATCAGGCGTTTGAGATTCTCAACTTCTTTGTAGGTTGGAATAAGTATCACTACATGCATCGTTTCATTCTACACGCTCGTGGAAATGTTGCGTATTCTTTGGGTACAAAAAGCTTCAAAAAAAAGGCATACTACTAAGGAGTAGTTGAACTCAAAAAACATGTTGCGAAAATACTTTCGAATCCCTCATCACAAACGACCGACAACACGACGCATCTACGTGCTTGCGCTGACGATTCCAATTTTGGTCCTCCTCTTCCCTATCACGTACTATGGTCTTGAGAAAGCAGGATTGATTCAAGCTGCACTGCCTGCTGCTTCTGCTGTCTGGCGTATGGACGAAGC
>CAZWYZ010000013.1:8136-12041 GCA_964638785.1 uncultured Pseudomonadales bacterium
ATATATTTTTCAAAACCTAATCCGCAAATAATTATCAAATTCTTAGGAATGAAAGCTTTAATTCTTGATTCTGTAACAACAAAAATTGTAAGCATGGTTTATTCTCAAACTCAAATTCTGGAACAATCACGAATGCTGTCTGGAGATCCAAGCAACTGTGCCAAAGTGAGAACTGTTTATTTTTTGATGGAACTGGAGACTATGTTACCCGAGCTGATGATGCGGATTTTGATTTTCTTGCCGCAGAAAACTTTACATTCTCTGTGTGGTTTCGTCATGCGCCAAAAACATCTGGGACAGACGTCATCATAGCGAAACATAATGCAACTGCGGGTGGATACAAGATTGTGATGGAATCAGATGGAGATATCACTTGTGGAATTGATGACGACTCAACCTATGGTCCAGAAGATTTTGTGACGTCCACTGCAGCAACGTATGATGATAACCAGTGGCACCACATTGTCTGTGTGAAAGCTGCAACAACAAGTTTGACGCTCTACATTGATGGCCGACCTGTGGGAACTCCCGATACTTCATTTGCGGCGACAGGTACGCTTGCAAACGCAAACGCTTTCTATCTTGGTATTGATGGGAATGGATCAAGCAACCCGTATACGGGCTTCCTCGATGAGTTTCGAATGTATCGGGTAGCGCTAACAGCAGCGCAGGTTCTAACGGAGTTTAACAACACCTCAGCTCTACGCCTTACGAAGCAAGATTCTGACTTTCTATCTGATGGATTGGTTGGCTACTGGGACATGGACGAGATTGCTGCAAATACGTGTACTGGAGGAACGAATGATAACTGTGATAAGTCAGGAAATATTCTTAATGGTGCCTGGAACGGGAATGCGACATCAAGCATGGGAAAATTTGGAACAGCAACGACACTTGATGGGACTGGAGACTATGTCAGTGTAAGTAATAATTCAGTTTTACAATTCACAAGTGCACAAAGCTTTTCGGTGAGTACCTGGGTATATGTTCCATCCCTTTCAGGAACTTGGGAAGGAATTGTGACAAAATCAAGAGACTCAGGGAATTACTATGGCATTTGGATCAGTGACGGAGATGAGTGGATATTTGGTGAAACAAGTAACAACGATATCACTGGACCAGTTGCAACAACTGGCTGGCACCATGTCGTGATCACACAAACAGGAAGTACAAAAAGGGACCTGTACGTTGATGGTGTACACGGTGGAAGTATAGCGAGTGCGTATGATGCAAATGGATCAGGCAATCTTGTATTCGGCCGAGGATCAGGATCATCAGAAGATTTCTCTGGCAGAATTGATGAAGTCCGTATATATAACAAAGCACTTTCAAGTACTGACGTTCAATCTCTGTACATCTGGGCACCTGGCCCAAGCGTGCATTGGAAAATGGATGATAACACTGGTCAGACTGTCACTGACGTGAGTGGAAATGGCGTCAATCTCACGTTGGGATCAAGCACTTCGGTCGAAACAGTAGACCCTCTCTGGACATTGGGAAAACTGGGAAGTGGATTAGGATTTAATGGTGGTACCAGTAATCGATATGCGTACATAGATGACAATCCATTTCTAGATTTAAACACCAATGAAAGCATAACCATTTCTGCATGGGTCAGAAGAACCGATTTTGCGAGTTTTAATAATCCAAGCATTATCATCGATAAAATGAATACTGGAGCGACTGTGGGCTATTACTTTTCGATTGGCTCCACTTCTACTTGCGAGCCGACTGCAAATGATGGAGAACTCATTTGTTTTTACATGAGTGATGGAACAGATAATTATTATATGACTACAACAGCAACGCTTACGGATGATGGAGTGTGGCATCATATTGCAGTTACGATGGACCGCTCATCTGAAACAAACACACTCATATATATTGATGGTGTTCCTCAAACAATGACACGAAACGGTACATTTGCAAACATTGGTGACTCAAGTAATGGGAATGACGCATGTGTTGGGATTAATAATACTGGTTTTAATTGTGGAGACACACAAGAGATGAATGGAGATATTGATGATTTAAGGATTTATAAATATGCTCGCACACAACAACAAATTCTTGATGACATGAAGGGCGAATCATCGGGAGAAGGAGTTGGGAATAGTCAGGTTGGACACTGGAAGTTTGATGACATGAATGGAACAACTGCACAAGACTCAACTGTACATAATAATGATCTCACATTAACTGCTTCCCCTGCGTGGACTAGTCTTGGAAAAATAAACAGTAGCATTGACTTTGAATCCGGAAGCTCACAATACTCATCTGCTGCAGACTCACCTGCTCTCTCACTGACCAGAGATTTAACGCTGACAGCTTGGATACGGCCAGAGAGCACAACTGCCTCAACGACATTCCCCATCGCAGGAAAAGGTGGTGGAGCGGTGACGAGTTATTTACTTGTTCAGTTTGAAGATGAGCTACGCATGTATGTTGGGTCATCAGCCAACTATGCGACAACAAATGCAGCTAATCTAACAACTTCAACTTGGTACCATGTCACTGCCACATATAATGCAACTGCGCAAACGGTGAAAATTTTTGTCAATGGCACTGAACAAGCGACGAGCGTGACGGGGACCATTCCCTCTTCCATATCGGATGGCCTAGATTCCTTTGTTGTCGGTGGGTTCACATCAGACACATTAGCTACATATCAAATCTCAACAACCAGTGACGATGGGTTTGAGCAAAATAACACTACTTGGGATGATACGCCTGGAGGAGGTGTCAATGGGTTCGGATATTACAACGGCGTATATTTTGATGTTGAGCCTGGGTTGCGATTTAACAACGTCGCAATCGCTCAAGGAGCCACAATTTCGACTGCGTACCTTCAAGTCTACGGTGATACTGCGCAGTCGGCTGGAGCAGCAACATCGGTATTTGGAAAAATTCGCGGTGATGACGTCGATGATGCTGCAGCATGGGGTAGCAGTAGCAGACCAACGCAAATTACGTCAACGACAGCTACTGTCGATTGGGACCCCTCTGCATGGGTGAATGATTGGAATAACTCCCCTTCAATAGTTTCCATTATTCAAGAAATTGTAAATAGAGGAGGATGGGCATCTGGGAATGACTTGCGCATCGCTGTTTGGAATGATGGAACGACCGGTTTAAATGTCATGTCTTTTGAAGATTATGACGTTGGTGCAGCCACCGCTGCTAAATTAGTTATTGGTTACTCATCAGGCTCAAACTATTACTATGATGGTCAGATTGATGATGTGCAGGTCTTTAGTAGCGCACTCTCACTTGATCAAATACGAGCAGTACAAAATGCCAACGCCAGTCTCAATATCGGGACCGGACAAAATGAAGCGACGCAGATTACGGGAACAGCGGAAACTCCCCCAGCAGGATATTGGCCGTTTGACGATAACACATCGACGATTGCGTATGACAAGAGTGGAAACAGTAACAATGGGACACTCACGAGTGGTCCGACTTGGGTGAATGGCAAAGTTGGTGGGGCGATTAATTTTGATGGGACAGATGATTATGTGACCATGGGAAACCCATCTGCCATTACAAATCCAAGTGCACTCACCTTAGAACTTTGGCTGTACATGAGAGCAATTGATGGTCAGGCAGTCAATTATGCTGCTGCAAAAGGTACGGGAGGAGCTTCAAATGGGTGGGCACTGGGTATAAATGGAACCTTTACGGGCGGATGTAGTGGTGCAGCGACCGACAATATCTATTTTTACACAAATTTGACTTTCGCTTGTAGCACGTCAGTTATGCCGCTCAACACATGGACACATATTGCAATCTCGCATTCAGGAGGATCAACTCGGATGTATATTAACGGCGTGCTTGAGTCTACGACGTCTCAAACGTTGCAAGTTGACAACGCATATGACCTGAACATTGGGAGACGCTCCGAC
>CAZWYZ010000013.1:12068-13863 GCA_964638785.1 uncultured Pseudomonadales bacterium
TAGCATACGACTTGAATCGTGGTGCACCGAAAGCGTGGTGGAAGTTTGATGAAGGCAGCGGAACAACGTCAAATGATGCGTCGGGAAATAGCTACACCGGAACACTCACCGGCACTCCTACTTGGGGTGACGGCAGATTTAATACTGGAATTACGTTGAATGGATCTACACAGTACTCGACTGTCTCTGACTCAGCAAACATACGGTTTGATGCGAATACGCAAGATTTTTCTGTGTTTGCATGGGTCAAGAGAAGTTCCAGCGGATCGGAAATGAATATAGTGAGCAAAGAAGATGCAGATAATGATGGATATCGACTACAGTTCACCAGTGGCAATATCGTACGCTGTAGTGTCAACACAATCGACATTGACAGCACGGTGACAATTACAGATACAACTAACTGGCATCTGGTGGGCTGCACAATTACCAGAGCTGGGAATGGACAAGTCTACATAGACGGAAAACCCACAGGAACAGCAACAGCCATCTCCTCGACTGCCATGGCAACAACAACTGGACTTCGTATTGGAGCACGAAGCTATACGGTCGCAAACTACTTTGCTGGAACAGTCGATGATGTTCGTTTGTATAACTATGCTCTTACGCAGTCACAGATCAGGAAGCTCTTAAATGAAGGTGCTGGCGTGCGCTACGGGCCAGCATCTGGATCCCCATAACAACATATGTTCTTGAAGAGAAATAAAAAAGACTATCGAAAAACAAAAAGCAGGAGACTCTATGTGCTTGCGTTGACGCTTCCCTTGCTGTTGATTCTCCTCCCTGCTGTCTATTTTGGATTACGATTCGCAAACCAAACGCAAGCTGTCTGGATGGATGACTCGTGGTTGTATCGACTGACTCTCTCATTTACTCATAATTCGACCGTGACTGACACAAAAGTAAAATTTGATATTGATACAGCGACTCTTATTGCAGCTGGAAAAATGCAAGCGGATTGTGGCGATAGCAGGATTACTGATATGAATGGAAAGGTACTCCTCTATTACATCGACACTGTTGGTGGAGCATGTAATGGGGCAAGCACTGATTACTATGTCTTGGTTCCATCAATTAATAACGGTGCAAATGTCATCTATCATTACTATGGAAATAGCGCCGCAACGAATGGAACCCAAGGGGCACAGTTCTCCCAAAGCACAACTACCCCATCCGGAGGGGCTGCGACAAGTGGGAGTGAACAGAAAGGTGTCGGACCGACTGGCTATTGGCCACTTGATGAAGGAACTGGGTCGACTATTCAGGATGGATCATCAAATAATAATGATGGATCGCTTGGAGCAAGTACTGCTGCTCCTACTTGGAGAACTGAAGAGTCCTGCGTTTCTGGGAAATGCCTTCAGTTTGATGGCAGTAATGACTATATTTCTATTCCAGACCAAACGTACTTAGATTCAACGACTGGCTCTTGGCAAGGTTGGTTTAAAACGAGCATGAGTGTGAGTAGTGGCTATCCACTCATTATGGAGAAAACGAATGCCTCACTCCAAAGTGGAATCATTATTTTCTTAAACCAGACAACAGGATCAGTTGGCTACCAAATCAAAGATGCGGCAGGAACAACCAGACTCAATCTGAGTAGTACCCGCACAGGATTAAATGACGGTCTCTGGCATCATTGGGTAGCGACTTTTTCAGACACAGGAACTGCATATCTCTATGTAGATGGTGCCCTTCAAGGGAGTGGAATTCCTTCTGCAAGCTGGACAATTGCGAGCACACCTATTCGTATGGGTGTCACACAAGCAAGCTTTTGGCAGTCTTTTACAGGATT
>CAZWYZ010000014.1:0-3360 GCA_964638785.1 uncultured Pseudomonadales bacterium
AGTATCGGGTAATATTCTAACAATTTTTCAAGATTTTGAAGTCCTGGTTGTAAACTCTTCCAATGCGTTTCCCGTACTTTTTCAGATGCATTTGGGGGTAGAGTATAACTTAAGAGGACTTTAAATCTGCGAATTGTTTCAAAAAATGGATCAGGGTCCACATTAATTCTATGTTCAGCCAATGCATTTAAGGTGAGTGCAATTTGGTCCTGCATCTCTTGTAGCTTGCGAAGTGAATCTTGATCCTGAATTTGCTCAGCATGAGCGATAGATTCTGCTTGACTCTGAAGTAGACTTGGTCCCTCCTTCGGATCCTTCACTGTGATGCGGTCAAGGTAGTACGATGTATCGGCTAAAGAAAGATTACCAATTGCTGGGTTCACTGCTGAAATGAAATCACTTGTTACGGTTGTAGCAAGCTGTTTCTCAAGGCCTACAAGAAGTTGTTCCAATGTTCTTCTATCTGCACCAATTTCGTTTAGGATGAGGTCAATTTGTTGTTCCCGCAGGGCTCTCTTGTCTTTATCACCTGCAGCTATGAGAACTTGGCTTTCCAACTTAAGCTTCGATTCGATAGCAGCAAGTGTTTCAAGGAGACTTCGTACTCTTTTCTCACGTTCTCTCAAAATGGCCGAGTCTTTACTCTCGCCTGCTGGAGGGACAAAAGCAGCTTCTAGTTGAGGGAAAAGTCCTCTTCCAAAGTCATTTTGAAGATCGGCATGTGCTGCCTGATATGACTTCCACTCAGCCTCAAGACCTATGCTACTCCCCACTCTAGATCGAAAGTCTTTTATGTATGCTCGCAAAGCATCTTGCTGCTCTTGTTCAGAGGCAGGTTTTGAGGATTGTTCTGGACGTCTACTAAACAATGGCATAAGGGAATTTTACCACAAAAGACCTTTTTCCAATACTTGACAAAAAACTTGAAGATTGACACGCTAGCAGCATGGATAACTCTGCATCTTCCCAAGATACGGTCCAATATGAGAATGGACCAGATACTCTCAAGCTCGCCGTAGAACAAAAAAAAGATGACCATGAAACGACACTTTTTGTAAACGTGGGAGGAAAAGAATTCAAATACTTCAAACCAGTATTCACTTCAAAAGAAGACTGGAACAAACGTCTTGAAGTGGTGAAGAAGACACAGACAGATTTTGACCGCCCTCGCCCAAACCACATCCCAGAAGATAAGTGGAAGGAACTTCAAGAACAGCGCCTAAAAGGATTATCAATGCTCGCGAATGCGAGTACAGTAAAAGATCCATTATATATGGGTAGTGAATCGCGCAGAGGATATGCCCTTCTGATGGACGTTCAGTTTCAGGAACGCCAACTTGCTGGTGACCTAGAAGGGGCTAAAGAAACAACGGATAAATCGCTTTCAGAGCTTTTAGCTCAAGATAGAGCAGAATTGCAAGTTCTGGAACAACAATATGAACAGCGACGTGAAGCGGTCATACAAATTAAGGCAAGCCAAGAAAAGAATTCTGAAAAGAAGAAGCAAAATGATCAGAAAATTGCAGAGCTACAACTTCGCAGAGAAGCTACAAAATCCCAACTACAAAGCGTTCTAAAGGAACTAAACGGTTCTGATGTTCCAGATACATTACCAAACGGCAAACAAGTACTCCGTCATCAAGAAGGTTTGGAGGAGAAACAAAAATATTCGAGACAAGAGTCAAAAGATTTTATTGTGATGACTGAGAAAAATTTCCGAGGACATACGCAACGATGGGAAAAAGAATATAAAAAACAGTATAAGAATGAGCCATACAACCCGGAGAGTGAGTCATTACAAGATCGGATGAAGAGACTAACACGGCTCCAATCAATCTGGCAGGAGCGAGAGAGGAAGGCGTTTATAAAAATACGTGCACGAAAAAGCCTTGAGTTAATTGGTACTCAGCTCCAGCTCACGCAAGAAGCCATTGATGCAAATGCACGTTTAGATATTGCCATTAATCAGTTAAATAGTATCCGTGCGAACATTCGGACTATAGACAACGACGAATCCCAGTTTAACCAGACAGCAGTTCAGATTCAAGCAGAGGCACAGTCGTTAGAAAGTCAGCATAAAGAGGCACAGGATGCGATGATTTTTACCAATACACAAGCCCAGGAGAGACGCTTGCGAATACGAAGAGCAGAAGCTCTCCAAAATCAAAAACAAGCCAGCTAGCAGTCTTATTTTTTTCTTGCTATAATTAGGGCAATATTCATCCAAAAGGATACCTATGTCAGATGGCAAAAAATTTCCTGAATCATTTCGTTTTCAACCACCAACAGAACGCTCTTTGTACCCATTAAAACGTGATGAAAGAATACCTGTTGCCTCTACAGATAACGGGCATAGGGGCGAGCCATTGAGTGAGCCTGAGATCAGTGAAATGGATACAGCCAAAGTTGTCATTTCTCCTGAAGCAGCTGTTTTAGATGATGATACGAAACGTTTCAGAGCTATTGAAATAACTGAACCCCCAGTTGACCCTATCAACGATACAAGAGAATCTAGACCCACTTCTACAGAAGATGAGTTATCAGATTCTGATTTAGAGGTCATTGAAGCGGATGCTACGCGTGAGGTTGATGTCAACGTTCGCTGGGATGAGCTGCTCCCAATCTTGGGAAATGAACGTGTAAAGAAGATCGTGAAACGTGTAGGAGAAACATGGATTGCAAAGAAGATTCGTAAACTTCGAGCTGGGAAAGAAGTTGTAAATGAGAACAGAGATCAGGAAAGAGATCCAGTAACACCAGAAATGGGTAAAACATCTAAAAATGAGAGAACACTTATTTTAGAACAACTTGTTTTGCGCATGGAAGCCGTTTCTGATGTGGAGAATCAGATTGATCGCCTTTCAACTCAAATAGATGAAGAAAAAATCTCAAAAGAAGTAATGATTCAAGATAAGAAGGATTCTGAAATAACTCTAAAACATGAGACGCTTCCCACAATTGAACGACAACTTCAGTATCTCAAACAATTCCCTGGTTCATTAGGTTCTGAGTTCACACAAATTGTTGATGCCAATTATGCGAGACAACAGCTTCTAGATGGAGCTCTGGATCAACTAAACACAGTCTTAGTTGGACTTGCTACCAAGGCAGATTCACAAAGAAGCTCTCGCTTCAGAGCAATAACAAAAAACTTTGATGAAGTAAATGTTCTAGGTATGAAGCGACTTGCAGGAGATAAACTCTTTGAGGAAGTCACCACCTTACGACATAGCATTAACGAAGCGAAAAGCCTTACAGAAAAAGCATCTAAGCTCGGTGATCTTTTATCTGAAAAAGAAACCATTATTAATTTACTAACTGCCGATCGTTCAGCACAGCAAGAACTAAAAACAAGGCATA
>CAZWYZ010000014.1:3370-13555 GCA_964638785.1 uncultured Pseudomonadales bacterium
AAATAGGCTTGCTGTTTTACCACAGTAGTTGGCTCTGCGGATACAAGCTTCAAACTTTTTCCCAGTTGAAAGTAAGCTCAGCTGTATATACGATTAATTTGTATATGCATTACACGCTGCCCCGTGTCCGCTTGTACCCACTTCCTGTAGCATCCCTTCTCGTTCTTTTTCTGTTTTTCGTTCCTTCCTCTCAAGCTCTAGGAGTGAGTACCTCTGTTGTTATTTCCGAAGTAAAAATTTCTGGAAGCAGCGCCAGTGATGAGTTTGTTGAACTGTTTAACGCATCAGATTCCCCAATTTCACTTTCTGGGTGGAGACTATCTCGAAGAACAAGCAATATAAGTTCTTCACCTCAAAATTTAATTGCCAGTCTCTCTGGCACGATTGCATCAAAAAGCTTCTTTTTAATTTCGCACCCAAATAGTTCGGCATCTACACTAGCTGATCGACAATACTCAGCGACCAGTATTGGAATTGCAGCCGACAATACAGTCATTCTCTACTCAGATAATGGTCAAACAGTAGTCGACAAAGTTGGTTTTGGCAGTGCTCAAGACCTGGAAACGGCTGGTTTCCTCACAAATCCAACTGCAGGTCAAAGTATCGAGCGAAAACCTTGTGGACTTGATACTGACAACAACTCCACTGATTTCTTGCTGCGCTCAGTTGCTGATCCTCAAAATAGCAATTCACCTGCTCAAACAAATGCCTGTGCTACTCCTACTCCTACTCCTACTCCTACTCCTACTCCTACTCCTACTCCTACAATTGAGCCTACAAGCACTCCAGAACCAACGCTAGAGCCAACTCCAACTGTTCAACCGACAATACCACCGACTCCAACACCGGTCAGTACGCCATTTGCCAGCTCAAGTCCAACTCCAAGTCCCGTGAGTACTCCTGCTCCAACAGCAACACCTCGACCTACAACAGAACCAAAGCCTGTAAGACCAGATGATTATAGTTTCCAAATTGGATACTTAACTTGTGATGTTACCTATTCCCTAAAAAAATATCGAAGAGTAAAGATTTGGATACCGCAGGTAGAATGCCGCAGAGTGTACAGAGACTTTAACTGGAACACCTGGTGGGATAGAGATCACCATCGCGATAGAAGAGATGACTAAAATAGTGCTTGTTGCACAGAGGACTCAAAGGTATCGGATGGAAGTAGAGAGATAAGGCTTTTAAAATCAAGTTCCTCAAACATACGAGAAATGCCTGTCTTATCATAGTTTTTTAGAACACACTTTTCAAAATTCAAATCTAGTGGAACAGCTCGATCAATTGTAGCTAACGAACGTGAGAGCACCATATCATCGTACCCATTTGCCAAATTTAGGAGCACTTTTGGTTTTAATAATTTCTGTTGGTCTTCAGTAAGCTGCGTAGGGTCTTTGATTGCAGCGTAGAGTGAATCTACCGTTCCAAATGCCTGAAGCAGTCGTACCGCAGTTTTATCCCCTATCCCTGCAATGCCAGGAATGTTATCACTTGCGTCACCGCACAAGGCTTTATAGTCGACGATCTGATCCGGACGAAGTCCCATTTTCTCTTCGACTTCCTTTGGGCCATACTCGGTATAGAATGCTTCTTTACTTCGAGGTGGCATATACACATGGATATCATCTGTGACCAATTGATACGCATCACGATCACCTGTCACAATCAAAACTTGCTTGTGATCGCTTCCCATGAGTGAACGGTCCACTGCTTTTGTGGCAAGAGTTCCAATAACATCATCAGCTTCATATCCTTCGACTGCAAAGAGTGGAATACTCATTGCTTCTACCACCATTTTAATACGTTCTATTTGCGTCTGAAGATCTTGCGGCATCTCTGCTCGCTGTGCCTTGTACCCTGTGTACTGGGTATGCCGAAATGTAGGTGCGGGCAAATCAAAACAGCATGCAAGATATTTTGGTTCGAGATCACGAAGAACGGTTAAAAGTATGCGAGAGAATCCATACACAGCATTCACAAGCTCACCCTTTGAAGTCGTGAGCGGAGGGAATGCATGATATGCACGATACGCTAGAGCATGACCATCAATTAGCATGAGAACAGCACGAGGATCTTGCGCTTGGAGGTCTGATGATTGTGGCTTACTCATTCGCTTTCACCTTTGGTTCACCCATCACTGATTCAAACTCATCTTGATCCATGGACTCCATATCTAAGAGTTTTATCGCCACCGCGTCTAACTGTGTGCGATATTTTTTCAAGAGTGCCATTGTTCGCTGCCAACCAGCTTCCACTATTTTGTCCACTTCTGCATCCACTTTCTTTTTCATTTCTTCAGATGGCGTGTATGGTTCCATGGTTGCTCTGCCATAGTCACTGTAGTCATACATTGGACCGTAGTTGATTGGAGCAAGATCAGACATTCCATAGTCCATAACCATTGCTCGAGCAATACGGGTGACACGCTCTAAGTCACTACTAACACCACCAGTAAGCTGATTAAAGATGAGTTTCTCGGCAGCTCGTCCACCAAGCATGACACTGATCTGCTCTTCGAGCTCTTCCTTCGTCTGTTGATATTTATCATTTTCTGGAGGAGTCATCGTAAAGCCCAAAGCACGTCCGCGAGAGACAATTGAAATTCGATGAACTGGATCTGTATGTGGCAAGAAATGTGCGACGACTGCGTGTCCACCTTCATGGTATGCCGTCATCTTTCGCTCAAGCTCCGATTGCAATCGCTTTCGCTCAGGTCCAAGCTTCACTTTCAAGGCTGCTTCTTCTACTTCTACTGGTCCAATTTGAGTTTTTCCCTCTCGTGCGATAAGAATAGCTGCTTCATTCAACATGTTTTCAAGATCAGCACCTGAAAAGCCAACAGTTCGCTTCGCGACTCGATCCCAGTTCACTTCAGGGGTAAATGGCTTATTTTTTGCATGAATCGATAAGATGAACTTTCGCTCCTCCAGATCAGGTAGGTCCAACGTTACTCGTCGATCAAATCGACCAGGGCGAACTAATGCTGGATCTAAGAGGTCTGCACGGTTCGTTGCTGCGAGAACAATCACTGTATCGTTTGGCGCAAATCCGTCCATCTCTACCAAGATTTGATTCAGTGTTTGTTCACGTTCGTCATGTCCACCCATACTTCCGTGCCCACGCATACGTCCTATGGCATCAATCTCATCAATAAAGATGATACTTGGGGCTGATTTTTTTGCAGTGTCGAACAAATCTCGGACTCTTGAGGCGCCTACACCCACAAGCATTTCCATAAACTCTGATCCAGCCATAGAAAAGTATGGAACATTTGCTTCCCCTGCCACAGCTCTGGCTAATAGAGTCTTTCCTGTTCCAGCAGGACCAATAAGGAGTGCCCCTTTGGGGGTACGTGCTCCTACATCATGATATTTCTTTGGATTTTTGAGGAAATCGACAATCTCCTCAAGCTCTCGTTTGGCTTCTTTCAAGCCACCAACATCTGAGAACTTTGCATCCTGCTTTCCTTTTGCAAACAGTTTGGCTTTGGATTTGCCAAATCCCATAATGTCACCTTGAGCTCCTCTTGCTTGACGTAAAATAAACAAAAAGAACAAGACCATGAGCACCAATGGAAGAACGTTAATGAGAATATCGAAAATCATTCGACCTGGCATCTGATCTTTTACCAAGACATTGATAGAGGTAATATCAATACCTGCCTGCGTCATGACCGTTGTAAGATCTTGAGAGTCTTCTTTTTTACTCGACTTGATACTTCCATCATTGTATTTCGTCGTTAATGAAGCTCCATCAATTTCAACTTTCTCAACTTTATTCTCTTTTATATCCTTTAAGAGTTGTGATAGTGAGATCTTATCCGATCCTGACCCACGAAGAAGTGAAAAAATAAATGGGACAAACAAAAGAAGCAATAAAAGATAGATCAGTGATTTGCGAGGCTCAAAACCAAACCCCATCTCAAGGCGGACAACTCTTTTTTTCTTATTTGCCTGACCTTTTTTTTGTTGATCTGAATTTGATTCTGATTGTTTGTGATCTTTTTCTTTTGCCATACGAAAAATAATTCCCGCTATAGTTAACGAATGATATCTCCAGAACGTAGCTCGCTTTCAAACTGACACATGATTGGTTTATCTGCACCATCACCCATAATCATCATCCCCTGACTTTCTTCATCACCCATTTTTTTTGGTGCCAAATTCACTACAAATGGATATTGCTTGCCAATGAAAGTTTCAGGACTATACCATTCTTTAATTCCGGAAAACAACACTCGCTTGCCGATCTCTTCTCCAAAATCCACTTCAAATCGCAAGAGTTTCTTACTCCAGTCGGGTGCACTTGCACTCAAGATCGTTCCAACCCTAATATCCACTTTCGCAAAGTCTTCATATGTAATTGTTGGCTTCATAGTAAGTCTTGATTGTACCATCTCTACCTCAAAAAAAAGATCTTGACTTCTATTTCACTTGCCTCGACAAGAACCAAGGAGTAGTATAGACATTCAAAACAGGAGGACACAATGTATGCAGAGAACACACAGACTCATAAGTTTTTTTCTTTCAAGCGCACTCTTCACACTACTTGCGTACCCATTGCCTGCTCACGCAACAACAGCCTCGGCTGCTGCTGAGAAGAGAGAGACAATTAAATCCGCAAATGAGGAGTTTCGAACCCAAAAAACTGATGCAATCAAAGATCTTCGCACAACGAAAGCATCAGGTGCTGCTCAACTAAAGGAAACAATGGAAGATGCAAGAACGGTGCGGAAAGCAACTATTTCAGGAGCACGACAACTGTATCGTAGTGAGCGTGCAGCAAACCATGGCGAACGAATAGAACGTCGGTTTACCTTTTATGCCCAGCGCTTAACAAACATTGCCACACGTATTCAAAAACGCATAGATACTGAGAAAGCAGCTGGAAAAGACGTGTCAGCAGCTCAAACAGCACTCGATAAGGCAAAAACACTGTTAGCGCAAGCAGTTGTTGATTCCAAGCAAGCAGTAACAATGTTTCAAAGTATTTCAGTGGCAACTTGGGACACTCAATCACCAGAGATAAAAGCAGCCATTGAGCAAGCAAATAAGGCCAGAGCTGGATTTGTGCAAACTCGACTATCTCTTATCGACGCAACTGCTGCGCTGAAATAAAGGAGTTCACTATGAAAAAAATATTTTTACTTTCAATACTCACTCTCACTAGTATAATCTTTGCTGGTTGCACAAAAACGGCAACAACTATCGAAACAAACACAACACAGTCTGAACCAACAGCCTCACCAGAGTCGATGATGGAAGCACCAATGCAGACAGCGGCGCCAAAGGAGACCCCTGTAGATATTTCAGTCGATGCACAACTAAAAAGTACCAAACCTGTTGGAACGAGTGATGACACAAAAACGCTCAATACAGATTTGAATAACACAACAATCATGTCTGAAAGTTTTAACTAACTTGTCACTCCCGCTTCAACGCAATTTCAGGGTATAATCTGTTGGTATGGCAGATGTTGTAGCAAATAAAAGTCTTCATGAAATTGCAGTTGAACGCCTGCTTGGCTACAGTCCGCTGATCTCTCGACTTTTTGCGAAGATTCAACCTTTTCAGACATCAGTTCTCAACACCGATAAAGAACTCTATAACCTCTATTCAAAAACAATTCTTTCTGAGTCTACCAAACCTGATAGAGACCTCCTCTTCGCAGCGACGCATCCAGAACTACAAGCTGCGAATGCGGATATAGCACAAATCGTGCAAACGGTTGAGACAACACTCGCATCCAATTCTAAAAAAGAGCTCATTCGAGATACTTCATTGCAATTTCGAGAAGGATTAAACGAGTTACACACAACGTTTCTTGGAGAGTTCCGCGAAGAAGATGGTGATGATGACCTTAAAAATCTGCGCCAAGAATATTTGATTCATTGGTCTGGACTCCAAAGCGTCATTTCTGAGCAGAAAGTTGAAAATGTCTGGGCAGCATACCCTCTTTTCTTCAAGCGATACATTGCCGTTGTCAGTGCATTTGATGAGCTCGTTGCACGAAAACTTGATCAAGAATATGAAAGTCTTGGTGAGATTGAGAAAGAACGACTCGATTTTGATGTAAAAAAGCGACGTGAAAAGAAAGCAAAAGAGAAAGAGCTCAATGGTTTCATGCCACTCTTTACACCATCCAGTGGTGGATCACTCTCAGGGAACACTTCTTCCGACAATAGCACTGGACAGAATGCAGGCTCAACTCAAACAAAAACTGATTTCCTTCAAGCAAAATACAAGTCAGACCTTGACTCAGTTCGCAGTCTCATCGGCTCGATGAAAGCAACTGATAGAACAATGACGTGGGAAGAGTTTAAAGGAAAATATAGTTCGAACTTTGCGGTCTTGCGGGATGCTCGAGAAACCGACTCACTCATCCAATCACTTCATTCTGAATTTGATGCGAAGGCCCACATAATCGGCTGGGATAAATCACTTCCGAGGGAAATCACCCCGCCCACACGCACTGACATCGAGACTGCACAACTCCTCGTTCAAAAAGCGACCTTAGAAAATGGCAAACCTCTCACCCGCCAACAGATAGATCAGATTGTTGTTTCATTACCAATCCTCCCTGAAACATTTCTCTCAGACCTCCTTGTTCAATCAGAAAATCTTTCAAGAAGAACGACGATTGAGAACGATGGCACTACGAAAAGAGCGCAACTGGATGAATTAAAAAAAGAAGTGAAAAGATTTGACACTCTTTCTGCACTTCTTTCAGATGAAACATTGCAATCTGAAAAATGGATACTCGAACAACGTCTTGATAGCGTCGCTTTAGCATTACAGATCACAACTGTCGCCAGCCAAGATCCAAACCAAGTACAGAAATCAATTCAAAGTGCACTAAATGCTTTGGCAAGGACTGATGTTAATTTTTCACTCTCACTTCAAAACCAGCAGTTCACGAAGAGTGTGGTTGAAGAATTGACCAAACGAGTGAAGTATCTTCAAGCACGATCGCTTGTAACCAAAGGGAAAATTCTTGGGTCAAACGCCTTTTCACGATCATCAGACCCAACATCTTTCGACAAAACATTGCTACTGATTGAATCTATGGGTGGAAGTGAAGCCGCTATTGCGATCCTTCTCCTCACGCGTCCTGAGCTGCAAAAAAAAATAGAGACTCTTCAAAATGTCTCGAGTGGCGCACTTGTCCTCCCGCCTTCCGCTCAACAAAGAACTCCATCTGAACCAGAAGCCACAGGTGGGACAGCTCAACTTTCAGCCCGTGTATCCCGCGCTGAAATGAGATTATGGCTTATTGCATCTGGAAAAGAAAAATACATTTCGGAATCAGAGTTTTTGAACTCAGAACTTGGAGGCGGAAAACAAAATAAGGCAGAGATTGAAGTCCTCAAAAGGATGTACTCTCAGATCTTGCAGTCAAAAGAATATAAAAGTACCCTAGCTCGCCGTATTGAAATTCTGACGGGAGCACTGGAAACACAACGGAAAATTGCCCAAGAATACAACGTTAATAGTGATACACAACTCCTCCAGCCACTCATCTTTACAGGAATGGCTCCACAAGAGATGGAAGCGTATCTGCAGCAACTGTTTGAAGAGAATGCCTCAGATGGTGGTATGTATGCAATCGGCATGGAAAGTGGACTTGATGCCGATGATCCAATGCTCATGCAAGATACCAGTGGTTGGAGAAGTTTGCGCTATCCTCAGGCAGACCAAGCGCAAAAACGACAAAGTAAAAATCTTGTTGGTATGGCTCGCAATGCGAGATTTTTCATGAATCCTGCTGTCTTGGGAGCTGTTGGGACAGGAGGAGCAATACTGGGTGGTGCGGCAACATTCGCAGCCGGTGTGGCAGCAAACGCACCATGGGTATCAGCTGCAGGTGGAGCAATTACAGGAGGCGCGATCGGATCTGTCGTTCCGGTTATTGGAACAACGGTTGGTGCAATTGGTGGTGGAATACTTGGATATTTTGGCGGCAGCGCTCTTGCCAATAGTATTAATGGAAGCGGACTAACGCTTTCGCCTGGATTACAAACACTGAGTCAGGTTGGAAATGCAGCTGCAAATGCTGCACCAGGAACATTTGCAAATGCCACCGGCAGCATGGGAGGTGTTGGGAGTAATGTCGGCTCAACACTTGGCAACATCATTAACAACTCAATGACAGCAACGAGTAATGCGATTAATGGGATAACAACTATTAGTAGTGGGATTAATGTCACAGGACTTGTTGCAGTCCCCATCACCGCCATTGGAATCGGTGCAGTTCTTATTAATACCATCGGTATTGATGGAGCTTTCATTATCCAGGGTGATATCGCCACTTGTGAAAAATCGGATGGTATCAGCATTTGTAAATCAAGTGATGTGACGCAGTCTCTCAACCCAGTAAATGTCACATATACCATCGAGATTAAGGCTGATACTGGTAAAAGCGCCGTCATTAACACAGTAAGTGACACAATGGTTGTTCGTAAGAGCACCCAAGGTGAAGCACCACCTCCTCCAACCTTATCAGCAGAAGCTCGCCAAGCAATTGATTCTCTCAAGGGAAAATCTGTGGATTCAAATACGTCTCAGAAAATCCAGTATTCTGTCAACTTTGGCGGTGAGTATGCTGACACACAAATACTCAACACCATTATTGTTGGGTATTCTGCGAATGGAAAAGGTATCACTACAAATGCGACAGCTCAAGTCATCTTCGGTGAAGTGAAGTATGGTGAAGGTTGTTGGCCGACAACAGGCACAATTACCCAAGGGCCGTTTGCGTCACGTTCACACTGTGCCATCGACTCTATTGATATCTTTGCAAATGACGAAGGCGGTCCCAACGCCCCAATATTTTCACCATTTGATGGGAAAGCAGAGTTCTTTTGCCTTGATACTATTCCAAGCTGTCAACGTCCCTATGTACTTCCAATTTATGGAAATGCTGTAAAGGTCACACTTTCAGGCTCACCTGGATTTGATGGCAAACCAAGAGTAGTTATCTTTGGTCATTTAAGTCAGTTTACTGAAAAATTTAAAGGTGGAGACACGCTTGACATCACCAAGGGAACACAATTAGGCTTCATGGGGAAGTCTGGGAGTGGTCGCCCTGGTAGTAGTGGATCGATCCTGGATTTCAGTGAACACCTTCATTATGAATACATAAATAATACTCGAAGCTGTTCAAGCCAGATGCCACCTTCTCAGCTACTTGCGGATGGATTAGTTCCACAGCCGGTCATAATGGGAGACCAATGGGAGAGACGAGTACCTGGTACTCAGCGTGTTCGATATGATGCGTGTGGAAGCAGTACGAGTAGTCCAGGTGCACCTGAAGAAGGTAAAGTTCGAGGAACTGTTTCCTGCTTCTCATTTGTTGACGGAAAAAAGGCATGGGAGCAGTCAGAGCTGAGTTCATACATGGGAGAAATGGGTAAAATGATAGCACTGCCAAATGTTGATAATGCCTTGTGTGGTGATGGAAAAACCATTCAAATCATCCGACATGAGGCTGACGCCACCCGAACGGATGATGGATGTAACTTTGACCTTACCGGTGAAGCCGGAGCAGAATGGACGAGTGCTTCAACCCTACAAGTGTGCGATAAATTATTTGCAGACTCAGTCAACTTTGGAGTATCAACGATGTGGCATGAGCCAGGACATGCACTAAAAAACAAGAGACCAGCGGCATACGATCTCTTCCCTGACTACGGCCCTGACTATCTTGAAACCTATCCTCTGACGAAAACAAGAGCGGAAGACTTCCCAGAAAGCTTTGGCTTGTGCTACTACAACTTAAGTCGGAATCAAAACTTCATGACAAACACGAGCCTCAATGCGACATTTCGTGGCAAAACTGTCACGTACGATAACTATAAAACCCAGTGTTCCAAAATAGAGAGTATCGTCAATGGTATCCCACGAGCACCTGGATCTGGCTTTTAACAATATGAAAAATATACAAGCCCAACTCATCAACATCTACGAATACCTCAAACGTCACCCGTTTTTAATTGGTCTCCTTGCTATTGTTATTACACTTGGTATAAGTTATTTCCTCAATCGAATTACCCCTGAGAGAGCTGATACTGAGTCTATCCCGGAACCCGTCATCGTACGATCAAAAATTCAGTCTGACTTTTCAGATGTACAGGTCATTGCGCCAAACAAATACCCTGAAGTAGGATCCACCTTCCCCGTCTAC
>CAZWYZ010000015.1:0-9449 GCA_964638785.1 uncultured Pseudomonadales bacterium
TGAGGAGTTTACCAATGAAATTGTTGCAGCGATTCAAATGAAGAAAACCATGCATTTCAAAGAACAGTATAGGAAGATTAACGTTTTATTGATCGATGATATTCAGTTTATTGCGGGAAAAGAAGCCGTACAGGAAGAATTCTTCCACACTTTTAATGCGGTCACTCAGTCTGGTGGTCAAGTCATTATTACTTCTGATAGACCACCACATGAAATAACACTCCTTGAAGACCGGCTGCGCTCGAGATTTGAAGCAGGATTGATTATCGATATTCAGCAACCCACTTTTGAACTACGGAGTGCAATCGTTCTTATCAAGTCAGAGGCAAAAGGGATCGAACTTCCTATGGATTGCGCTCAGCAAATTGCGTCCTATGTTGATAACGCGAGAAAGATTGAAGGTGTCATTTCTCAACTACACAGTCTAAAGAATTTAATGAATAAAGAAATAAACCTCGATCTAGTGAAATCGATATTGGCCAAGGAAGAAACTCCAAACATTACGAAATTATCAGTCAAGCCAAAGGAAGTTATTAAGACGGTTGCTGCACACTTTAAAGTCACAACAAGCCAACTTACTGGTCCTCGCCGTTCAAGACCTCTAGTTGACTATAGACACTTAGCTATGTTCATTCTGCATGTCGATCTAGGTATTTCTCTAGTCCAAGTGGGTATGGAGTTTGGAGGTAAAGACCATACAAGCATAATGCATGCTGTAAAAAAAATGCGGTCTCGGCTTCAAGACTCTACTGAAGTACAATCCAATCTTTCTGCGATTCGCGCCAGCATATCTGGTGGAAAATAAGTTTCACACAGTTGGTAATTAGTTTTCAGACAATGGTGTTGAGGGAAATTCACAAAAGTATTCAGAATGTGGAAAAATGAAGTGGGTAATAGGTGAAATGTTACACACATCTTCGCAGGTAAAGGGTGTATAGCTAAAAAGATATCCACCCTTTACACAGAGAACTTGGTGAGTTATACAAACATCATCCACATACTACACACACGAAAATAACAAAAACAAAGATCGAGTAAGACGGCCGATTACACACATATCCACATACCTACTACTACTGCTACTAGTATGTACTTAAAAAAAATACGCCACCTATGAACATCACAGTTCTCCAAGAAAATCTCCTTCCAAAACTACAAGATGCAAGTAGATTCGTCGCCTCAAAACCACAACTTCCTATACTTTCAGGCGTGTATCTTTCTTGTGAAGAAAATAGACTACTTATTCGTTCGACAGATTTGAAAGTAGGTTATCAATCAATAATTGGAGGAAAGATTGAAAAAGAAGGAACTTGTGTCGTCCCAATTCGTTTCTTGGTTGATTTAGTCGCTTCCTTACATGCTGGACCTCTCACGCTCGCACTTGAAGAAACAACACTCACTATTTCTCAGGGAAAAGTCAGATCAACACTAAGTACTTTTCCAATTCTAGATTTTCCACCTTTCCCAAGTTTAGGAGAAAAGTCGAATTCCATAGACGCAAAAGCTTTTTCGAAAGCCATAGATCACGTTTTTTATGCAGCTTCACTTGATGAAACTCGTCCAGTCATATCATCAATCCTTATTCATTTTGATGATGAGGAGTGCACTCTAGCCGCAACAGATGGTTACAGACTAGCAGTAGAAAAGATCCCTTCAAAAGAAGCAGGGAAATCTCAGCAAATACTCGTTCAGGCTAAAATGTTAGCTGAGATAGCACGAATTATTGGGAAGGCGAACGCTCAAATAGTTCACTTGTTTGTAACTCAAGAGCTTGCACAAGTAAGTTTTCAAGTGGACGATACGACTATTATGGCAAGACTAACGGAAGGGAAGTTTCCCAACTATCAAGCAATAATTCCTCCGAAATTCGTAATATCGACTGAACTGGATAGAGATTTGCTAATCCATGCATTGAAAACTGCTCTAGTGGTTGCAAAAGAAAGCTCATCAATTATATCGATAGAAATAAAAAAATCTGTGGTCAACGTCTTGGGAGCAAGTCAAAGTGTTGGGGAAAATACAACAGAGCTAGATTCAACATATACAGGTGATGAAACGAGAACATTATCGTGTAATGCAAAGTTCCTTATGGACTGTCTTTCTCGAATAGAAGCTGAGTTTATTGAGCTTTCAATGAATGAAGAGCTTAAGCCAGTGCGTATTAGAGTTGCGAAGGATGATACATTCACCTATATAGTCATGCCTTTCAAGAAATAACGCACTTATCCCCATTCTTTTTCCACAAATCCCCAGTTTTGTGAAAAACTTTTATTGAGTATTACGCACATAAATGTCATACTGTGGAAAACTAGCTCCCGTAGGCTAATGGATAGACCGCGAGCCTCCGAAGTTTGAGATGCAGGTTCGATTCCTGCCGGGAGCACAAAGCATTAATGCTAATTAGAAGAAAAATGAAAGGGAAAAGTTCCATTTTCAGAAAGCACAGATAGTAATCCTCAAAAATGGTACTATATCGAAATAGTCATTATTGAAACAAGTTTGAAACCGTATGTCTGACACAACAAAAAAAGTAACACCTAAAAAACAACCCTTCTATAAATCTCCTTTTAGTGAATATTTCAATGCACTCTCAGACATTGATAAAGGTCAGCGATACACACAAGAATATGGATCAATTATGATTCTTGGTTTAGTGGAAGAAGTAGGTGAGATGGCTCGAGCATATTTAGCAGAACATGGGCGAAAAAAACTCAATATTGCAGCTCAAAACGATGAAACGTATATTGAAGAACTGGGTGATTTGATGGTAACTATCATGCGTTTTGCACGAATGAAAAACATTAATCTTCACGAGAGAATAACGTATAGCCTTGAAAAAATAAAAAAAAGGAAGGTTCAGCCAAAGCTGTAGAGCGGAGAGGGAGGGATTCGAACCCTCGTGAGTATTACTACTCCAGCCGCTTTCCAAGCGGAGGCACTAGGCCACTATGCGACCTCTCCATTCTCAAGATAGGTAGTATATCAATATAAATGAAAAGTGTAGAGTCGAAACAATTTCCGCTTAATTACCGCAAATACTCCGCAGCGAATAGTATGATAGGATGAGTCATATGAAGTCATCATTTCTCATTACCCTGTACTACGCCTTAGCAAGCATAATTGGCCTTGTCTTGAGTGTTGTCGGGGCATCAATGCTGGTAAATCTTGTTCTCACTACCTACATCTTGCAAATACCTCGCTATCCGTTAATGCCTCCACAACCGTTTGATGAACAATTAACTCAAGTGAAGAAAATTGAGGATAGAAATGCAGATTCATTGAGTCAGGAAGATAAAGACTCTCTAGAATCATGGAAAGTGTCATATGCGCAATGGCAAAAAGATCAGAAAACATATGATCAAGCAAATGTTGATAAGAAAAACCAGCTTGCCACTTCAGTATCAATGCTCGTAGTGGGTATCCCAGTTTTATTATTCCATCAAAAAGAACTCCGAAAGAAGACTGAGTAACGATATGGTTTATATAGGCGCTGATCATGGCGGTTTCCAACTAAAAGAAAAAATGAAGTCTTGGTTAAAAGAGTGGAGTGTTGAATTTGTTGACGTGGGAGCTTTCGCACTTGATGAATCAGATGACTATCCAGATATAGCCAAGTCAGTCACTCGTCATGTGGTAGAAAATCCAGAAAAAAACTTCGGTGTACTCTTGTGTAAATCCGGTGGAGGGATGGTGATTGCTGCAAACCGATTTCCTCAAGCACGTGCAGTCTATATTTTCGACGAAGTGAGCGCTGCGCATGCAAAGACAGATAATAATGCCAACATTGCCGCTTTTGCTGCCTCATGGATTGATGAATCAGTTGCAAAGCAATCACTCTTCGTATTTTTACAAACACAATTTAGTAATGAAGAGCGACATATCCGTAGAATTGGCAAAATAGAAGCAGTATGATTATCGTTCCTTCAATTCTTTCAGATTCACTGGAAGTGGTCCAAACACAGATTGATAGGGTTTTCACTGAAACAAATCTTCGTCGTGTTCAGATAGATATTGTTGACCCAGAGTACGCTGAAGAAATCACTATACATCCTATAGATTTACTTGAGGTAAATCTACGAGATGTTCTCGTTGATTTCCACCTCATGACAAATGATCCAATAAACGACGTTATTGAATGTTCACAAATCAAAGGCGCACACACATTGATTGCACAGATAGAACACATGCCCGACCAGAAAGCGTTTTTTGAGCATGTCGAGAGTTTGGAGTTACACGTAGGACTATCGCTGGATATGTATACTCCTGTCGAAGAACTTAATACTACTATCCTCAACAAGCTATCAATTATCCAGGTGATGGGAAATAAAGCAGGGCAACAAGGAGAACCATTTGTGTCATCAATGGCCATTCCAAAAATTAAACAGCTCGTTGATATTCGACAAAACACGCAATCTTCATTCTTAATAGCTGTAGACATTGGTATGACCCCTGAAAACGCTGCTATTTGTTCTGCTGCAGGAGCGGACATGGTCACACCTGGAAGTTTCTTGTGGTCTTCAGAAAACCTACAGTCGGCAGTTGAGGCTTTCTCGAAAACCTTATAAGCTAGATATTCGAAAGATTTCTATGATGCATGTTGAATCAACTATCCCAACGCCCAAGTACTCCCCATATATTAAAAGAGTTGCTTTTTTTGGATCTGCTGACATAACAGAGGATCATCCAGTTTTTAGTCAAGCGTTTGAAGCAGCTCAACTACTTGCCTCAGAAGGGAAAATAATTGTTGATGGTGGAGGCCCTGGCGTAATGCTTGCAGCCACACAAGGCGCTCGCGCTGGAGGTGGACATTCACTTGCTGTGACTTTTTACCCACAAGATTTACCAAATTTTGAAGGTCGTGCAAAAGATAACATTGTTGATAAAGAGATTATTACAAAAAACTATATTGAGCGAATGTTTACGTTAATGGACAATGCGGATGCATTTGTCATTTTTTATGGAGGAACCGGAACACTCTCAGAATGGGCAACTACCTGGTTACTTTCACATTTATACTATGGACACCATAAACCTTTTATTCTGTACGGAGATTGGTGGCATGAAGTTGTGGATGTGATTCAAAAAAACTTCATTCTTGATGGACCAGAGATGAAAGTTTTTAAAATTGTGAGTTCCGCTCAAGAGATGCTCTACGCTTTAGATGAGTTTGAAGTGGAAATGAAAGAAAGGGCAGCATAAATGGCGAGTAACCTTGATGTTATTTCTATCGGTAGTGCGGTTGTCGATGTTATTTTAAAATCGTCTCAATTTCGTCCCCACACATTGGATGGAGAGTTAATGCTGTGCGAGGTTTATGGAGGGAAGGCTGATGTAGAGGAAGCAATTTTGACTTCTGGAGGGGCCGGGACAAATACCGCAGTGGCGTTTGCGCGTCAGGGGTTAAAATCAGGAGTAATTGCAGAAGTAGGGCAGGATATTTTAGCTCAGATTGTTTTTGATGAAATTGAAAAAGAACATGTGAATACTGATTTTTTTGTCGAGGAAGTCGATGAGAAAACAGGAGTATCAGCAGTATTAGTCGCATCGGATGGATCTCGGTCGGCACTCACTTTTAGAGGTGCTGCAAAAATGCTCAATCCAAGTGATATACCGTTTGAAAGGATAAAAAATATTCCTTGGATACATCTATCATCAATAGGAAATACCGAACTTATCAGACAAATATTCCTTTTTTGTAGAGAAAACAGTATTAAGTTGTCTTGGAATCCAAGCAAGGCAGAGGTTACTGACATTGTGAAAAATACAGTTGGTGATTTTTCACAGTGCTGTCAAGTTGTTTTCTTAAATGAAATAGAATATGCAGCCATTGAAGAGAAAAGTAATTTTTTGAAAGACTTATCTTCAATACTTGTTATTACACGAGGAAAAAAAGGTGGAGAAGTATACACACAGGGCAAGAAAATTGAGTACAGTGGTATGGAAGTTCCAGTTGTGTGTGAGTTGGGTGCAGGCGATGCGTTTGCTAGTGGGTTCGTTGGAGCGTTGATCAAGAATAAACCAATTGAAACTGCAATTGAGTGGGGACTTCAAAATGGTGCTGGAGTTGTTCAACATATGAGTGCCAAAAAAGGGTTACTCTCATTTTCATGATTGTCTGCTAGGATACAAAGCGAATCTATGAATACAAATAAACCTTTTCAAATCGCAATAGACGGTCCTGTGGCAGCAGGTAAGGGAACTGTTTCCAGACTAATCGCGAAACGTTTACAGTTTCTCTATGTAGACACAGGAGCGATGTATCGAGTTTCGGCCTATCTTGCGCATACACATAATGTTCCATTTGCAGATGCACCAAAAGTCCTTGAGCTTGTTCAGAATCACACTATCTCTATGCGTCCACCTTCGGAAGACGAAAACGATGGTCGACAGTGTACTGTATTGCTTGACGGAGAAGACGTCTCATGGAAAATAAGAACAGAAACTATCAGTCAAGGAGCCTCTGTTGTCGCTTCACATAAAATACTTCGTGCAGAATTAGTCCGACAACAACAACATATTGCGATGAGTCAGAGCGTTGTTATGGAAGGAAGAGATATTACTTTTCGAGTTCTCCCAGATGCTCAATTGAAAATTTTCTTAACTGCAAGTGATACTGAGCGTGCAAGACGTCGGCATATGGAGCTTCTCGAAAAAGGGCAGGATGTAACTTTCGAAGCAGTTCATGAAGATCTTTTGACTCGAGATAAGCGTGATATGGAACGTGATGTTGACCCACTTCAAGTTGTTCCGGGTGCATGGGTCATTGACACGAGTGAGTTATCAATTGAAGATGTTGTTTCTATGGTAGTTTCAAAAGTGGAAGGGATGATATGAAACTACTGAAAAGAAAAGAAAAACTGAAAGATACCGTGGAAGATGAAAAGAAAGAACTCAAAAACGATAGAGCGAAGCGCGCTCAAAAGCCATTATTGGAGAAGCCACGAGACCCAACTCGATGGCTATCGTTACTTTTCTTACTCATTTTTCTATTTATATCCTACCTTTCTTGGGTTGCATTTTAGCCTTTAACGAATCATCGTTCCGGTTAATATACTCGGAGAAGGATTTGGTGAGTAATCTTCACAAATAGTTGGCTCTGTTCCAGGTAAAAAGTACTCAGTTAAGTTTGATTGGCACTTCCCACAAGAAAGTGACCCATTTCCACGGCACAACGATACGGCTTGAATATTCCCTGGGATTGGAAATACATGTGCGAGCTTCTCAGAGAGTGTAAGCAACATGATTTTATTCCATATTGGACTAGCGCCAATAACTCCAGATGTTATTCGACTCATTGGTGAATTGTCATTGTTACCAACCCAGACAAGAACAACTCTGTCTGATGTATACCCATCAGTCCAGTTATCTCGAAGTAGGTTAGTCGTACCAGTTTTGACTGCTACTTCATGTCCTGGAATATAAAGCACTGATCGTGGCCCAAATGCGGGAGATCTTGCTGTGTTGTCCATAAGCATACTCGTTATTTGATATGCAATTCGTGAATCAAGCGAGCGGTGTCCACCGCAAGGAATCAAAGTTTCTATACAAGGATTTTCAAAAATTGTTTTGCCTTCCGACGACCTGATTGATTTTATTATTTGTAAAGGAACTGTTACACCCTGGTTTGCAAATGTTCCATAGACGACGGCCATATCAGTCATTTTTACTTCAGCTCCACCAAGTGTGAGTGAGAGTCCATATCGTGAAGGATTGTCCCAAGTGCTTATTCCAAGTTGGCGTCCTTTTTCAATTACTGTTTGAAGACCAACTGAAGATTCAATTTTGACGGCTGGAATATTATAGGAACTTGCCAATGCTGTACGCATTGTCACCTTGCCGTGAAAGTTACCATCGTAATTTTGAGGTGTATATACTGGTGAGCCAGGAATGTCGTATGAAATTGGGGAATCATCAATCAATGTTGCTGGAGTGAACCCTCTCTCAAGAGCAGCCGCATAGGTCACAGGCTTTATAGAGCTCCCTGGTTGTCTTTGCCGAATAGTGACATTCACTTGACCATCATGTGCAGTATCAAAAAAATTTGTACTCCCAACCATAGCGAGCACTTCTCCAGAACTTGGATTGGTAACAAGTGCGGCGCCATTTCCAACTCGTAGTCGACGTAGTGACTCAATTTCTTTGGTGACTATCTCTTGTACGTCGTTTTGCAGCTGAAGATCGAGGGTTGTTATTATTTCTAAACCGCCTTGTGCAAGGGCTTCTTCGCCATATTCTTTCGCTAACTGCTCTCGAACAAACATGACGAAGTGTGGAGCAAGAATGTGTTGTGTGTTTTTGGCAAACAACAGCTCTTCACTTTTTGCTTGCTCAAGCTGTAGTGGGCTCACCTTACCGTCTTCACCCATACGTCGGAGAACTTCAATCTGTCTTTCTCTTCCTTTTTCTGGATACGATCCAAAAGGGTTATACAAACTAGGAGCTGCTGGTAACCCTGCGAGAAAAGCTGCTTGTGCGAGAGTGAGTTCTTTTGCAGAAACACCAAAATATGCCCTCGCAGCTTCCTCAATCCCATAAATTGATCCTCCATATGATACTTCATTTAGATACATCTCAAGGATTTCTTGCTTTGAGAAGTGACGCTCGACACGTAGCGCGATAAAAGCTTCCTTGAGCTTTCGAGTGATTGTTTTTTCTCGACTTAATAGGACTGTTTTAACGAGTTGTTGGGTAATGGTTGATCCACCTTGGATACCTTTTCCAGAAAGAATAGCTTTCGATGCTCGAATAATTCCAGCAGGCGACACTCCTTTGTGTGTAAAGAAATCTTTATCTTCAATGGAAACAGTGGCAGCGATTACATATGGAGGTAAATCTGAAAGTGAAATGAGACTACGGTTTTCATCCTGAAACATATTGTAGAGAAGGATGCCGTTTCGATCATAAATCTTCGTCGTAAGATGGGGGACATACTGTCGTAAATCTTCGGGGCTGGGGAGTTTAAAAAATAAATAGGTATAGGTTTGAAGTCCTAGACTACTAATAAAAAACAAAAAAAGTATGGTCGATGAAATTGGTAACCACAGTCTATGTACCCAAAAAAATGCATCCGCCTTCGGTGAAGAATATATTATCGTTGGAGCATGGATATTTTTCTGTTTTGTTTTTGATCGGAAGAGGCGAGTTGTTGATGTATATGAAGTTGTATAGGCTGTGTGAAGACGTTCCCGTTCATCGAGCCAGTAGCGAATAATAAAAAGAACCGCCCAGTAGAGCGGTTTTCCGAGAATTTCAAAGAGAAATGCAATCGTACGTGGTCGTTTCATGTGATTTCAGATACTAGCAGGGGAGAATCTGAAAAAAAAGCAGGAATATTACTGCGTTAAAACAATATAAATTCTTGGATAGTATCCCATAGCTCACGATGATCCTCTTCGTATCCAAGTGCCCAAATTGCAATACCACCTAAGTTTGCTTGCTCTACAAGTTGC
>CAZWYZ010000015.1:9459-13059 GCA_964638785.1 uncultured Pseudomonadales bacterium
GAGTCATCGTAGTAAAGGATTTTCGTCTTTCCATCAATAACGTATGAAAGATATGGAGAGAGAGCATCACTATCCCAATGTCGCTCCACACCAGCTCGTGGAGCAATTTTTTGTATGTTTGCGTACGGTACACTCTCTCCGCTTTTTGGAAGCGTGAAAGAATTCGGATTTGCTCCATCTTCAACGCTCCATGCGTAGCCATAGAAAGGAACACCTAATATAATTTTTTCAGATGGAACAACTTGTGTATATTGATGAAGGTTACTCATAATATCCTCTTCCCACTTTCCCAGTGATTTCCCATACATGGGTGAGTTAGGACCTGCGTTGGGTGATTTTGATCGATGGTAGTCATATGCCATCATTACAATAAAATCTACTTCTGGCTCGACGGAAGTAAGATGTGTAAGTCTCTGTAAATCACCCGCATCTGCATATGTGGCGATTGAAAGTGAGAGTGGTGGTGACTGCTTCTTGAGAACAACTTTTGTTTTTCGTAGTAAATCTGTGAAATTTTCTTGAAGGGTCGGATCGACGAGTCCGTTATACTCAATATCGATATTTATTCCAGATATGGGTTGAGACTGAATGATTGATTCAAGATCTGTAAGAAAAGTTTTTATAGAGTCTTCGTTCTGTAAAAACTGTGGAATGGTTGTTTGATCCATCATCGTGATGGTTAATTCAAGTTTTTGTGACGCCTCAAGTGCATTTCGCATTTCTTGTAAAGCGCCACGATCATACGCTCGATAACCACTATCACGGGCATTTTGTGGTATATCAAGTAGCTTCCCATCCGCTTGAATTGCGAGCGAAAAAAAAGAAGCATGGGTGAGTACTGAATGATAGGTGACTTTTGATTTCGTCCAGTAGGGGACATAGCCATACACGATGCGTTTTTTTTGTGCACTTTGGGGAGTATGGTCTGCGACAAGCTCTGGCGTTGTTTGTGAGAAGAGTTGTGGTTGAAACCAAATGACACTTTTTCTTGCTTGAAGAAAAAGAAAAAAGCCAATCCCAATACTGGTACAGAGAAAGCTACCAAGCAGTATTTTTTTTCTACTCATCTCTACCTCTCGAAAACATCGTCGTTTTATCTATTTGGAATCCGTCGTTTTCCGTACTGTACAGTGAAACTTTCATAGATTGTTTGGCCTTTTTCATCAAGTGGGCGTGTGCAATCTATACAATAATCTGTAGTAAAAGCATCCGATAGCAACCAGTGTCTTTCCAATATGAGTCCATCTGTTGGATCACCTTCTTTTGGAGGAACTCCCAAGCCTGGGGCAATCCATGTCTCTCTTGGCTGAGGATCAAGCATGGAAGGTTCGGTACCTTTCCAGAAAAACTCAGAGCGTGTTGCACATGGACTGCTTGGATCTGGTAACCCACCTGAAATAGCGCAAATATCTTTCCCAACAACATCTTCAGGTTTATCGGGCCAAACTTCTTTTCTCCCTTGTAGAACCTGTCTCATAATTCCATTCCAGATTGGTGCCGCTCCCGTAACTCCAGAAACAAGAGATCTATTCATTGGAGAGTTATCGTTATTACCGACCCAAACAGCCGTGAGGTATTCTGGTGTATATCCAACAGTCCAGTTATCTCGAAGGTCATTCGTTGTGCCTGTTTTCACTGAAACAACTTGTTTTGGTACGACGAGCTGCGATGATGGTCCAAACGCACCACTTCGAGCATTATTATCAAGAAGTATATGTGACACAAGATACGATGGGGCACGATGCATAACTCTTTCTACAGGTAAAGAAATGTCAAATTCACCAGAGGGGGAAGCGTTAAGCATTGTGAGACGATCAACTTCTGTGGCGATTTCATCTAGATTTCTTTCTTCGATAACTTTCCCTGTGTAGTCTTGAATCTTAATAATTGGATTTAAATTGACACGCACTCCCTGATTTGCGAGAGTGCCGTACGCTGTGGCAAGGTCAACCATAGTGACCTCACCACCACCTAGTGTGAGTGACAATCCATATCGAGAAGGATCGGTCCATGTTCGAATTCCCATAGCGGAAGCGGTGGCAATAAAACTCTCAAGTGTATTGAGCGCAAGTGTTTTTACAGCACCGATGTTATTCGAGTTCCCAAGCATGAAACGAATTTGTGTTGGTCCTTTAAATGATCCATCGTAGTTTTTGGGGCAGTAGTTTTGTTGGCCATCAACCTGAAAGCACGTTGGGATATCGAGCAACATGCTAGCGGGGGATAATTTCTGTAGCTCAAATGCAGTTGCATAGTTTAATGGTTTAATTGAACTACCTGGTTGTCTTTCTCGAACAGTGACATTCACTTGACCATCGTGAGTTGCGTCGTAATAATCTCTGCTTCCAACCATTGCTAGAATTTCACCAGTTTTTGGTTTCGTTACTAACGCAGCGCCATTGCCCACCTTACTTTTTGCCAACTTATTCACTTCAGACGACACTGTTGCCTGTGTGACTTCTTGAATTTTCTCATCAAGTGTTGTGAAGATATGGTATCCGCCTGAAGAGAGGTCTAAGTCTGGATAATGTTGATCCATCCAGTCCCGAATGTAAAAGACAAAATGTGGCGCCTTGATATCAATTTTGTTTGTGGCGAAACGAAGTTGTTTCTTTTCTGCCTCTGTTGCTTGTTCTTGGGTAATATACTCTTCCTCAACCATTCGACGTAGTACTTCCTTTTGTCGATTCTTTCCAAGTTCTGGTTTTGATCCAAAAGGAGAGTACGCAGAAGGTGCTTGTGGTAGTCCAGCTAAATATGCTGCTTCTGCAATATCTAGATCTTTGGCAGCTTTGTCGAAAAAAACCGTAGCAGCAGCTTCAATTCCCCAGGTTGTACCTCCATATGGAATATGATTCATGTACATCTCTAAAATCTCATCTTTGCTGTATCGAATTTCTGTGAAGACGGTTAAAACAGCTTCTTTCATTTTTCGTGTAAGTGTTTTTTCCCGAGTGAGCAGCGCTGTTTTTACGAGTTGTTGTGTGATGGTGGATCCACCTTGAATCTTCTGCTTAAAAATGATGTTTCGAACTGCTCGAATCATTCCTTCAATATCAAAGCCAACATGAGAATAAAAACGTTGATCTTCAATGGCAATAGATGCTTGATAGACGTGAGGGGGGAGATCTTTAATTTGAACTGGTGTTCTGTTTTTGTCACCGTAAAACTCATAGAGTAAAACACCGTTACGATCGAAAACCTGAGAGCTAACAGGAAACTGATTTTCTCCTAATCGATCAAGAGAGGGGAGATCTCTGAAAAAGAGAATGACAGGTGTTGTTACCAAAAGAAGGAATAAAAAAAATATCCCAAGAAGCAGTTTAGAATGCTTCCTAATTTTTTGAGAAACTGATTTGATTTTCAAGGCTAGCTTGGAAAAACGTTGCCCTTTTTTCATCTGCTCATTGTACCATCTCTAGAGATGGTATGTTTTAATATTTCATAGGTTATGGAAATAAAAGAATTCACCCATTCAAACTGGTTCTCGCTCTTAGATGAGAATGGTAGACGCCTTGTTCGTCTCTCAATCACTTTGTATGAGAGAGAAGTTCGCATGCAAACACCTCTTGAAGGATACTCATTTCTTGTCTTCCCAAT
>CAZWYZ010000016.1:0-2948 GCA_964638785.1 uncultured Pseudomonadales bacterium
ACGGAGCTTCGAGGAAATGTGCCGACTGAACGAGCAGCAAACTCAGCAGAATTAAAGTATGGGCATCAAAGAATTGAAGCACTTACAGAAGAAGAGATTCGTAATCTTAGTCCACGTGATATGGAGTGGATTATTGACATTTTCACCGATTTTACCTCACCAGTTAACCCTTGGGCTGGGAAGAATGATTCAGAAAGAAATAAATGGACAAGAAATACTGAGCTTATTGTGAATAAGTACATTGGGCTTTCTGAGACAAATATGAACTCGGAGGAGAACCAAAAAAAGTATACACCAGAACAAGCAGCTGAGTTCTATCGACAAAAAGTTCGTATGTGGACACACAGATTTGCTAATTATGAAGGAAATAACGGTCCTGAATCAATTGGAGCAAACACCGATCTTCTCTTTGAACATATGGCATCGCATGAAGTAGAACACGCAGATTTTGTTGTGGGTATAACCGAGCACCCAAAATATGGAGAGACTTCTCGACTAATGATGAGGTATGTTATAGATATCCTTTCGAGAAGAAGGGAAGAAAAAGATGAAGAAGGAAACCTAACGCGATTAGCTGATCCAGACTATATTGAAGGATTGGACTATCCTTCCGTTGTCGGAAACGCTGCAGGGAAAGAAAGGTTGTTAACACATCTGAAGAGCAAATTTCTGAGAGATGAAAAGGAATATAGTAAGAATCCTCGTAATCCTCAGGATGAAGTACTTCACCTTCGTGATGATCGTGGACATGGGGCGATGATCTTGCAAGAAGATGGTCGATATCGAAAAGTTGAACGTAAAATTCGTAAATTACCTCAACAACAGTGGGATATTGTGTGGAATTTAATCTACTCTTTTGATATTCCAATGATCGGTTGGGCATTGCGAATGGGAGAAGCGCAAACAAAGCTTCACAATCAGAGTAGAGAGAAGGACTTTATAACCGGTTCTTATGCGCAAAAATTGATTGGGCATAAGGCGGGCAGATATGCAGAGCCAACTGCATATGGGAATTTGCTCCTTTTCTACAAGGAATATGTAAAAGGTTGGATTAACTCGGGGCACAATACTTCACTTCGAAAACAAAATGATCTTCCAGATGTTCGAATGGATGAAAAAATGCACCTTCTGCTTTTAAATAAAAGGGCAATAATGCCAATAGAATTCATACGCCAAGAAGATCGAGTGAAACCGATGTCTGATGCCTCAGAGTACCCTGATCTTTACGATTTTCTCACAATGCACCTTGGTAGTGGCGTTGAGATAAAACCTGTAGGTCTCAGATCTAAATTGGAAAAAGGGTTTAAAAGAGCCTGGGTGGGAAACAAAGCTTACAAGCAAGGTCCTACTGAAAAGATCCGTGGAGAAGATGTCCCATTGACTGCAAAGAATGATCAATATCTTGATGCTTTGGGGAAGTGGCGTGATATGCAGGATAAAGCAATTGGAGACTTACCTGAAAATGCTTTCAAACAGGGTGGATATATCTTTAAGTTTATTTCAGAGAACTTGGGAATTGCAAAGGTTGTTAAGAAAGAAATTCCAATCTTTTTTGAAGGTCTTCCTGAAAATACAAAAATAAAAGGTGATCATACTGATTTATTTGTTCCATTTCTCTATTATGCAATTGGAAGAGCTTTTACTGACTTTAAAGACAAGAAAGGAAAGAGAAATGACAAAGCGTTCCAACGAAATAAACAATTACATGAATTGATTTCACAGCTTGAAGCTGCTCGTAAGCAAGGTCTAAAAGGTCTTGGAATTAGTGATCTAGTGGAACAACTTCACCCGGTTACTGCAGGGTTTTCTAGAAAGCCGCCATTTATACGCTTTCCTATTGCTGCCTGGGCAAGAGCTGCATGGACCAAACCCCTAAGTCAGGTAACTATCCCAGAAATTGCACGACCTATTTCTGCCAGAAGAGAAGAGCGTCGTGATTATCTGTATGCACATGCTGAACATTCTGCAGGCCATAGAGTTGCAACACCAAATGGCATTTTCCCGAGGAGACTAATTCCAACCTTGGCAATTGATCCTGAGGAAGCGCACGAAATTGGCCTTATGATCAACGATCCTTATAACCATGAAATGGAAGATGTGTTTGACCCAACTCAAAAGAGTACAGACACAACAAGTGGTAAGAAGGGGTAGAAGGCGGGATTTTAATTTTCTTCTAGAGGAGTGAAAGAATAGCGATATTTACATGAGTAGTACTCATTACTCTTTCTTAGTGTTTTTGGCAGCCTTAACTTCGCTTAACAGTTCACTAAACTGTCGAACCTGTGTAGATGGATCAAGTAATTGACCTTCAAGTGCTCTGTCGTAGAATCCAGCTGCTTTTTGACCGACTGCCAATCCTTTTCCAACACCTCTAATAGCACCACCAACTCGTTCATTCTTGTCATTTTTATATCCAATGGTTGCGCCCGCCAATGCTCTTCCAATAATATTGCCTTGGCCGTATCGAACAGCATCAAATGCTCCTTTTTCTGCGCCAATTGGAAGTCCAGCTGCACCAGCAACTACAGGCATACCGAGTTGACCACCGAGTTTGAGGTTCTGTTTAATATCATTCATACTAAGATCTATCTTACCTTTCATCATTCCTTTCGTTAGTTTCAACACTTCTGGCATAGCCAAGATAGCAGCAAAAGGGATTAATGCTTTGTAGACAGCAAATCCACCTTGAGTTTGGTTTGATCCAAGTTGTGGTGGTGAAAAACCAAGTGTGTCTATATCTTGAGTCAATGTTACTTTTGTAAAGTAGTTCGCAATAAAAATAAGAAGTATGAGAACGGGGAAGACCATCAGATTCTCAATTAAGCTTCGCAGCCATGAGCCAAATGTGTTTTGACCTGGGAACGCACCTATGAGGAGAACAACAGGAGCAAAGATAATTGAAAAGAATATCCCAATACCGCCTAAAAGAACCAATAGTTTGCACAGCG